>NZ_LIQQ01000138.1 GCF_001418565.1 Streptomyces graminilatus | reverse complement strand
TCTGGGTCTGGCGGGCCCGCCGGGCGGTCGCGGCGGGGGACTGGTGGGCCGCGTTCGCCCTCACCGGGCTGACCGCGTGCCTGGTCAGCCCGATCACCTGGGTGCACCATCTCGTCTGGCTGCTGCCGTCGTTCGCCGTCCTGCTGCGCGACGGGCACGCGCGCGTGACGGCCGCTCTGTACGCGGTGCTGTGCACGAGCGTGGTGTGGCTGTGGATCGACGACGGGTCCGGTGTCGACGGCTTCGTCGGCGGCAGCGCGTACGTCTGGGTCACGCTCGGGCTGCTGCTGTGGCTGCCGGTGGACCCCGCCGGTCAGACCCGCTTCACGCCCATGATCCGCAACAGCAGCGACACCGCCCCGGCGCCCAGCACGGCCGCTCCGACGATCGTCCAGGTCTCCGGCCAGCCCGGCCCGCCGTCGGACGTCACGGTGGCGGCCACCGGAACCGGAACCGGAACCGGCGCGGACACGGACGCCGGCAGTGCCGCCGGAGCCGCCGGGCCCGCCTGCGACACGGCCCGCACGGTGCCGAGCGAGCCGACGGGATCGACGCGTCCGGCGGCCCCGAAGCCCCAGTCGAGAAGGGAACGCGCCTCCTCGTAGACGGCGTATCCGCCGCCCTCCTGAGGGTTCATCACCGTGACGACCAGGGTGCGCCCGCCCCGGCGCGCGGCGGCGACCAGGGTGTTGCCCGCCTTGGTGGTGTAGCCGTTCTTGACGCCGATCACCCCCCGGTACCGCTCGACGCCGTTGGCCCCGGTCAGCAGCCGGTTGGTGTTCTGGATCTCGTACGAAGAGCCGCCCCCGCCCGGGAACTTCGCGTAGGCCGTGCCGCAGTACGCGGCGAAGTCGGCGTTGCGCAGCCCGTTCCGGCCGAACACCGCGAGGTCGTACGCCGACGACACCTGGCCCGAGGTGTCGTAGCCGTCGGGCGAGCGCACATGGGTGTCGCGGGCGCCCAGGGCACGGGCCTTGGCCTGCATCCGGACGGCGGTGTCGCGCCAGCCCCCGCTCAGGGCGGCCAGCACATGCACGGCGTCGTTCCCGGAGTTGAGGAACACCCCCCGCCACAGGTCGGAGACACGGTACGTATGCCCCGCCGCGACCCCGACCAGACTGCTGCCTTCCCCGATGCCCGCCAGATCGGCCTCGGTGACCTTGTGCCTGAGGCCGGCGGGCAGTGTGGGCAGCACGGTGAGGGCGAAGAGCGTCTTGAGGGTGCTGGCCGGCGGCAGTTCGCGGTGCGCGTTGCGCGCGGCGAGCACCTCACCGGTACCGGCGTCGGCCACCAGCCACGACAGCGCGGACAGGTCCCGGGGAAGGCGGGGCGCGCCGGGGCGGAGCCGGGCCTGGGTGCCGGAGCGGTACAGCAGCCGTGCGTCCGAGGCCGTCGGCGTGACCGGGTCGGCACCGGTGCGGGCGTTCGCCTGGACGGGCGTGAGCGCCAGCACGCCCGTCACGCACAGCGCACAGCAGGAGGCGGCGATCCGGGAAGAGAATCTGATGGTCATACCGCAAACGTAAGAATGGCCGTGCCGAACACGGCGCTGCCGGGGCCGGGAAGCGCCCTCGAACACCCGGATGCGCTAGCGCAAAGCGGGGATGGGCGTGGTTCCGTGGCCGGCTTCGGGCGCTCGGGTCAGCCCGCTGCCGGGAGCGTCGGCTGGATCCGGCGCAGGAAGGACGCGTTGTCGGGGGTGGCGCGCAGCCGCTCCAGCAGGGTCTCCAGGCTCGCCTGGCCGTCCCGCGTCTGCAGGGCCCGCCGCAGCCCCTGTACGGTCGTCAACTCGGCCTGGGGAAGCAGGAGTTCCTCGCGACGGGTGCCGGAGGGGTTGATGTCGACGGCCGGATAGACCCGCCGGGAGGCCAGCTCGCGGCTCAGTCGCAGCTCCATGTTGCCCGTGCCCTTCAGCTCCTCGAAGAAGAAGTCGTCGGCGCGGGAGCCGGTCTCCACCAGGGCGGTGGCGAGGATCGTGAGCGAACCGCCCTCCTCGGCCAGGCGCGCGGAGCCGAACAGCCGCTTCGGGCCGAGCAGCGCGGCGGCGTCGACCCCGCCGCTGAGGGTCCGGCCGCCGGAGGCCGCCGCGTTGTTGTGGGCCCTGCACAGCCGGGTGAGGGAGTCCAGGAGGATGACGACGTCCTCGCCCGCCTCGACGAGCCGCTTGGCCCGCTCGACGACGAGTTCGGCGAGTGCGATGTGCTGCTTGGGCGCCTTGTCGAAGGTCGAGGCGTACACCTCGCCGCGCACGGAGCGCCGCATGTCGGTGACCTCCTCGGGCCGCTCGTCGAGGAGGACCACCATCAGACGGCACTCCGGATGGTTGCCCGCGACGGCCGCCGCGACCTGCTGGAGCAGCACGGTCTTGCCGGTCTTGGGCGGGGCCACGATCAGCCCGCGCTGGCCCTTGCCGACCGGGGCGACGAGATCGGTGACGCGTCCGGTGAGTCCGGCCGCCGGGTGTTCGAGGCGGAGCCGCTCGCGCGGGTGCAGCGGGGTGAGATCGCGGAAGTGGCGACGCCCGCGCAGTTCCTCCGGCGTACGGCCGTTGACCAGCGCGACCTCGGTCAGCGCGCGCTGGGTGCCCTGCGCTCCGGCGACGAGGTCGCCCTTGCGCAGGCCGTGACGCCGGATCAGCGCCGGGGAGACCTGGAGGTCGGCAGGTGAGTGCAGGCAGCTCTCGGCTGCCCGCAGATACCCCTTCCCGTTGCCGTCGATGTCGAGGACACCGGCCGCGATCCGGGCCGGGGGCAGTTGCCGTACCGGGGGGTGTTCGAGTGTGGTGGTGGTCATGGTCGGGAGTCCTTTCACGGACGGGGACGCGCGCCGCATGGGGCACGCGGAAGAAAGAGGAAGGGGGGAGCCGCGAGAAACCGGGCGCGCCGGGCGCGCCACGGGCGGCGGGAGACAGCGACACCTCGGGAGGCAGGCTGGGGCAGGCGGCGCAGCCGCCGCCCCGAGGGGCGCGGGGAACCGCGCGGCCAGCCACAACGCACCCGCACCCGCCGCCCAACGGCAGTGCCGCGCGCCGCAGATGGTGAGGTGGTACTGGAACCTGGAGAAGTCGATGCGCCGATCGGAATCCGACGGGTGGATCATCGAGCTGAGGAAGAACCGCACCGGCGCCGAGAAACCCGGCGTACACAAGTGCTGCGAGCACCGTACCACACAAAGCGCGGGGAGTGGCCGTCAGTCGCGTGACCCGGTGGCTCGGCGGCTCGCGAGGAGCCCGTACAGAAGCGGGATGCGCGGCTCCGGCAACCGCCACCAGCCCGACTCCGTACGCTCCATACGGGGCCAGCGCGGCCAGGGCAGTTCGTCGCTCTCGCGCAACCGCCGGATGGTCAGTCCCGCCCCGATCAACGCGTTGACGGCCTCGTCCATTCCGTGCGTCCACTCGAAGCTCTCGGTGGCCCCGGTCACGGCCGGACCGTCGGTGTACGTGAACGTGGAGTCGCGGTGCACGACGGCCCCCGGCGCGCCCAAGTAATCGTGCCGCAACAGCAGTTCACCGGTGTCGTCCGGCGCGGGCTTCGGGCCCAGCGAGTTGAGCAGCGGATGGAACTCCACGAGGTACAACAGGCCACCGGGACGCAGCAGCCGGCACACCGTCTCAGCCCAGCGGTCCAGGTCGGGCAGATAGCACAGGGCGCCCTTCCCGGTGTACACGACGTCGAACCGCCGCTGCTCCAGGGCCTCCACGGCGTCGTACACGTTCGCCCGTACGTAGGTCACGTCGAGGCCGGCCCGCGCCGCGATACCTCGTGCGGCCGTCACGGACGCCTCGGAGATGTCGAGGCCGACCGCCCGCGCCCCGCGTTCGGCGAAGGCGAGGGTCTCCGTGCCGAGGTGGCACTGGAGGTGGAGCACATCACGGCCGGTGAGTTCGCCGAGGTCCTCCCACTCCCAGGAGGCGAACCAGCGCGACGGATCGAGGTTCTCGTCAAGACCGTAGAAACGGCTGGCGAGATGGACGGGGGTACGGGCGTCCCAGTTGGCCTCGTTGGCCCGCATCATCCGCGCGTGCTCGTCGGTGGTCATGCGGCCATCCAACCAAAGCGCGCCCGCCGCCGGAGTGCGGACGCGCGGCTTCGGCTCCCCGCACACGCGGGGTCCTCCGCACTCAGGCGGACCCGGCGGCACGCGCCTCCCGCGCGATCCGCTCGAACTCGGCGCCCATGGCCGCCGACAGCTCCTGCGCCGCCGACAGCGGACGGACCATGACCGTCAGCTCGTCGATCAGACCGTCCTCGTCGAGATGCAGCAGGTCGCAGCCCTGGATCTCGCGCCCGCCGACCCGCGCCGTGAACACCAGTGCGTGGTCGCTGCCGTCGGGCGTGCCGATCTCCCGCTCGTATTGGAAGTCCTCGAAGACCCGGGACACACCGCGCAGGATCGCCGCGGTGATCGCCCTGCCGGGGTAGGGCCGGAACGCGACCGGACTGGTGAACACGACGTTCTCCGCCAGCAGCTTCTCGACGGCGTCGAGATCCCCGGCCTCCACAGCTTCACGAAATGCGCGCATCCGCTCACCCTAAAGGGTGAACCTGTCGGCCGGGAGTCCGCGGCGGCGGCACCTGGGCTCCTTCTAAGCTGGCCCGATGTTCAGCCCCGAAGGCCCCACCCTCCGTGAACTCGCCGTACAGGCGCTGTCGTCCGTCGAGCACGGCTACGACCTGCTCGCACCGAAGTTCGACCACACCCCGTTCCGCACGCCGGACACGATCCTCGACGCGGTGGCGTCGGCGCTCAGCCCCCTCGGGCCCTTCGACGACGGCCTCGACCTGTGCTGCGGAACCGGCGCCGGTCTGGCGGTCTTGGAGGGGGTGTGCCGGGGGAGTGTCACCGGGATCGACATCAGCGCGGGCATGCTGGAGGTGGCCAGGCGGCGGGCGGGCGAACTGTCCGGCGGCCCGCGCGTCACCCTGGTACGCGGTGACGCGCGAGCCCTGCCCTTCGCCCCCGCGTCCGTCCCCGCCTTCGATCTGGTCGTCAGCTTCGGGGCGTTCGGCCACTTCCTGCCGGGCGAGCTGCCGGGGCTGTTCGCCCAGGTCCACTCCGTACTGCGGCCGGACGGGCACTTCGCCTTCCCCGTCGTGGCCCCGCCCCGCCCGGGCACGCGTGCCTACTGGGCGCTGCTCGCCTTCGACGCGGTGATGCGGGTCCGCAACGCCGTGTGGAAGCCGCCGTTCGTCATGTACTACCGGGCCTTCGGGCTGGCCGACATCCAGAGGGGGCTGACACGCGCCGGCTTCGACGTGGAGACCCAGGCCCTGCCCGAGTTCGGGCGCCGGCCGGACGGCAGTCCGCGCTGCCGGATGGTGGTGGCGACGCGGACGACCGCCGGGTGACAACCCGTCAGCCCCTGATGGACGACCGGCCCCTGACGGGCTAGCTCTTGATGAACTCCAGCAGGTCGGCGTTGAACGCCTTCTCGAAGTCGCCCACCAGGCCGTGCGGAGCGCCCGGGTAGACCTTCAGTGTCGAGTCCTTGACCAGCAGTGCCGTCTTCTCCGCCGACGCGGCGATCGGCACGATCTGGTCGTCGGCGCCGTGCGCGATCAGCGTCGGTACGTCGATACGGCCCAGGTCCTCGGTGAAGTCGGACTCCGAGAACTGCTTCACGCAGTCGTAGGCCGCCTTGATCCCGACCTGCATGCTCCACAGCCAGAACGCGCGGCGCATGCCCTCGGACGGGGTCGCGTCCGGCCGGTTGAAGCCGAAGAAGGCCTCGCTGAGATCCCAGTAGAACTGCGAACGGTCACCCTCGACGCCCGCCCGGATCCCGTCGAACGCCTCGATGGGCGTGCCCTCGGGGTTGGCGTCGGTCCTCAGCATCAGCGGCGGCACCGCACCCAGCAGCACGACCTTGGCGACCCGCGCCGTCCCGTGCCGGCCGATGTACCGGGTCACCTCGCCGCCGCCGGTCGAATGACCGACGAGCACGACGTTTTCGAGGTCGAGCGACTCGATCAGTTCGGCCAGGTCGTCCGCGTACTGGTCCATGTGGTTGCCCTGCCACGGCTGCGCGGAACGGCCGTGCCCGCGCCGGTCGTGCGCGACGGCGCGGAAGCCGTTGTCGGCGACCAGCCGCGACTGCCCGTCCCAGGCATCCGCGTTCAGCGGCCAGCCGTGACTGAACACCACCGGCTGCCCGGTACCCCAGTCCTTGAAGAAGATCTCGGTGCCGTCGGAAGTGGTGAACGTACTCATATGTGCCTTTCGAGAGGCGGGACACCAATTACATCGGTTACGTCAGTTATGTCAGAGCGCGCTGTACAGGGCGTCGATCAACGCCGTCTTCCGCGGGTCGTCGGCGATACGGGGACCCATACGGTTCATGACGTACCCCATCGACACACCGGCCTCCGGGTCGGCCAGCCCGCAGGAACCGCCGAAGCCGTCATGGCCGTACGCCCTCGGGTTCGGCCCGTACGAGCCGCGCGGGCCGCTCAGCCACAGCCCCAGCGCGATCTCCGTCTCATGGCCGAAACCGGCGCCCAGCACCAGGTCGAGGCACTTGCCCTGGCCCTCGCGCACCCGCTCGACCGCCTCGGCGGACAGGACGCGCCGGCCGCCGTACGTGCCCCGGCCGGCGAAGACCCCGTACAGCGCGGCGATCGCGCGTGCCGTGCCGTGGCCGTTCGCGGCCGGTATCTCGGCGGCCCGCCACTCGGGGCTCATGGCATCGGCGGCGCCCAGCAGGGGGTTGGTCAGGGCGGCGATCGCGACAGGCGTCAACTGGGCGAAGACCGCGGCCTGTTCGCCGGCCGGCGCGGCCGGTGGCGGTACCAGCTCGGCGGCCCGTCCGGCCTCCTTCTCCGGCAGCCCGATGGTGAAGTCGATGCCCAGCGGTCCGGTGACCTCCCGCTCAAGGAAGGCGCTCGGCAGCAGACCCGACACCCGGCGGACCACCTCACCGACGAGGAAGCCGTACGTGGACGCGTGATAACCGGACCGCGTCCCCGGCTCCCACCAGGGCTCCGTCGCCGCCAGGCGGCTGGTCGTCAGCTCCCAGTCGTAGAACTCGGCGAGCGAGTGCGGCTCCCGCAGACCGGCCAGGCCCGCCCGGTGCGACAGCAGATGCCGTACCAGCACGCCTTCCTTGCCGGCCGCCGCGAACTCCGGCCAGTAGTCGGCCACCGGGGCGTCGAGGTCGAGCAGCCCCCGGTCGGCGAGGATGTGCGCGCACAGCGCCACCGGGCCCTTGGTCGTCGACCACACGTTGACGAGCGTGTCGCGCTCCCACGCGCGGGTGCGCCCCGGGTCGGCCCAGCCGCCCCACAGGTCGACCACCGTCTCGCCGCCGACCGTGACGCTCACCGCCGCGCCCAGCTCGCCGCGGTCACGGAAGTTCTCCTCGAACGCCGTGCGTACCGCGACGAAGCGGGCGTCGCAGTCGCCGTGGACGGGTGGTGCGTGCTCGGACATGTGCTCTCCACGGTTCGCCGGAACAGCGGGCCGCGACACCGCGGCCCGGCACCGACGAACGTACCGACTGGTCGGATCACGCGGAAGGCATCGGAATCGGCCACTCGGCCGTACCGGACCGTCAGACGTACGAGCGCAGCCAGTCCACCTTCACGGCCTCCTGGAACGGGCCGCCGCCCTCGTGGTCGTTGAAGTCGTAGACCTCGATCCGCTTGTCGTCCTGCGCCCAGGCGTTGAAGGCCGCGTAGACCGTGGACGGCGGGCAGGTCGCGTCCTCCAGCGCCGTCGAGAAGAGCGCCGGGGCCCGGCCGCGTGCCGCGAAGTGCACACCGTCGAAGTAGGAGAGCGTGTTCAGCGCGTCGGCGGTGCGGCCGCGGTGGGTCTTGAGGTAGTAGCCGATCTCCCGGTAGGGGTCGCGGTCAGTCATGGTCGCCGCGCGCGGGAAGTCGCACAGGAACGGCACGTCCGGGGCGATCGCGGCCAGATCGGGGACCAGCCCGCCGACCGCGATCGTGATCCCGCCGCCCTGACTGGAACCGATGGCCACCGTGCGCGCCGCATCGGCCAGGGGATGCGAGCGGGCCGCCTCCACCGCGCGTACCGCGTCCGTGTACACCCGCCGGTAGTAGTAGTTCTCGGGGGCGTCGATGCCCCGGGTCATGAATCCGGGGACCGAGGGCGCGCTGCCCACCGGGTCCGACGTCGCACCGCCGCCGCCCCAGCCGCTGCCCTGGCCACGGGTGTCCATGACGAAGTGGGCACGGCCGGTCGAGGCCCACAGCAGGTGCTCGTGCGGCAGACCGCGCCCGCCGCCGTACCCGATGAACTCCACGACCACCGGCAGCGGCTCCGACGCCCCGGCGGGCAGCCGCAGCCAGCCCTTCACCGGGTGACCGCCGAACCCGGCGAACGTCACGTCGTACACGTCGACAGTCGTCAGCCCGGTCTCCACCGGTACGAAGCGGGCCTCAAGGTCGTGTTCCCGGGCCTCCTGGAGGGTCTTGGACCAGAAGGCGTCGAAGTCCTCCGGCTCGGCGGACGCGCTCCGGTACTTCTGCAGTTCGTCGAGCGGGAGGTCGAACTGGGCCATGTCGGACCGCCTTTGAAGGTAGTGGCAAGCGCTTGCGGATGATCACACCGTACGTGGGGGAGTCGGCGACCCGCCAGACCTTATGTCCTGGACAGACCCCGTACGGGAGGGCCGCGCCTCTACGATGACGCCCATGCCGACTGCTGTGGAGCTGCTGGTCAGGGACGCCGAACTGCTCGTCGTGGACGGCGCGCGGGAGATTCCCGGCGGGTGGGTGGCCGCCCACGGCGGGCGGGTCACCGCCGTGGGCGCCGCCGGGACCGAACCCGAGGCCCTCACCACCGTGTCGGCGGCCGGGCGACTGGTCACCCCCGGCCTGATCAACACGCACCACCACATCTACCAGAACCTCACGCGCTCCTACGCGCCCGCCGTCAACGGCACCCTCTTCGACTGGCTCACCACCCTTTACCCGCTGTGGGCGGCGCTCGACGAGGAGGCGGCGTACGTGTCCGCGTACGTCGGCATGGCCGAACTCCTCATGGGCGGCTGCACCACCTCCTCCGACCACCTCTACGTCCATCCGCGCCCCGGACTCGTCGACGCCGAGATCCGCGCCGCCCGCGACATCGGCTTCCGCTTCCACGCCACGCGCGGCTCCATGACCCGGTCCGTGGAGGACGGCGGCCTGCCGCCCCGGAGCGTCACACAGACCGAGGAAGAGGTCCTCGCCGACAGCGAGCGCCTCATCAAGGCCCACCACGACCCGCACCCGGGGGCCCTGATCAGGGTCGCCCTCGCCCCCTGCTCACCCTTCTCGGTGACCCGGGAGCTGATGACGGCCACCGCCGAACTCGCCGAGCGGTACGACGTACGCCTGCACACACACCTCGCGGAGGACCACGACGAGGACACGTACTGCCTGGAGACCTACGGCTGCCGGCCCGTCGAGTACTTCGAGGAGGCCGGGTGGATGAGCGACCGCACCTGGGTCGCCCACTGCATCTACCCCAACGACGCCGAACTGCGCCGCCTGGCCGCCGCGGGCGTCGGCGTGGCGCACTGCCCCAGCTCCAACATGCTCATCGGCGGCGGCACCGCGCGCGTGAAGGAGATGCGCGAACTGGGCCTGCCCGTCGGCATCGGCTGCGACGGCTCCGCCTCCACCGACCACGCCTCCCTCTGGATGGAGACACGCGGCGCCCTGCTCCTCGGCCGCTACCGGGGCGGCCCCGGCGCTATGACCGCGCGCGACGCCCTCGACATCGCCACCCGGGGCTCGGCGCGCTGTCTGGGCCGCGCCGACGAGATCGGGCATCTGCGGCCCGGCGCCTGCGCCGACCTGGTCGTGTGGGACCTGCACGAGGTCGCGCTCGCCGGTGCGTTCAGCGACCCCGTGGAGGCGTGGCTGCGCTGCGGACCGGCCCGCGCGTGGACGACGGTCGTCGCCGGGCGGGTCCTGGTCGACCGGGGCGAACCCGTCCTGCCGGGCCTGCGGGACGCCCTCACCGACCACACCCGGATCGCCCGCCGCATGCAACGGACCGCCGAGCAGCACTGATCACGCCCGCGGTCCCGGTACACCCACGGTCCCGTCACGCCCGCCGTTCCGTCCACTCCGGCTCCGTACGCTCCCACGCGCGGTCCCACTCCAGGAGCCGACGCCGAACGACGGTATGGCGGACGACTGTTCGGGCAAGAAGGACGACACCGGCGGCTGCGCACGAGGCCTGCGGCACACGACCGGCCCCCGCCCCCGTGGCTCCGGCGAACCACCCCGGGCCGGGGCGCCGGCTCAGCCGAAGCGTTCGATGCGGATGCGGTCCACGGGCTGGCCCGCCGCCACCAGCAGCCGTGAGGCGTGTTCGGCGAACGCGTTGGAGCCGCACACGTATGCCTCCCAGCCGGCCGGTGGCCGCCCGGCGGTCAGGAGTGGCGCCACGTGGGAGGCCGCCAGACGGCCGACCGGCACACCCTGGGGCGCCCGGCGGGTGAAGACGGGCGTGGTCTCGGGCCCGTACTCACGCGCGTAGATCAGGTTCTCGGGGTCGCGCGCGGACACCAGCAGTCGCAGCGGTACCGGCAGGGCACGTGCACGGTGGTGCCGGAGCATCGACATCAGCGGTACGACCCCGGAGCCGGCGCCGATGAGCAGCGCGGGACGGTCGCCCGGCCAGGCGAAGAAGCCGCTGAGCGGACCGCGCACCTCGACCTCGTCGCCGGGCTTGGCCACCCTGTGGAACCAGCCGGACACCTCGCCGCCCTCGACATGGTCCAGGGTCAGCTCGATGTGCCCGGTGTCGTCCGGGGGCGAGGCGATCGAGTAGTGGCGCTGAGCCGTGTAACCGTCGTCGGCGGTCAGCCGCAGCATCAGGTGCTGGCCGGGCAGATGACCCGCCCAGCCGGGCACCGCGAACCGGAAGGTGGACGCGTGGGGCGTCTCCCGCCGGATCTCGGTGAGCGTGGCCGTCTGCCACAGGGCCGCCGCCCGGTTGCTGACGGCGATCCGGCCGGGCACGGCGAACCTGGTGGAAGGGACGAAGCTCCCAGTGGTCCCAGTGGTCCCAGTGGTCCCAGTGCTCCCAGTGCTCCCAGTGGTCTCAGCGGTGGCAGTGGTCTCAGTTGATTCAGTCACCGGAGTACCTCTGCTCCTCCCACGGGTTCCCGCGCGCGTGATAGCCGTTCTGCTCCCAGAACCCCGGCTCGTCGTGGTCGAGGAGCCGCAGCCCCGCGATCCACTTGGCGCTCTTCCAGAAGTACAGGTGCGGCACCAGCAGCCGCGCCGGGCCACCGTGCTCGGCGGGCAGCGGCTGCCCCTCGTACTCCCAGGCGATCCACGCCCGGCCGCCGGTCAGGTCGGCGAGCGGGAGGTTGGTGGTGTACCCGGTGTGCGAGTAGGCGACGGCGTGGGTGGCGGACACGTCGGGGCGTACCGCGTCGAGGAACGCGTCCAGGGACACGCCCCCGAACCGCACCCCGAACTTCGACCAGCTCGTCACACAGTGGATGTCACCCTCGTACGCCGACGCGGGCAGCGCGTGCGCCTCGGCCCAGTCCCAGGCGCGGGCCTCGGCCACCAGGCCGTCGATCCGGAAGGACCAGTCCGCGGGCGCGAGATCGGGGGTGACCTCGGCGGACAGCACGGGCCAGTCGTCGCCCGCGTCGTACTGTCCGGGCGGCAGCCCGGCGTTGTGGACACGCGGGCGTCCGGTGAAGCCTCGGGTGACGTTCATACGGTGGATGCCTCACGGTCAGGCCTGGTCAGTGGGTACGCGTACCACCGTACGGGGTCGCTGGGCGGGCCTCGGACCCCGGGCCCGCGGTGATCATTGCGGGCGTATGAACTCTCCCCGGGGCCTCGGAACCCCGGGAATAGCACTCCCGTGATCGGCCTTGCCCATGAGTGCGGGTTGTGGTGACCGGCGTTTCGGCCGGTCCGGCGCGAGCGAGGAGAGTGGGAGCAGATGCCCAAGGCGTACGTCTTCACACGGTTCGGGGGTCCGGAGACCGAGGCGCTGGCCGATGTGGACCGGCCGAGCCCCGGCCCCGGACAACTGCTCGTGGCGGTGCGCGCGGCCGGGGTCAACCCCGTCGACTGGAAGCAGCGCACCGGCTACGCCCGCGCGGGTGAGGTGGCGCGCGAACTGCCCGCCGTCTTCGGCAACGAGGTCGCCGGAGTGGTCGCGGAGCTCGGCGAGGACGTCACCGGCTTCGCCGTCGGGGACGAGGTCTTCGGCAACCCGGTGGCCGGCGGCTACGCCGAGTACGCGCTGCTGCCCGTCACGGTGACCGCGCACAAGCCCGCCACGCTGTCCTTCACGGACGCGGCGACCCTGCCCGTCGCGGCGGCCACCGCGTACGACGGGGTGGCCCAGCTCGCCCTGCCGGAGGGCGCGACCCTGGTGGTCACCGGCGCGGGCGGCGGGGTCGGCGCCGCGGTCCTCCAGATCGCCCGCGCCCGGGGCCTGCGGGTCGTCGGCGTCGCGAGCGACGGCAAGAAGGACTTCGTCGAGTCGCTGGGCGCGGTCCACGTCCCGTCCGGCCCCGACCTGGCGGCACGGGTGCGGGCGGCGGCCCCGGACGGCGTCGACGCCGTCTACGACCTGGTCGGCGGCGAGGTGCTCGCCGAGGCGGCGACCCTGCTGCCGGAGGCCGACCGCACGAAGCTGATCACGGCCGGCGCGTACGCCGACGTCGCGAAGCGGTTCGGCGGCGCCCGGGTGGCACGCGCCCGCAACGCCGCCGTCCTCGAAGCGGTCGCCGACCTCGTCGTACGCGGCGACCTGACCCCGTACGTCACCCGCACCTTCCCGCTCGACCGGGCCGGCGAGGCCCTGCGCACGGTCGAGGACGGCCACGCGCGCGGCAAGACGGTCATCGTGGTCGGGCCGACGGCCGAAACCGGGGCCGACGCATGAGCACGACCGCACACCCCCTCGACAGTCCCGCGCTCGCCGCCCTCACCGGCCCGCACGCACACTTCGCCGAATGGCGGGGCCGCATCGTGCGCTACCAGGTCGACGTGACCCCCTGGCTGGCCCTGCCCGCCGAACTCGACGACCGCGACTGGGCGGACCTCGCCGCGCTCGCCGGCCCCGGAGCCGATGTCCCGCTGCTCGGGTTCCAGGGGCGTGTTCCGGACGGCTGGGAGATCACGTTCCACGCGGAGGGCGTGCAGCTCGTGGACGACGGAGTGGCCGCCGCCCCGGACCCGGAGGCCGTGGAACTGGGCCCGGCCGACGTGCCCGAGATGCTGGACCTCGTCGAGCGCACCAGGCCCGGCCCCTTCCTGCCCCGCACCATCGAACTCGGCACCTACCTCGGGATCCGCCGGGGCGGCGCGCTCGTCGCGATGGCGGGGGAGCGGCTGCACCCGCCGGGCTGGACCGAGATCAGCGCGGTCTGCACCGACCCGGCCGCCCGTGGCGAGGGCCTCGCGACCCGGCTGATCCTCGCCGTCGCCCATGGCGTCCGCGCCCGCGGCGAGACCCCGTTCCTGCACACCGCCGCCGACAACACCAACGCCATCCGGCTGTACGAGTCCCTGGGCTTCCGGCTGCGCCGTACCACCGCGTTCATGGGCGCCCGGGCACCTGAACGCCTGTCCGGCGAGCGGGAGTTGGCGGTGCCGTAGCCGGGATGAGTGAACCGGGGGCGCCCGAGCCGAACTGTTCGGGTAATGTTGCCGTCCGGCTGTGGAACACCCCCAGCCGGACGTCACCAGGGAGGTGAGACCCATTACCGCTGTGTCAGGTCGGGTGCTCTCACCTCAGGACAACGTGGACCGCCTCCGCTAGGCGACCCTGAGAGCGCCCTTCGGCTTCCGAAAGGCTCTCGGCTCAATGTCCTCCACTCCTCCCGGTTCTTCTGGTTCCCCCGGTTCCCCTGGTTCTTTCATTTCTTCCGGTGCTGCCGGTTCTGCCGGTTCCTCTTCGTTCGGTCGCTCCCCGGACTCCGTCGTCGTCGCCCTGCGCGCGGCCGGCTGTGTCTTCGCCGAGGACGAGGCACGGCTGATACTCTCCGCCGCCCGCGACACGGAGGAACTGGCCGCCATGGTCGCCCGCCGCAGCTCGGGCCTGCCACTCGAACACGTCCTCGGCTGGGCCGAGTTCAGCGGTCTGCGCATCACCGTGGAACCCGGTGTCTTCGTGCCGCGCCGGCGTACCGAGTTCCTGGTGGCGGAGGCCCTCGCCCAGACCCCGGACGCGTCCGTCGTCGTGGACCTGTGCTGCGGCTCGGGCGCGGTCGGCGCCGCGCTGGCCGCCGTACTCACCGGTGTCGAACTGCACGCCGCGGACATCGACGCGGCCGCCGTGCGCTGCGCCCGGCGCAATGTCGCCGCCTACGGCGGTCGCGCCCACGAGGGCGACCTGTTCGACGCCCTGCCCGCCGATCTGCGCGGCCGGGTCGGCATCCTCGCCGCCAACGTGCCCTACGTCCCCACCGGGGAGGTCGGCCTGCTGCCCCCGGAAGCGCGCGACCACGAACCCCTGGTCGCCCTGGACGGCGGCGGCGACGGCCTCGACGTACTGCGCAGGGTCGCCGCGGGGGCCGGTGACTGGCTGGCCCCGGCCGGCTGCCTCCTGGTCGAGACGAGCGAACGCCAGGCGCCGTCGGCCATCGAGGCGTTCGAGGCCGTCGGCCTGGTGACCCGGCTCGCGGTGTCCGAGGAACTGTACGCGCACGTGGTGGTCGGAGTCCGGCGCTGACCCGCGCCGACAGCCCGGTGGCCGTCCGCGCGAGAGTGCTCGCCCGGACGGCCACCGGCCGTGCGTGGTCCCGGCTCAGAGCCGGTAGGGCTTGGCACGCCGGCGCAGCGCCCAGGCCGCGGCCACGGCACCGCACGCGACCAGGGCGCCGCCCGCCGCGAAGGTGAGGGTGCTGTAGTCCTTGACGGCGCCGCCGAGGCCGCCCATGACGCCCATGGTGGGGGAGGAGGTGGCGGAGATGGTGGGTGCCGAGGCGGTGCTGACGATGACCGCCTGGGAACCGGCGGTGACGCCGTTCGCACACCGGACGCTGACGGTGTAGGTGCCGGTGCCCACGTTGGACCAGACGGCGGACTGACCGGCGCTCGTGCCCGTGAGCATGACCACCCGCCCTTCGGCGAAGGACCGCTGGCTGCTGTTGAGGAGTGAGGCGTTGCCGAACCCGCTGCCGCTGCTGGTGGGGCATGCGGTGGTGGTCACCGAGACCGTGGATCCGCTGGTGCTCACGGAGATCCCGGCCGCCGAAGCCGTCGGGGCGGTCAGGGCGAGCGCGAGCACGGCGGCGGTGGCCACGGTCGGGCCGAATCGGAGGAGGAGGGAAACGGTTCGCATGTGGACTGCCCTTCGGCGGCACGGTTGGCGGTACGTCCCATGCGCCGCCGAGGGTCGGGGATCGCCCGTGCTGCCTCGGGGCAAGCCAAGGTGCTCCGGCCCCGCCCCGCACCTGGACGGCCACCGGGCAGGTGACGGATTCCTTCTTACGGCGGACTGCCGATGCCGTTTCCGGTTCCGGTCCGGGTGCCGGGGACGGTGAGCATCTCGACGATGTTGGTCCGGACCAGCGCCGTGAGGTCGGCGGGCGCGTGCAGCGCGAGGGGTGTGCCCTTTCCGAGCCTGCCGCGACCGTATGCTGAAGGCCATCCAGGCTGAACGGGCCCCGCTGTCAGGGCAGTTCACGCCAGTGGCGCGGAACCGCTGTCGTCGCAGGACCCGCGCGCACGAGGGCGGCCGGGCTGCCTGAGCCGATACGGGATCAGGTGCCCGGCCCCTGTCCGGAGTTCGGGGCATGCACCGTACGGCCCCCCAGCGGTGGACGCGTGATCGGACCGGCACCAGATTGGACCGAGTGTCCGTCAGATCCCCCAGGAGAGGCCCCTATCGTGCGTGTCCAGACGCTGACGCTGGCCGTGGCAGGCGTCGCCCTGCTCGCCCCGACCACGCTGCCCGCCCACTCGAACGAGCCGGTGCGGTACGAGGGCAGCGTCCAGGCCTCCGACCTGCTGGCCCGGGTGCGTGACTGCGCTCCCGTGTCCAACGGCCACTACCGCAGCGACGCCGGAGCCGAAGCGGACATCCCCGTCTGCGGCACCGGGGACGCCGTCTTCTGGAAGGCCGACCTGGACATCGACTGCGACGGCCGGCCAGGTCCGATGTGCAACGGGAACACCGATCCGTACTTCGCCGACAGCACCGCCTTCCAGCAGTCCGACGGCCGCTATCTGAGCCCCGAACGCCTGCCGTTCATCGTGGTCCCCATGGCCAGCGCCATCTGGAACTACCGTGACGACGGCATCCGGGGCGGCTCGGTCGCCGCCGTCATCTACAAGGACCGCGTGCAGTACGCGGTCGTCGGCGACACCGGCCCGTACGACATCATCGGCGAGGCCTCCTACGCCACCGCCGCCGCGCTGGGCATCAACCCCGACCCGCACGGCGGCGGAGCGGCCTCCGGTGTCACGTACATCGTCTTCAAGAACTCCAGGGTGTCGCCGATCGAGAGCCACGCGGCCGCGGTGGAGACCGGAGAACGGCTGGCGAGGCAGTTCGTCGGCCAGACCGCCGAGGACGCCGGGGGCGCGGCCGGCGACTGAGGTGACCCGGGTGTCAGGTCTTCCGGTACGTGTACGCCTCCGAGGCCGCCGCCTCGACCGCCGCGAGGCCGGCTCCCGTCGACGCCGTGACGACCGCGGCCACCGCACCCTCGACGAACGGGGCGTCCACCAGGCGGGTGCCGTCCGGGAGTTCGTCGCCCTCCGCCAGGAGCGCCTTCACCGTGAGGACCGCGCTGCCCAGGTCCGTCAGGACGGCGACCCCGGCACCCCGGTCCACGGAACGGGCCGCCGCCGTGATCAGCTCGGCACTGGTGCCCAGCTCACCGGACCGGGTGCCGCCCGCCGCGGCGACGGGCACGGTCGCACCGCCGCCGACCAGCGCCCGGGCCAGGTCCGCCACCGAGGCGGCCACCGCCGCGCTGTGCGACACCAGTACGACCCCGACCAACGGCTCACCGCTCCTCAGCCTGCTGTCGTCACTCACCGGCGGTCTCCGCGAGAGCGGCGATCAGCAGCGCCGACGAGGTGGCCCCCGGATCCTGGTGGCCGATACTGCGCTCGCCGAGATAGCTGGCTCTGCCCTTGCGGGCCCGCAGGGGTGTCGTCGCCACGGCGCCCTGTTCGGCGGCCACGCGTGCCGCGGCGAACGACTCGGCGAGGGCGTCCACGGCGGGCACGAGGGCGTCGATCATCGTCTTGTCGCCGGGCGCCGCCCCACCGAGCGCCATCACCGCGTCCACCCCCACGCGCAGCGCCTCCGTGAACTGCGCGGGGCTGACCTCGGCGGCGTCGCCGAGCGCCTTGCCCGTCCGGCGCAGCAGCGTTCCGTACAGGGGGCCGGAGGCGCCGCCGACCGTCGAGATGAGCCGGCTGCCGGCGAGCACGAGGACGGCACCGGGAGTCTCCGGCACCTCCTTCGCCACGGCGTCGGCCACGGCGTCGAAGCCGCGCCGCAGATTGCTGCCGTGGTCGGCGTCGCCGATCGGCGAGTCCAGGGCGGTGAGCCGCTCCGCCTCGCGGCCGACGGACACGGCCGTCGCCGTCATCCAGCGGCGGAAGAAGTCGGCATCGAGCACTAGATCTCCTTGCGTGGTAGGTACGTTCGTCGCTGTCTCGCCGGGCGATGACCGCCCCGCGCTTCCGGCGGGGATCACATGCCCCAGCGCAGACCCGCCGTCCGCACCGGCGCGTCCCACAGCCGCAACAGCTCCTCGTCGATCTCGCACAGGGTCACCGAGGCGCCGGCCATGTCGAGCGACGTGACGTAGTTGCCGACGAGCGTGCGGGCCACGGAGACCCCGCGCGCGGTGAGGACCCGCCGCACCTCGGCGTTGAAGCCGTACAGCTCCAGGAGCGGCGTGGCGCCCATCCCGTTGACCAGGAGCAGCACGGGATTGCGCGGGTCCAGGTCCTCCAGCACGGCGTTCACCGCGAAGTCGGCGATCTCGCCCGAGGTCATCATCGGCCGCCGCTCCCGGCCCGGCTCGCCGTGGATGCCGACGCCCAGCTCCAGCTCGCCCGGCGGCAGATCGAAGGTGGGGCTGCCCTTCGCCGGGGTGGTGCAGGCGCCGAGCGCGACGCCGAAGCTGCGCGAACTGTCGTTGACCCGCTGGGCGACGGAGCGCACCTCCTCCAGAGGGCGCCCCTCGTCCGCCGCCGCACCGGCGATCTTCTCCACGAACAGGGTGCCGCCCGTGCCGCGCCGCCCGGCCGTGTAGAGGCTGTCGGTGACGGCGACGTCGTCGTTGACGAGAACCTTCGCGACCTGGATGCCCTCGTCCTCGGCGAGTTCGGCCGCCATGTCGAAGTTGAGCACGTCACCGGTGTAGTTCTTCACCACGAACAGGACACCCGCCCCGCTGTCGACGGCAGCCGCGGCCCGCACCATCTGGTCGGGCACGGGAGACGTGAACACCTCACCCGGACAGGCCGCAGACAGCATCCCCGGCCCCACGAACCCGCCGTGCAGCGGCTCGTGCCCCGACCCGCCACCGGACACGAGGGCCACTTTCCCGGCGACGGGCGCGTCCCGCCGTACGATCACCCGGTTCTCCACGTCGACGGTCAGCTCGGGATGCGCCGCCGCCATGCCCCGCAGCGCGTCCGCGACCACGGTCTCCGGAACGTTGATGAGCATTTTCATGGGTACCTCCTACAGACGTTATCGGACGGGCCGTTGACCTGCGTCTTTTCTGGGCAGTGCAGGTTCGGTCAATTATCGATCTTGGCGGTTGACGGCGGCCCCGGGCGGGCTCCGGCGGTACTGATGCGGACTCAATGCTGACTTTGATGACGGTATGTCAGTAATGCTGGGGCTGTTCGGACATGGGGCGGCACGATCGCGTCTGCTGGAAGTATCGACCTTGCGGCAGTGAACGTCACCTGCGCGGGCGCTCATGAGATGCCGGGATGCCTGGGGCTCTCTGTAGCGGTCAGTCCTCCGTCATCGGGATACCTCATGGATTGGGCGAGCGAGCCTCTGTTGTCTGTAATGGCTGAGACTGGGCCAGAATGGTGACGGTTCCGGACGTTTGTCGACGGTGCAGAAAAAGATGAGCGGAAACCCCTTACGGGGTCGGCTTCTGGGAAGAAATGACGTGGTCGCCTTTTCGGGAGGGAGATTGAATGTCCCGTTCCTCGACTGGGTCTGACCGGTACGTGGAGATGTGTGTGGCCGGACCGGGTGTGCGGGGGTGGGGTGCTGTCGGAGGCGGGACCCCACGAAGGGCGCCTTTTAGCCCAGCCCAACCATCAATGACATCAACTTGTTATTATCGTTACCGAATCGAGATGTTTGAGGTCTTGGGGTGACGCGGGTCGGTGAACTAGTGGGCATGGATGCCGCCGTTCACGGTTCTGGACGAGGGAGAGAACTCGCAGGTCGCGATGGTGTCGTGGAGCGTTGCTCAAGGCAATGACATGTGTTGCTTACGCCGTCGCAATGTGCGAGTACCGAAGAGCGCGGGCTATGGCCGGTGCATGACCGACCGTACCGAACCCCCCTGCCGAACCACCGGTACGCGCGATGACCGAACCTGCCGCACTGGGGTACCGCAGTATTTCCCGCGCCCCCCTGGCTCTCGTTGACTCCTGTACATGGCCGACCTAATGTCGCCGACAGCAGCCCAAAGAAAACGAATGGCAATTTCCCCGCTCTGCCATTCGTCGCTGCCGAATCAACCGTTATACCCCCCACCCCCCAGGATCGATTCTGATGCTTCAGCACGCCGACAAGTCGATGATGGTCAGCGGCCTTACGGATTCCCCCCGCAATGCCGCCCGCCGTACTCGGCGACCGCCCGGTTCCCACCAAGTCACCTGTATGGCGAGTCTGGACGCCGGACTCAAAATCGAAGCGGCGAACGCCGACTTCTTCCGCCATGTCGGCCGGCCCTCCGACGAGATCTGCGGACGAAGCTTCTACGACGTACTGCACCCAAGCGCCCGCAACATCCTCCCCAGGCACTTCACCCACCTCTCGGACGGCCACGGCAGCCGGTTCGTGGAGAGAGTGGTCGCCATGCGCGGCCATGACCGGGTCTTCTCGGCCGAGATCACCGGCATCGCGGTCAAGGGAGAAGGCGACGATGCCTCAAAAGTCGTCGTGCTGATGAGTCCGGACGACGAGCCGGCCGAGGCGGCGGCCCCGCCGGCGAAGACGCTGATGCTCTCGGCCCTTGACGCTCGCATCCTGGAAGGCGTCGCCACCGGGGCCTCGACCGTTCAGCTGGCCACACGTCTCTACCTCAGCCGCCAGGGCGTCGAGTACCACGTGGGCGTGATGCTCCGCCGCTTCAAGGCACCCAACCGCGCGGCACTTGTCTCCCGCGCCTACTCGATGGGCGTGCTCACGGTCGGCAGCTGGCCGCCCCGTGCCGTGCCCGACTTCGTGAAGTAGCCCTTCCCCCCTCCGCCATTCCTCTTTCCCTCCCCCACTTCTTGCCGCACCGAGGTAACCAGGCCCGTGTGGCCGACGCCGGTTTCCCCAGGTCAAGCCGGGAACCGGCGTTCTCGGTGGCGGCGACCACTGATCCCGCGAACCCGGGCCCCCCAGGCCCCCGGACGCCGTTCCGTGGGAGACACCAGTGCGACGGCAACACCGCGTACGCCTGTCGGCACCATGTCCGGGCGATTCCCGGCTCCCCCGCAGGGCATGGCGCTTGAGCCTCTCAACCCCATGTGATTCTAGGGGCCGCCCTAGTCCATGCGGCCCTAGCGTTGGAGTATCGGCGGCCCACGCGCTGCTGCCCGCCTCCTGGCTCGGACGGCGCGGCTGCCAACGACGCCGTACGTATGCCGTACCCGTGCTGTACCGACGATCGCGGACCGAACGGTCGGGCCAACAAGCTGGTGGAGTGGAATGAGCGAGTCAGCAAGCACCTCGTATGGGCTCAACGCCGCGCCTCAGCGCGCCATCGCCGTCATCGGCCTGGCCTGCCGCCTGCCCGGCGCCGCGAACCCCGACGCCCTGTGGCGACTGCTGCGTGAAGGGCGAAGCGCGGTGCGTCCAACTCCAGCCGACCGCTTGCGACTTGCCGATGCCACAGCTCCTGACCGGACCGGTGGCGGAGCACCCCACGAGGTACCCCGCTGGGGCGGATTCCTCGACGACGTCGATCGTTTCGACGCCGGATTCTTCGGAATCTCCCCACGGGAGGCCGACACCATGGATCCCCAGCAGCGTCTCGTCCTCGAACTCGCCTGGGAAGCCCTGGAGGACTCCCGTATCGTTCCGGCGCGACTCGGCGACAGCAGCACCGGAGTCTTCATCGGCGCGGCCCACGACGACTACGCCACGCTGCACCACGGGCTCAGTACCGAGGACATCACCCACCAGACCCTCACCGGCATCCACCGCGCCCTTATCGCCAACCGGGTCTCCTACCTCTTCGGTCTGCGCGGTCCCAGCCTCACCCTCGACTCGGCGCAGTCCTCGTCCCTCGTCGCACTCCACCTCGCCTGCGAGAGCCTGCGCGGCGGCGACAGCGACATCGCCATCGCGGGCGGTGTCAATCTGCAACTCGCCGCCGAGAGCAGCCTGTACCTCCACCGCTTCGGCGCACTCTCACCCGACGGCCGCAGTTACACCTTCGACTCCCGCGCCAATGGCTTCGTCCGCGGCGAGGGCGGCGGCCTCGTCGTACTGAAGCCACTCGACCGCGCACTCGCCGACGGTGACCCCATCCGTGCCGTCATCCGCGGCAGCGCCGTCAACAACGATGGAGGCGGTGACACCCTCACAGCACCTGACGGCCGCGCCCAGGAGGACGTCATCCGCCGCGCCCTGCGAAACGCAGGGGTGTCCCCGCAGGACCTCCAGTACGTCGAACTCCACGGCACCGGAACGCCGGTGGGGGACCCGGTCGAAGCCGCCGCTCTCGGCGCGGCGCTCGGCACCGCACGGGAGGCCGACGAGCCGCTGCGGGTCGGCTCGGTGAAGACCAACGTGGGCCACTTGGAGGGTGCGGCGGGCATCGCGGGGCTGCTGAAAACCATCCTGACTCTTCAGCACCGCGAACTCCCGCCCAGCCTCAACTATGAGACGCCCAACCCCGACATCCCTCTCGACGCTCTTCGCCTGCGGGTTCAGGACAGCCTCGGCCCCTGGCCCCGGCCCGACTCGTCCCTCATGGCGGGCGTGAGTTCCTTCGGGATGGGTGGGACGAACGCGCATGTGGTGCTGGAGGAGGCGCCCGAGCTTGGGGCTTCCCAGGGGGGCGCGCTGGAGTCTGTCGATGGCGATGTCGCTCCGGTGTTTGCCGAGGGTGGTGTGGTGCCGTGGGTGGTGTCCGGTCGTGGTGCGGAGGGGCTGGCTGGTCAGGCGGGCCGGTTGGTCTCGTTCGTGGAGTCGGTTGCGGATGGTGTGCGGCCGGTGGACGTGGCGTGGTCGTTGGCGGCGACGCGTACGGCGTTCGAGCGGCGGGCCGTTGTCCTGGGAGCTGGACGAGGTGAACTCGTTGACGGCCTGGGGGCGTTGACTTCTGGCCTGGTGGCTCCGGCGACGGTGGTGCGAGGTGCCGTCACCGCTGACTCCGACCGGGTGGTGTTTGTCTTCCCGGGGCAGGGGGCGCAGTGGGTTGGTATGGGGCGGGAGTTGATGGATGTCTCTCCTGTGTTTGCTGCCTCGATGCGTGAGTGTGGGGCTGCTCTTGCGCCGTTCGTCGACTGGTCGTTGACGGATGTGGTGCGTGGTGGGGCTGGGCTGGCTGATGTTGATGTGGTGCAGCCGGTGTCGTGGGCGGTGATGGTGTCGCTGGCGGCGGTGTGGCGGGCGTGTGGTGTCGAGCCGTCTGCTGTGGTGGGGCATTCGCAGGGTGAGATCGCTGCGGCTGTGGTTGCGGGGGGTCTGTCGCTTGAGGACGGGGCTCGGGTCGTCGCGTTGCGGTCGAGGGCGATCCGGGTGATCGCCGGCCGTGGCGGCATGGTGTCTGTGGCTCAGCCTCTGGCTGTGGTGGAGGAGTTGCTGGAGGGCCGCTGGCCGGGTCGTATTGACATCGCGGCGGTGAATGGTCCGGGTTCGGTTGTGGTGGCTGGTGACGCGGACGCGTTGGATGAGCTGGTGGCGCACTGTGAGAGCGGTGACGTTCGTGTGCGTCGTGTTCCGGTGGATTACGCCTCGCATACGTGGCATGTGGAGGAGATCGAGGAGGAGTTGGCGCGGGTGCTGGCTCCGGTGGTGCCTCGTACGGGTGGGGTGCCGTTCTTCTCCACCACCGAGGCCGAGGCCATCGACACCGCGCGGCTGGATGGCGGGTACTGGTATCGCAACCTGCGCGGGCGCGTGCGTTTCGCGGAGGCCGTCGAGAAGCTGAACGAGCAGGGCTATGGCGCGTTCGTGGAGGTCAGTTCGCACCCTGTCCTCGGCATGGCCGTGCAGGAATCCGCCGAAGACGCCGTGGTCGTCGGCAGTCTGCGTCGCGACGAGGGTGGCGCGGGGAGGTTCCTGACCTCGCTCGCCGAGGCATGGGTACGTGGCATCCCCGTCGAGTGGACAGCCGTCCTCGCGGGGCAGCGGGCACGGCCCGTTTCCCTGCCCACCTACGCCTTCCAGCGACGCCGTCATTGGCTCGACGCCGTCTCGGCCCGGCGGGAGAAGCCGGTGGGTGCGTCTGGCGAGGTCGCGGAGGTCGTCCAAGGCGTTGAGGTCGGATACGGTGCGTCGCCCGTTCGGTACGAAGATCTGCTGCGGCGGATCCGGGCCCATGCCGCTGTCATCCTGGGGCACGGTACGCCCGATGACGTCGACGTGACCTTGACGTTCAAGGCATTGGGCTTCGACTCCGCGACCTCGGTCGAGTTGCGGAACAGGATGGTCACCGAGACTGAGCTGGCACTCCCCGCTTCCGTACTCTTCGACCACCCGACGCCGCAGGTTCTCGCCCGGCATCTGCACGGTCTGCTCGCAGGGACCACGGGTACCAAGGGGGAGTCCGAGACGACTGCGGACCGGCGTGCCGCCACGGACGAGGACCCGATCGCCATTGTGGGCATGGGGTGCCGGCTGCCCGGTGGCATCCGCACGCCTGAGGAGCTGTGGGCGCTTCTCTCGACAGGCGGGGACACGATCTCGGCCTTCCCGACCGACCGAGGCTGGGACCTCGACAACCTGTACCACCCCGACCCTGAGCAACACGGCACGACTTATGCCCGTTCCGGCTCGTTCCTGTACGACGCCGCCGAGTTCGACGCCGGCTTCTTCGGTATCTCGCCGCGTGAGGCTGAGGCGATGGATCCACAGCAGCGGTTGTTGCTGGAGACATCGTGGGAGGCGCTGGAGCGCGCCGGGATAGATCCCGAGACCCTGCGTGACGGCGACGGGGGAGTGTTCGTCGGGCTCATGCAGCAGGAGTACGGTCCCGGACTGCACCAGGCCCCCGAGTCCGTCGACGGATACCTGCTGACCGGAACATCATGCAGCGTGGCCAGCGGGCGCATTGCCTACACGCTTGGACTGCGTGGCCAGGCGGTAACGGTGGACACGGCGTGCTCGTCGTCCCTGGTGGCGCTGCACCTCGCCGTGCGGGCCCTGCGGTCCGGGGAGTGCTCGTTCGCGTTCGCCGCAGGGGCGACCGTGATGGCGGAGCCGGGCATCTTCGTGGAGTTCAGCAGGCAGCGGGGGCTGGCGCCGGACGGCCGGTGCAAGCCTTTCGCGGCGGGTGCGGACGGTACGGGGTGGGGCGAGGGTGTGGGTGTGCTGCTGTTGGAGCGGCTCTCGGACGCTCGTCGGCATGGTCATCCGGTGCTGGCAGTGGTTCGTGGGTCGGCGATCAATCAGGACGGTGCGAGCAACGGGCTCACGGCCCCCAATGGGCCGTCGCAGGAACGCGTTATCCGTGCCGCGCTGGCCAACGCCCGTCTGACGCCGGATCTGGTGGACGTGGTCGAGGCGCACGGTACGGGTACGACGCTGGGCGACCCGATCGAGGCGCAGGCGTTGCTGGCCACGTACGGGCAGGGCAGGGATGACGAACGGCCTTTGTGGCTCGGCTCGTTGAAGTCGAACATCGGGCACATGCAGGCTGCTGCCGGTGTTGGCGGCGTCATCAAGATGGTGCTGGCGATGAGGCACGGTGTGCTGCCCCGGACGTTGCATGTCGATGAGCCGACCCCGCATGTGGACTGGTCGGCGGGTGCGGTGTCGCTGCTGACGGAGGCGGTGGAGTGGCCGCACGCCGAGGGGCGGCTGCGGCGTGCGGGTGTGTCGTCGTTCGGGATCAGTGGGACGAACGCGCATGTGGTGCTGGAGGAGGCGCCCGAGTTCGGGGCTCTCCAGGGGGGCGCGTCGGAGTCTGTCGATGGCGATGTCGCTCCGGTGTTTGCCGAGGGTGGTGTGGTGCCGTGGGTGGTGTCCGGCCGTGGTGTGGAGGGGCTGGCTGGTCAGGCGGGCCGGTTGGTCTCGTTCGTGGAGTCGGCCGCGGATCGTGTGCGGCCGGTGGATGTGGCGTGGTCGTTGGCCGCGACGCGTACGGCGTTCGAGCAACGGGCCGTTCTGCTGGGCACGGATCGCCAGGAACTGATCAAGAGCCTTGGGGTTGTGTCGGCGGGCGACGATGCGGTGCCGGCCAATGTGGTGCACGGCCGGATCGCGCGTGCCGTCAGCGGTGTCGTGTTTGTCTTCCCGGGTCAGGGGGCGCAGTGGGTTGGTATGGGGCGGGAGTTGATGGATGTCTCTCCTGTGTTTGCTGCGTCGATGGAGGCTTGTGAGGCTGCTCTTGCGCCGTTTGTCGACTGGTCGTTGACGGATGTGGTGCGTAGCGGGGCTGAGCTGGCTGATGTTGATGTGGTGCAGCCGGTGTCGTGGGCGGTGATGGTGTCGCTGGCGGCGGTGTGGCGGGCGTGTGGTGTGGAGCCGTCTGCTGTGGTGGGGCATTCGCAGGGTGAGATCGCTGCTGCTGTGGTTGCGGGTGGTCTGTCGCTAGAGGACGGGGCTCGGGTCGTCGCGTTGCGGTCGAGGGCGATCCGGGTGATCGCCGGCCGTGGCGGCATGGTGTCCGTCGCCCAGCCCCTCGCTGTGGTGGAGGAGTTGCTGGAGGGCCGCTGGCCGGGTCGTATTGACATCGCGGCGGTGAATGGTCCGGGTTCGGTTGTGGTGGCCGGTGACGCGGACGCGTTGGATGAGCTGGTGGCGCACTGTGAGAGCGGTGACGTTCGTGTGCGTCGTGTTCCGGTGGATTACGCCTCGCACACGTGGCATGTGGAGGAGATCGAGGAGGAGTTGGCGCGGGTGCTGGCTCCGGTGATGCCTCGTACGGGTGGGGTGCCGTTCTTCTCCACCACCGAGGCCGAGGCCATCGACACCGCGCGGTTGGATGGCGGGTACTGGTATCGCAACCTGCGCGGGCGCGTGCGTTTCGCGGAGGCCGTCGAGAAGCTGAACGAGCAGGGCTATGGCGCGTTCGTGGAGGTCAGTTCGCACCCTGTCCTGGGCATGGCCGTGCAGGAAATCGCCGAGGACGCTGTGGTCGTCGGCAGTCTGCGTCGCGACGACGGTGGCGCGGGGAGGTTCCTGACCTCGCTCGCCGAGGCATGGGTTCGCGGCATCCCGGTCGACTGGACTGCTGTCCTTGCCGGGCAGCGGGCATGGCCCGTCTCTCTGCCCACCTACGCTTTCCAGCACCGGCGTTACTGGCTGGAGAAGACCGTTCCGGCCCTGGCTCTGGCTCTGGACTCCCGTCAGCAGGTGGATGCGCGTTTCTGGGATGCGGTCGAGCGTGAGGATCTCGAAGGGCTTGCCGAGACGCTCCGTCTGCCGGAGAGCGAGCCGCTGGCCGGAGTGCTTCCCGCGTTGTCGAGTTGGCGCAAGGGGGAGAAGGCCCGGTCGGTGGTGGACGGCTGGCGGTACAAGGTGGTCTGGAAGCCCATCGGCCGGGATAGGGACGCCGGGCCTGCGCGGCTTGCCGGTGACTGGCTGATCGTCGTGCCGGGTGAGAGCACCGGAGTCCCGAGCACCGAGAGCCCCCAGGCCCGCCACGGCCACCTCAGCACTCTCATCGCCGACGCGCTGACCCGCCACGGCGCCCGAGCGCGCGTTCTCGAACTGGCCCCGGGAGACATCGCGGCGGACATCCTGGATGCCGCGTTCGCCGAGGTGCTGGACGGTCTTTCCGCTTCCCCGGCCGGTGTCCTGTCGCTTCTCGCGCTGGACGAGGAGGCGTTGCGGGAACACCCCGTTGTGCCCGGCGGTGCCGCGCTCACCGTGTCCCTCTTGCAGGCCCTCGGGCGGGCCGGGGTATCGGCACCCTTGTGGTCCGCCACCCAGGGCGCCGTGGCCGTCGGGGGTGAGGAGACGGTCACCCGGCCGACGCAGGCCGCCGTCTGGGGGATCGGCAGGGTTGCCGCTCTCGAATTCCCGGAGCGTTGGGGCGGGTTGGTGGATCTCCCCGCCCGGTTCGACGAGCGGGATGCCGCCGCACTCTGCGGTGTCCTCGCGTCGCACGGTGACAGCCCCGAGGACCAGCTCGCCCTACGCGCCGGCACCACCTTCGTACGGCGTCTCGTCCCGGCCTCCCTGTCCGGCGGTACGAACCGTGCGGGACGCCGGTCCGCGACCCGGAACTGGAAGGCGCGCGGCACCGCGCTCGTGACCGGAGGCACCGGCGCACTCGGCGCTCACGTCGCCCGATGGCTGGCACGCAGTGGCGCTGACGACGTGGTCCTGGTCAGCCGCCGGGGTACTGGCGGCCGTCCGGAACTTGGGGAGCTGGAGGCCGAGATCGCGGCTCTGGGAGCCCGGTTGACGGTCGTCGTATGCGATGTGGCGGACCGCGAGGCCCTGGCCGCGCTGCTCGGTTCGCTGAGCGCGGGGGGCCGTCCGGTACGGACGGTTGTGCACGCTGCCGGTGTCGGCACCCTCGGAGGACTGCCGGAGCTGAGCGTCGAGGACTTCGCCGACGTGGTGTCGGGCAAGGTCGCCGGGGCGTGGAATCTCGTCGATGTCCTGGACCCGGCCGAGACCGAGACAGTGGTCTTCTTCTCGTCGATCTCCGGTGTCTGGGGCGTGGCCGACCACGCGGCGTACGCCGCCGCCAACGCCACCTTGGACGCGATCGCCGAGCACGCCCGCAGGACGCGCGAACTGCCGGTGCTCTCGGTGGCCTGGGGGCCGTGGGAGGACGGTGGCGGAATGATCACCGAGGACATGCGTGATCCGTTGCGCCGACGCGGCATTCCCGTCATCGCTCCGGAGCCCGCGATGGTCGCGCTACAGGACGCGCTCGATCACGACGACACTGTTGTGGCCGTCGCGGACGTCGACTGGGCCCGATTCGTCCCCGTGTTCAGCGCGGCACGCCCCTCCCCCTTCATCGCGGATCTGGAGCCCGGGGACGAGCATGTGTCGGACAGTCAAGTCCGCGCCTCTGCCGCAGAGTCAGGGCGGGGCGAGGGCACGGCCGGGGCGATGTTCGCCACGCGGCTTCGTGGGCTGACGGTCGGCGAACAGGATCGATACGTACAGGACCTCGTGCGTGCCGAGGCTGCCGCACTGCTCGGCCATGCGTCGGCTGACGCGGTCGACGCCGAGTACGCCTTCAAGGAACTCGGCTTCGACTCGGTGAGCGCCGTCGAACTGCGCAACCGCCTGACCGCCCGTACCGGGCTCAAGGTGCCGACGACGGCGGTCTTCGACCATCCCACTCCGATCGCTCTCGCCGCCCACCTTCGCGAACTGGCCCTCGGAGCGGAGGCCAAGCAGGCGGAGACAAAGCCGGCGGAGACGAAGCCGTACGCTACGAACTCCCCAGGGGAACCTGACGACGATCACGACCTCATCGCCATAGTCGCCATGGGCTGCCGGTATCCCGGCGGCATCGCCACCCCGGACGACCTGTGGCGTGTCGTCACCGCCGGTGAGGACCACATCACCGGCTTCCCCACCGACCGCGGCTGGGACACGGCAGGGCTGTACCACCCCGACGCCGACCGGCAAGGCACCAGCTACGTCCGGCACGGCGGATTCCTGCACGACGCCGGTCAGTTCGACGCGGCCTTCTTCGGGATCTCCCCCCGCGAGGCGGCTGCCATGGACCCGCAGCAGCGGCTGCTGCTGGAAACGTCGTGGGAGGCGCTGGAGCGGGCCGGTATCGACCCGAAATCCCTGCGGGGCAGCAGAACCGGCGTCTTCATGGGCCTCACCGACCAGAACTACGGCTCGCTCCTCAGCCGAAGTGCGAACGGCACCGAGGGCTATCTCGTCACCGGCGGTTCGACCGCTGTCGCCTCGGGCCGGGTCTCCTACGTCCTCGGTCTGGAGGGGCCTGCCGTGACGGTCGACACGGCGTGCTCTTCGTCGCTGGTCGCCCTGCACCTGGCGGTCCGGGCCCTGCGCTCCGGCGAGTGCTCGATGGCGCTCGCGGGGGCCGCGATGGTCATGGCCGACCCGGTGCCGTTCGTGGGCTTCAGCCGGCAGCGCGGCCTCGCACCCGACGGACGCTGCAAACCCTTCGCGGAGGCCGCCGACGGGTTCTCCCTGGCGGAGGGCGTGGGCGTGCTGCTGGTGGAGCGGCTGTCGGACGCTCGTCGGCATGGTCATCCGGTGCTGGCAGTGGTTCGTGGGTCGGCGATCAACCAGGACGGCGCGAGCAACGGACTCACCGCGCCCAACGGGCCGTCGCAGCAGCGGGTGATCCGGGAAGCCCTGGCCGACGCTCGCCTCAACGGCGTTGACGTGGACGTCGTCGAAGCCCATGGCACTGGCACACGACTCGGCGATCCCATCGAGGCCCAGGCACTGCTGGCCACATACGGCCAGGACCGACCCGCGGACCGGCCGCTGCTCATCGGCTCGGTCAAGTCCAACATCGGGCACACCCAGACCGCGTCCGGGATGGCGGGCGTGATGAAGATGGTGCTCGCGATGCGGTACGGCCTCGTGCCCGGAACGCTGCATGTGGACGCACCGTCGTCACATGTGGACTGGTCGGCGGGTGCGGTGTCGCTGCTGACGGAGGCGGTGGAGTGGCCGCACGCCGAAGGGCGTCCCCGTCGGGCGGGTGTGTCGTCGTTCGGGATCTCGGGGACGAACGCGCACGTGGTGTTGGAGGAGGGGCCCGAGCTTGGGGCTCTCCAGGAATTCACGCCGGAGTGCGTGGATGGCGACGTCGCTCCGGTGTTCGCCGAGGGTGGTGTGGTGCCGTGGATGGTGTCCGGCCGTGGTGCGGACGCGCTGGCCGGTCAGGCCACTCGCTTGGCGTCCTTCGTCGAGTCGGTTGCGGATCGTGTGCGGCCCGTGGATGTGGCGTGGTCGTTGGCGGCGACGCGTACGGCTTTCGAGCAGCGGGCCATCGTCCTCGGGACCGATCCCGGTGAACTCGTCGTGCGCCTCAAGGCGTTGGCTACGGGAGAACCGACCACCACCAATGTCGTGCGTGGCGCGGTCGCCGGTCGCGCCGATCGGGTGGTGTTCGTGTTTCCGGGGCAGGGGGCGCAGTGGGTTGGTATGGGGCGGGAGTTGATGGATGTCTCGCCTGTGTTCGCTGCCTCGATGCGTGAGTGTGAGGCTGCTCTTGCGCCGTTCGTCGACTGGTCGTTGACGGATGTGGTGTGTGGTGGGGCTGAGCTGGCTGATGTTGATGTGGTGCAGCCGGTGTCGTGGGCGGTGATGGTGTCGCTGGCGGCGGTGTGGCGGGCGTGTGGCGTCGAGCCGTCCGCTGTCGTGGGTCACTCGCAGGGTGAGATCGCTGCTGCTGTGGTCGCCGGTGGTCTGTCGCTTGAGGACGGGGCTCGGGTCGTCGCGTTGCGGTCGAGGGCGATCCGGGTGATCGCCGGCCGTGGCGGCATGGTGTCCGTCGCCCAGCCCCTCGCTGTGGTGGAGGAGTTGCTGGAGGGCCGCTGGTCGGGTCGTATCGATGTCGCGGCGGTGAATGGTCCGGGTTCGGTTGTGGTGGCCGGTGACGCGGACGCGTTGGATGAGCTGGTGGCGCACTGTGAGAGCGGTGACGTTCGTGTGCGTCGTGTTCCGGTGGATTACGCCTCGCACACGTGGCATGTGGAGGAGATCGAGGAGGAGTTGGCGCGGGTGCTGGCTCCGGTGGTGCCTCGTACGGGTGGGGTGCCGTTCTTCTCCACCACCGAGGCCGAGGCCATAGACACCGCGCGACTCGATGGCGGGTACTGGTATCGCAACCTGCGCGGGCGTGTGCGTTTCGCGGAGGCCGTCGAGAAGCTGTACGAGCAGGGCTATTCGGCGTTCGTGGAGGTCAGTTCGCATCCGGTGCTGGGTATGGCCGTGCAGGAGGCGGCTGAGGACGCGGTCGTGGTGGGCAGTCTGCGCCGCGATGACGGTGGCGCCGGGAGGTTCCTGACCTCGCTTGCCGAGGCATGGGTTCGCGGCATCCCCGTCGACTGGACAGCCGTCCTCGCCGGTCAGCAGGCACGGCCCGTCTCTCTGCCCACCTACGCCTTCCAGCACCGGCGTTACTGGCTTGATCTGCCGGAGAGCGCATCTCGTTCCGAGGTCGGTGCCGCCTCGGTGGACGAAGTGGACGCCCGATTCTGGGAGGCCGTCGAACGGGAGGACCTGGAAGCTCTCGCGGACACGCTCGACCTCGGATCCGCCGGCTGCGGGACCCTGGGCACCGTGGAACCCGCGCTGCCCGTGCTGGCCCAGTGGCGTCGGCGCAAGCGTGAGAGCACGGTGCTGGACTCCTGGCGCTACGCGGTGACATGGCAGCCGGCCGACGTGTCGGTGGCCGGGCAGAGTTCCTTGCCGTCGCAGTGGCTGGTCGTCGTGCCCGGTGGCGGTCATGCCGCTGAGGGCATGGTGTGTGAACTGGTTGAGCGGTTGCGTGGCCGGACGGAGGTCGAACGAGTCGTCGTCGTGGAGTTCGACGTGATTCGGGAGGACCGAGACGTTCTCGCGGCACGCATCCGCGAAGCCCTCGCCGGAACCTCGCTCACCGGAAACGTGCTGTCCCTCCTTCCGCTGGGCCACGGATGGGGCCCGACCTCGTCCGACCCTGGTCCTGGTGGCGGCAGCGCCGAGCCGCAGTCCTCCGACGGACCACGGACATCGACCGTGCCCGGCAGCGTCAAGGCGTCGCTCCTGCTCATGCAGGCACTCGCTGACGCCGCGGTGGAGGCTCCGCTGTGGACGGTCACCCAGGGCGCTGTCAGCGTGTCCGGCCCAGCTGGGGCGCCGGGCGCGACATCCGCCACGGGACCCCTCCCGGAACAGGCGTCCGTCTGGGGGCTCGGCCGGGTCTACGGTCTTGACCGTCCGGAGCGTTGGGGTGGCTTGATCGATCTTCCCGCGCCGCACACTGCGACCCCGGGCGCCGCGGAAAGCGACGAGCGCCTCTGGGGCGGATTCTTCGCGGGGCTGGCGGGCAAGGAGGACGAGGACCAGTTCGCCGTGCGCGCGGACGGACTCTACGTACGCCGTATGGTCCGCAAGCCGGTCGGCGGGGAAGGCGTCGAGCGCCGGGAGGTCGGGTTCTCCGGGACGACGCTCATCACTGGTGGCACCGGCGCTTTGGGGGCGCACCTCGCCCGGCGGCTGGCCGCGACCGGGGCCGAGCATCTGCTGCTGGTCGGCCGACGTGGACCTGACGCTCCCGGCGCCGCTGAACTCAAGGCGGAGCTGGAAGAGTTGGGTTCCGTACGGGTCACCGTCGCAGCCTGTGACATCACCGACCGGGAGGCGCTGGCCGAAGTGCTGGCGGGCGTACCGGAGGACGTCCCGGTCAACGCCGTGGTGCACGCGGCGGGAGTGGAGCCGCCGGCCGCCGCGATCGAGGACACGGACCTGGCCGCCCTTGAGGACGTGGCGGGCGCGAAGATCGCCGGTGCGATCCATCTCGACGCGCTGTTCGCGGACCGTCCGCTGGAGGCCTTCGTGCTGTTCTCCTCCGGTGCCGGAGTGTGGGGCGACGGTGGCCACTCGGGCTATGCGGTGGCCAACGCCTACCTCGACGCGTTCGCCGAGTGGCGCCGTAGCCGCGGTCTGGTCGCCACCTCCATCGCCTGGGGAGCCTGGGCGGGCGGTGGCATGGTCCACGAGGCCGAGAGGGACCGACTGCGTCGCTACGGCGTGCCCGTCATGGACCCCGAGGTCGCTGTGGGGGCCGTGCAGCAGGCCCTGGCCCACGACGAGACGTCATTGGTCGTCGCCGACGTGATCTGGGACCGGTTCGCCGCGACCTATTCGGCCGCCCGTCGGCGTCGGCTCTTCGACGAGATCCCGGAGGTCCGGCTTCTCGGAGCCGTGGCCGCGACCGAGGCGATCGGCGCCGCGGCGGACGGAGACGGTGTCACCGGCGACTCGGCCCGATCCGGATCCGGGACCGTACCCGGTCTCGGCGAGACGCAGCCGTTCGTCCGTCAACTGGCCGGAGCGGGCCGCGCCGAACAGGAGCGGATGGCGCTCCAGCTCGTCCGTACGCAGGTCGCCGCAGTCCTCGGACACGATGGCACCGGTGGGATCGGCGCAGGCCAGCCCTTCCGTGACCTCGGCTTCGACTCCCTGACCGCGGTGGAACTGCGCAACCGCCTCAAGGAGGCCACCGGCCTCGGCCTGCCCGCCACCCTGGTCTTCGACCACCCGACGCCCACTCTCCTCGGCAAGCGGCTGCTGTCCGAACTCACCCCACAGACGCAGCGTGGGGACGGCCAAGAGCTCGCCCCCCTGGACGAGTTGGAGGCCGCGGTCGCCTCCCTGGACCCCACTGACGACGCGTCACGCACCAGGATCGCCCAGCGTCTGCAAGCGCTGCTGTGGCGGCTCACCGAGCATCCGGCGGAGCAGCCGGGGGGCGGCGACGTGCCCGACGAAGATCTGCTCGAGACCGTCTCCGACGAGGAGATGTTCGACCTGATCAACAAGGAACTGGGCCTCAACTAGCGCCCTCCCCCCCCACGACCGCACCCCTTCCACCACCGCGTACCCCACCCCCGTCCGACCTGCCCGTTGCCGATGCCGTACGGGTGACTCCAAGCCTTCGGGCCTGCTCTAGGGACTGATGACGTTCATGGCCAACGAGGACAAGCTCCGCGACTACCTCAAACTGGTGACCACCGACCTGCGGCAGACCCGCCGACGTCTCCAGGAGGTCGAGGCCCGGCAGCAGGAGCCCATCGCCATCGTCTCGATGAGCTGCCGTCTTCCCGGCAACGCCCATACCCCGGAGGAGTTCTGGGACCTGCTCGTCGCGGGCGTCGACACCGTTTCCGAACTGCCCGCGGACCGTGGCTGGGACCTGGAGGGCCTGTACCACCCCGACCCCGAGCACCAGGGGACCACATACACACGCTCCGGCTCGTTCCTGTACGACGCCGCCGAGTTCGACCCCGGCTTCTTCGGGATCTCCCCGCGCGAGGCCACGGTGATGGACCCGCAGCAGCGGTTGCTGCTGGAGACGTCATGGGAGGCACTGGAGCGCGCCGGGATCGACCCGGACACGCTGCGCGGCGAGAAGGCGGGGGTCTTCGTCGGCAGCAGCGACCAGGGGTACGGTGCGGCGGCCGCCCATGCCCGGGACCGCGTCGAGGGCCATATGCTGACCGGCGGCTCCGGGGCTGTGCTGTCCGGCCGCATCGCCTACACCCTCGGCTTCGAGGGCCCCGCCGTCACCGTCGACACCATGTGCTCGTCGTCCCTTGTCGCGCTGCACCTCGCTGTCCAGGCCCTGCGCCAGGACGAGTGCCGTCTCGCCATCGCCGCCGGCGCCACCGTCATGGCGAGCCCCCGTAACTTCGTGGAGTTCAGCAGGCAGCGGGGGCTGGCGCCGGACGGCCGGTGCAAGCCTTTCGCGGCGGGTGCGGACGGCACGGGGTGGGGCGAGGGCGTGGGTGTGCTGCTGCTGGAGCGGCTGTCGGACGCCCGCCGCAACGGCCACCCGGTACTGGCGGTGATCCGTGGGTCGGCGATCAACCAGGACGGTGCGAGTAACGGGCTCACAGCCCCCAACGGGCCGTCGCAGGAACGCGTTATCCGTGCCGCGCTGGCCAACGCCCGTCTGACGCCGGATCTGGTGGACGTGGTCGAGGCGCACGGTACGGGTACGACGCTGGGCGACCCGATCGAGGCACAGGCCGTGATCGCCACCTACGGCCAGGACCGCGAACAGCCGGTCAGGCTGGGGTCGCTCAAGTCCAACATCGGTCACCTACAGGCGAGTTCGGGCGTCGCGGGCATCATCAAGATGGTGTTCGCCATGCACCACGGCGTTCTGCCCAGGCTGCTGCACCTGGACGAGCCCACAGCGCACGTCGACTGGTCCTCCGGAGCGGTCGAACTCCTCGCGGAGAACCAGCAGTGGCCCGACACCGGCAGGCCGCGCCGCGCCGGCGTGTCTTCGTTCGGCGGCAGCGGAACCAACGCGCACGTGGTTCTGGAACAGGCGCCAGAGCCGGAGGAGTCCCGGACCGACGCCGTACAGGTGCCCGAGGCCGCCGACGACGACGCCGGTCCTGTGTTCAGCGGTAATGGTGTGGTGCCGTGGGTCGTGTCCGGTCGTGGTGCGGAGGGGCTGGCTGGTCAGGCGGGCCGGTTGGTCTCGTTCGTGGAGTCGGCCTCGGATGGTGTGCGGCCGGTGGATGTGGCGTGGTCGTTGGCCGCGACGCGTACGGCGTTCGAGCACCGGGCCGTGGTCCTCGGAACCGAGCGGAACGAACTCGTCGACGGGCTGCGCGCGTTGACGTCAGAAACAACCTCTCCCGGAACGGTGACCGGCAGCTTCGACGCTGCCCCCGACGGCGCGGTGTTCGTGTTCCCGGGTCAGGGGGCGCAGTGGGTTGGTATGGGGCGGGAGTTGATGGATGTCTCTCCTGTGTTCGCTGCCTCGATGGAGGCTTGTGAGGCTGCTCTTGCGCCGTTCGTCGACTGGTCGTTGACGGATGTGGTGCGTTGCGGGGCTGAACTCGCGGATGTCGATGTGGTGCAGCCGGTCTCGTGGGCGGTGATGGTGTCGCTGGCCGCGGTGTGGCGGGCGTGTGGTGTCGAGCCGTCGGCGGTGGTCGGTCACTCGCAGGGTGAGATTGCTGCGGCTGTCGTTGCGGGTGGTTTGTCGCTTGAGGACGGAGCGCGGGTCGTCGCGTTGAGGTCGAAGGCGATCCGGGTGATCGCCGGCCGTGGCGGCATGGTGTCTGTGGCCCAACCAGTGGCTGCGGTGGATGAGCTGCTGGTCGGTTGGTCGGGCCGCATCGACATCGCTGCGGTGAACGGGCCGGGTTCGGTTGTGGTGGCCGGTGACGCGGACGCGCTGGATGAGCTGATGGCGCACTGCGAGAGCGGTGACATCCGTGCGCGTCGCATTCCGGTGGACTACGCCTCGCACACCTGGCATGTCGAGGAGATCGAGGAGGAGCTGGCGCAGGTGCTGGCTCCGGTGGTGCCTCGTACGGGGCAGGTGCCGTTCTTCTCCACCACCGAGGCCGAGGCCATCGACACCGCGCGGCTGGATGGCGGGTACTGGTATCGCAACCTGCGCGGCCGCGTGCGTTTCGCCGAGGCCGTCGAGAAGCTTAACGAGCAGGGCTATTCCGCGTTCGTGGAGGTCAGTTCGCACCCGGTCCTCGGCATGGCCGTGCAGGAGACCGCTGAAGACGCGGTCGTGGTGGGCAGTCTGCGCCGCAACGACGGTGGCGCGGAGAGGTTCCTGACCTCGCTCGCCGAGGCATGGGTACGTGGCATTCCCGTCGACTGGACAGCCGTCCTCGCCGGTCAGCAGGCACCACGCCCCGTCTCCCTGCCCACCTACGCCTTCCAACACAGCCCGTACTGGTTCGAACCGGCGGCGCCGCAGCTCTCCGGGGCGGACGGTGGGGTCGAAGACGCGGTGGACGCGGAGTTCTGGGCAGCCGTAGAGGGTGAGGACCTTCAGGCGCTGACCGGTGCTCTCGATGTCGCCGAGGACTCCGGGCAGCAGGCATTGGCCGAGGCGCTGCCCGTGCTGTCGGCGTGGCGCCGGGGCCGTCGTGCCGCGTCCACCCTCGACTCCTGGCGCTACCGTCTCGCCTGGCGGCCGATGGCCGATTCCGCCGCCGCACTCGGCGGTGTCTGGCTGGTCGTCGTTCCCGCGAGCCAGGCGGATGCCAAGCTCGTACAGGTCTGCCTGGACGGCCTCGCCGCGCACGGCGCGCAGACCGCCCCGCTGTTCGTGGACGCCACCGACACCGACCGGGAACAACTGGCCTCCCTGCTCGCCGAGACCGCCCGCCACAGCGGCACCGACACCTACAGCGGAGTCCTCTCCCTCCTCGCGCTCGACGAGCAACCGCACCCGGGGCAGCCAGGGCTCGCGGCCGGTCTCGTGGCCGGGCTCGCCCTGATCCAGGCGTGCGCCGACACCGGCGTACGCGCCCCCCTGTGGCTTGCCACCAGCGGAGCCGTCACCACCGGTGACAGTGACCCGCTGCGCAACCCGGTGCAGAACGGAACCTGGGGCATGGGCCGGGTCGCCGCACTGGAGCACCCCGAGTTCTGGGGCGGCCTCGTCGACCTTCCGGAGACGCCCGACGAGCGCACCGCCGACCGCCTGTGCGCGGTCCTCGCCGACACCCGGAGCGAGGACCAGATCGCCGTCCGTCGCACCGGCACACTGATCCGCCGACTGGTCCGGACCCCCGTCGGAGCCACGGGCGGCGGCGGCCGTACCTGGACCTCGCGCGGCACCGCGCTGGTCACCGGCGGCACCGGTGGCCTGGGGGCCCACACGGCCCGCTGGCTCGCCCGCAACGGCACCGAACACCTCGTACTGCTCAGCCGCCGAGGACCCGAAGCGCCTGGCGCCACCCAACTCGAAGCGGAACTGCGCGAGTTGGGTGCCCGTGTCACCATCGCCGCCTGCGACATCGCCGACCCGGACGCGCTGGCCGCGCTCGTCGAACAGGTCGAGGCCGACGGGCCGCCGATCCGTACCGTCGTGCACACCGCGGGCGTCGGCATCCTCATCCCGCTGGCCGCGACGACACTCCAGGAGTTCGCGGACGGCGCCGAGGCCAAACTCAGTGGCGTCGCCAACCTCGACGCACTCTTCTGCGACGACCGGCTGGACGCCTTCATCGTCTTCTCCTCCGTCGCCGGCGTCTGGGGCAGCGGCGACCACGGCGCCTACGCGGCGGCCAACGCCTACGCCGACGCGGTCGCCGAACACCGGCGCGCTCGCGGCCTGGCCGGTACGTCGATCGCCTGGGGCATCTGGAGCGACGAGGGCGGCGGCATGGGCCTCGAAGTCGTCCAGGAACAGCTTCGCTGGCGTGGTATCACCTTCATGGACCCGGCGCTCGCCGTCGCGGGCATGCAGCAGGTACTCGACCGCGACGAGTGTTTCGTCGCGGTCGCCGACATCGACTGGGACCGTTTCGTCCCCGCCTTCACCGCCGCCGGCCCCCGCCCGCTGCTGACCGAGGTGCCCGAAGTGGCGGAGCTGCTGCGCGCCGAGGAGGACCGCCACCGCCAGGACGCCGCGGAGGCCGAGACCACCGGTCTCGTCTCCCGGCTGCGCGGCATGACCGCCGAGGAGCAGGAGCAGACCGTACGGGACCTGGTACGCGCCCAGGTCGCCGCAGTGCTCGGCCACAGCACCTCGAACAGCGTCGAACTCGGCCGGGCCTTCCGTGAGTTGGGCTTCGACTCGCTGACCTCGGTAGAACTGCGCAACCGGCTGAACACCGCGACCGGGCTGCGGCTGCCCGTCACCGTGATCTTCGACCGGCCCACGGTCACCGCACTCGCCCGGCACATCCGCGAGGAACTGGTCGGGCAGTCCGACGCCCTCCCCGCCCCGGTGGCACGGGCAGCCGCCGTCACCCAGGCCGGCGCGGCGGCGGACGACGACCCGATCGTCATCGTCTCGATGAGCTGCCGATACCCGGGCGGTGCCAACAGCCCCGAGGAACTGTGGCGCATCCTCGCCGAGGGCCGCGACGTCATCGACGGATTCCCCGACGACCGCGCGTGGAACCTCGACGCCCTCTACGACCCCGACCCGGACCGTGAGGGCACCTGCTACGCCCGCGAAGGCGGCTTCGTCCACGACGCCGGCGACTTCGACGCCGGATTCTTCGGCATCTCGCCCCGCGAGGCCATCGCCATGGACCCCCAGCAGCGACTCCTGCTGGAAACCTCCTGGGAGGCGTTGGAGCAGGCCGGACTCCTCCCCGAAACGCTGCGCGGCACCCCGGTCGGTGTCTTCGTCGGCGCCGCCAACCAGGGCTTCGGCGGCCTGGACAACCTGCCCGAAGGCGTCGAGGGCCATATCGTCACCGGCAGCGCCACCAGCGTCCTGTCCGGCCGCATCGCCTACACCCTCGGACTTGAGGGCACCGCGGTGACCATCGACACCGCGTGCTCGTCGTCGCTGGTCGCCCTGCACATGGCCGTCCAGGCACTGCGCTCCGGCGAGTGCTCGATGGCGCTCGCGGGCGGCGTCGCCGTCATGGTGGAGCCCATCGGCTTCATCGGCTTCGCCCGCACCCGGGGTGTCGCCAAGGACGGCCGCTCCAAGGCGTTCGCCAAGGCGGCCGACGGCATGGGCCTCGCCGAGGGCGCCGGCATGCTGCTCCTGGAACGCCTGTCGGACGCCCGCCGCAACGGCCACCCGGTACTGGCCGTGGTCCGCTCCACCGCCCTCAACCAGGACGGCGCGAGCAACGGTCTCAGCGCCCCCAGCGGCCCCGCCCAGCAGCAGGTCATCCGCGCGGCCCTGGCCGGTGCGGGCCTGACGACTGCGGATGTGGACGCGGTGGAGGCGCACGGTACGGGTACGACGCTGGGCGATCCGATCGAGGCGCAGGCGTTGCTGGCCACGTACGGGCAGGGCAGGGATCGCGAACAGCCTCTGTGGCTCGGCTCGATGAAGTCGAACATCGGACACTCACAGGCCGCCGCCGGTGTCGCAGGCATCATCAAGATGGTGCTGGCGATGCGGCACGGTCTGCTGCCCCGGACGTTGCATGTCGATGAGCCGACCCCGCATGTGGACTGGTCAGCGGGTGCGGTGTCGCTGCTGACGGAGGCGGTGGAGTGGCCGCACGCCGAGGGGCGGCTGCGGCGTGCGGGTGTGTCCTCGTTCGGCGTGAGCGGGACGAACGCGCATGTCGTGCTGGAGGAGGCACCGGCCGCGTCCGAATCCCGCGACGAGGACACGGCGCCGGTGTTCGCCGAAGGCTGTGCGTTGCCATGGGTGATCTCCGGTCGTGGCGGCGACAGCCTCGGTGGGCAGGCGGGACGGCTGGTCTCGTTCCTGGCATCGGCCGACGATGATGTGCGGCCGGTGGACGTGGCGTGGTCGCTGGCCGCGACGCGTACGGCCTTCGAGAACCGTGCTGTCGTCCTGGGCGGAGAGCGGGGTGAACTCACCAAGGGAATCGCCGCGTTGACTTCAGGTGAGATCGGCGCTGCTGGTGTGGTGCGCGGTTCGGTCGGCGGCGGATCCGATCGGGTGGTGTTTGTCTTCCCGGGTCAGGGGGCGCAGTGGGTTGGTATGGGGCGGGAGTTGATGGATGTCTCGCCTGTGTTCGCTGCGTCGATGCGTGAGTGTGAGGCTGCTCTTGCGCCGTTCGTCGACTGGTCGTTGACGGATGTGGTGCGTGGTGGGGCTGAGCTGGCTGATGTTGATGTGGTGCAGCCGGTGTCGTGGGCGGTGATGGTGTCGCTGGCCGCGGTGTGGCGGGCGTGTGGTGTGGAGCCGTCTGCTGTGGTCGGTCACTCGCAGGGCGAGATTGCTGCGGCTGTCGTCGCGGGTGGTTTGTCGCTTGAGGACGGGGCGCGGGTCGTCGCGTTGAGGTCGAAGGCTATCCGTGTGATCGCCGGCCGTGGTGGCATGGTGTCCCTCGCCCAACCCCTGGCTGCGGTAGAGGAGTTGCTGGCGGGCCGCTGGTCGGGCCGTATCGACATCGCGGCGGTGAATGGTCCGGGTTCGGTTGTGGTGGCCGGTGACGCGGACGCGCTGGATGAGCTGGTGGCGCACTGCGAGAGCGGTGACGTTCGTGTGCGTCGTGTTCCGGTGGATTACGCCTCGCACACCTGGCATGTGGAGGAGATCGAGTCCGAACTGGCCGAGGTGCTGGCCGCGGTGGAGCCTCGTACGGGTGGGGTGCCGTTCTTCTCCACCACCGAGGCCGAGGTCATCGACACCGCGCGTCTCGACGCCGCCTACTGGTATCGCAACCTGCGTCAGCGTGTGCGGTTCGCCGAGGCGGTCGAGAAGCTGAACGAGCAGGGCTATTCGGCGTTCGTGGAGGTCAGTTCACACCCGGTGCTGGGTATGGCCGTGCAGGAGGCGGCCGAGGACGCTGTGGTCGTCGGCAGTCTCCGCCGTAATGACGGTGGTGCCGAGAGGTTCCTGACCTCGCTCGCCGAGGCATGGGTACGTGGCATCCCCGTCGACTGGACTGCTGTCCTTGCCGGGCAGCGGGCACGGTCCGTCTCCCTGCCCACCTACGCTTTCCAGCACCGGCGTTACTGGCTGGAGAAGACCGTTCCGGCTCTGGCTCTGGCTCTGGACTCGCGTCAGCAGGTGGATGCGCGTTTCTGGGATGCGGTCGAGCGTGAGGATCTTGAAGGGCTTGCCGAGACGCTCCGTCTGCCGGAGAGTGAGCCGCTGGCCGGAGTGCTTCCCGCGCTGTCGAGTTGGCGCAAGGGGGAGAAGGCCCGGTCGGTGGTGGACGGCTGGCGGTACAAGGTGGTCTGGAAGCCCATCGGCCGGGACAACCGGGCCACCGCCCTGACCGGTACCTGGCTGCTTCTTGTGCCGCACGAGCACACCGCCGGCGGCCTCACCGGCTCTCTCACCGGCTCTCTCAGCAATGGTCTGGCCGCCCACGGCGCTCAGGTGACCACCCTCGCAGTGCCCTCCGGTACCGACCGGGACGGGCTCGCCGCCCTGCTCGGAATCGCCCTGGCCCAAGCGGACGTTCCGCCGCCGACCGGCGTACTGTCCCTGCTCGCGCTCGACGAGTCGCCGTACGCCCCCGGCAGTGCGCTCGACAACGGGCTCGCCCTGAACACCGCCCTGGTGCAGGCACTCGGGGACGCCGGGGTCGGCGCACCGCTGTGGCTCGGCACCCGTGGCGCCGTGTCCACCGGACGCGCCGACCGGCCCGCCGCACCCGCCCAGGCGCAGAGCTGGGGACTGGGCCGGATCGCGGCTCTGGAGTACCCGCAGCGTTTCGGCGGGATCGTCGACCTCCCGGAGGAACTGGACGAGCGTGCCGTCGCCCGGCTGGTGAGCGCGCTGTCCGGCGCCGTCGAGGAAGATCAGGTGGCCGTACGCGGTTCCGGTCTCTTCGTACGACGTCTGGTACGCGCCGCCCTGCCCGAGGCCGCCCCCGCCGACTGGGCGCCCGGCGGCACCGTACTGGTGACCGGTGGAACCGGTGGCGTCGGCGCGCAGGTCGCCCGCAGGCTGGCCCGCAACGGTGCCGCGCATCTGCTGCTTGCCGGACGCCGTGGCCCCGACAGCCGGGGTGCGGCCGAGCTGACGGCTGAACTGACCGCGCTCGGCGCCCGCGTCACCATCGCGGCCTGCGATGTCGCCGACCGTGATCAACTCGCCACGTTGCTGTCCGAAGTACCGGCCGACCTGCCCCTCACCGCTGTCGTGCACGCGGCCGGAGTCCTGGACGACGGTGTGCTGGACACGCTCACTCCCGAGCGTGCCGAGACCGTGCTGCGGCCCAAGGTGGCGGCCGCACTGCATCTGCACGAGCTGACCCGGGACCTGGACCTGTCCGCGTTCGTGCTGTTCTCCTCGCTCGCCGGCACCCTCGGCGGCCCGGGGCAGGCGAGTTACGCCGCCGCCAACGCCTTCCTCGACACGCTCGCACGGCAGCGGCACGCCGACGGGCTCCCCGCGACGTCCCTCGCGTGGGGCGCGTGGGGCGGCGGCGGTCTGGCCGCCGGTGAGACGGGTGAGCGGCTGGCCCGCGCCGGAATGCCAGCCATGGACCCGGAGTCCGCGCTGACGGGCCTCGAACAGGCCGTCGCGGGTGACGAACCCGTGCTGGCCCTGGCCGACGTACGGTGGGAGACATACGCGTTCGCCCACTCCGACACTCCCGCCCATGCGCTCATGGAGCTGCCGGAGGTACGCGCGGCCGTGTCGGCGCGCACCGTGCCCGCAGAAGGCGGCGGTGACCGCAACGCGCTGACGGCGCGGATCGCGGTGCTGTCCCCCGATGAACAGCGACGTGAACTCCTGGCCCTCGTACGTACGTTGGCCGCCGGAGCGCTCGGGTACTCCGACGCCGGGGAGGTCGACGAGGAACGGGCCTTCCGCGATCTCGGCTTCGACTCGCTCACCGCGGTGGCGCTGCGCAACAGCATCGCGGAGGCCACCGGGCTGCGACTGCCGGTGACACTGGTCTTCGACCACCCCACCGCCACCGCACTCGCCCGCAAGCTGCACGACGACCTGTTCGGCACCAGTGCCACGACCGAGCCGGTGTCGGGGACCCCGGCCCCGGTGGCCGCCACCGACGACGACCCGATCGTGATCGTGGCCATGAGCTGCCGCTACCCGGGCGGCGCCGCCGGCCCCGAGGAACTGTGGCAGCTCCTCGTCGACGAACGGGACGCCGTGTCGGTCCTCCCGGACGACCGGGGCTGGGACCTCAAGGGGGCCTACGACCCCGACCCGGACCGGCCGGGCACCTTCTACGCACGCGGCGGAGGATTCCTCTACGACGCCCACCACTTCGACCCGGAGTTCTTCGGGATGAGCCCGCGCGAGGCGCTGGCCGTCGACCCGCAGCAGAGGCTGCTCCTGGAGACGTCCTGGGAGGCGTTCGAGCGGGCCGGTATCGAACCGGGAGTGCTGCGCGGCAGCCGGACCGGGGTCTTCGTCGGCTCCAACTACCACGACTACGGCTCCCGGGTTCAGCACGCCCCCAAGGAATTCGAGGGCTATCTCGCCACCGGCAGCGCGGGCAGCGTGGCCTCCGGGCGGATCGCCTACACCTTCGGCCTGGAGGGCCCGGCCGTCACCGTCGACACCGCGTGCTCGTCGTCACTGGTGGCCCTGCACATGGCCGCGTCCGCGCTGCGCGGCGGCGAATGCACGATGGCGCTGGCCGGCGGGGTCACCGTGATCTCCTCGCTGGACACCTTCATCGAGTTCAGCAGGCAGCGCGCGCTGTCCGAGGACGGGCGCTGCAAGGCGTTCTCCGACGACGCCGACGGCGCCGGATGGGCCGAAGGCGTCGGCGTGGTGCTGCTGGAGCGGCTGTCCGACGCCCGCCGCAACGGCCACCCGGTGCTGGCCGTGCTCGCCGGTTCCGCGGTCAACCAGGACGGCGCGAGCAACGGTCTGACCGCGCCGAGCGGTCCCGCGCAGCAGCGGGTCATCCGGCAGGCCCTCGCCGCCGCCGGGCTCGACGCGGCCGATGTCGACGCCGTCGAGGCGCACGGCACCGGCACGCGCCTCGGCGACCCGATCGAGGCACAGGCCCTGATGGCGACATACGGTCAGGACCGGCCGGACGAGCGGCCGTTGCTGCTCGGCGCCCTCAAGTCCAACATCGGGCACACGCAGGCTGCCGCCGGTGTCGGCGGCGTGATCAAGATGGTGCTGGCGATGCGGCACGGCATGCTGCCGCGCACCCTGCACGCCGACCGGCCGTCGACCGAGATCGACTGGACCGACGGCGCCGTGTCGCTGCTCACCGAGACCGTTCGGTGGCCGGACACCGGCCGGCCGCGCCGAGCCGGCGTGTCGGCGTTCGGCATCAGCGGCACCAACGCCCATGTGATCCTGGAGCAGCCGCCCGTCACGGCCGAACCCGTGGAGCGGGAGCAGCCGCCCTCCACTGTCGCCAGGCCGGAGCGGCCTGCCGCCCCGGCCTCGGAGACCACCACGTCGCCGGAGGCGACTCCCCTGACCGGCACCTCCGGTGACGTGGTCCCCTGGGTACTGTCCGGCCGCAGCGCCGACGCGCTGCGCGCCCAGGCCGCCCGCCTGCTCGCCCACCTCACCGAACCGCGGCGGCAGGACAGCACCGCCGACGAGGCGGCCGCCCCCGCCGACATCGCCCATTCCCTCGCCCTCACCCGTGCCACGTTCGACCACCGGGCCTCCGTCGTCGGCCACGACCGGGACGAACTCCTCGCCGCGCTCACGGCGTTGGCGGCGGGCCGGGAAGCACCCGGGCTGGTGCGCGGGGAGCGGCGGCGAACCGGACGCACCGCGTTCCTGTTCAGCGGTCAGGGCAGCCAGCGAGCGGGCATGGGGCGTGAACTGTACGCCGCGTACCCGGTGTTCGCGGACGCCCTCGACGCCGTATGCGCCGAGCTCGACCGTGAACTCGAACGGCCGCTGCGCGAGGTGATGTTCGCCGAGGCGGGCAGCGCCGACGCGGAACTGCTGGACCGTACGGTCTACACACAGGCCGGGCTGTTCGCTCTCGAAGTGGCCCAGTTCCGGCTGCTGGAACACTGGGGGCTGCGCCCCGACGTCGTCGTCGGCCACTCCATCGGTGAACTGGCCGCCGCCCACGTGGCCGGCGTGCTCGCCCTCGGTGACTCCTGCCGGCTGGTCGCCGCCCGAGGCCGTCTGATGCAGCAACTGCCTGCCGGTGGCGCCATGTTGTCCGTGCAGACCAGTGAGACGGAGGTCGTCGAGGCGCTGCGCCCGTACGAGGGCCGGGTCTCCGTCGCCGCCGTCAACGGCCCCGCGTCCGTGGTCGTCTCCGGTGACGAGGACGCGGTGGACGAACTGGCCGCGGCCTGGCGCGCGGCAGGTCTGCGCACCAAGCGGCTGACCGTGTCGCACGCCTTCCACTCGCCGCGGATGGAACCCATGCTGGACCGTTTCGAGGCGGTCGCCCGCGAGATGACCTACACGGCTCCGGCCGTGCCCGTCGTCTGCGACCTCACCGGTGAACTCGCCGACTCCGGGCAACTGGAGGGCGCAGACTACTGGGTGCGCCATGTGCGCGGCACGGTCCGCTTCGCCGACGCCGTGGCCACGCTCGAACAGTACGGCGTGACGGCGTACGTCGAGCTCGGTCCGGACGGTGTCCTCACCGCCATGACCCGTGACTGCCTCACCGCCTCCGACCCGGCCACGACCGGTGCCGGCATCGTCTCCACGCCGCTGCTGCGCCGTGACCGGTCCGAGCGGACAGCACTCACGACCGCCCTCGCCACGCTGCATGTGCACGGCGTGAGCCCCGACTGGGCGCGGTACTTCGCCGACCGCCCCGTGCGCCGGGCCGAACTGCCCACGTACGCCTTCCAGCGTGCCCGTTACTGGCTCGACGCGGCGCCCCGCACCGTCGACCTCGCCTCCGCCGGGCTCGTCGACGGAGCGCATCCGCTGCTGGCCGCGGGCACCACGCTCGCCGGCGGTGACGGCTATCTGCTCACCGGACGGCTGTCGCTGAGCAGTCACCCCTGGCTCGCCGACCACTCGGTGTCCGGCACCGCGATACTGCCGGGCACCGCGTTCCTGGAGCTGGCCCTGCTGGCCGCCGACCGGGTCGGATACGCCACGGTCGACGAACTCACCCTGGAGGCACCGCTCGTCCTGCCCGAACACGGCGCCGTCCACGTCCAGGTCACCGTCGGTGAACCCGGCGAACAGGGGGCGCGCGGTGTGACCGTGCACTCCCGTCCGGACGACGCGACGGACGACGAACGCTGGACCCGGCACGCCCTGGGCCGCCTCGTCCCCGAGGCGAAGGAACCGGCCGACGACACCCTGGCCGGGGTATGGCCCCCGGCGGGCGCCGAAGCGGTCGCCGTCGAAGACCTGTACGACCGCTTCGCCGCGAACGGCTTCGTGTACGGGCCCGCCTTCCAGGGTCTGACCGCGGCCTGGAAGCTCGGTGACGACGTGTACGCGGAGGTCGAACTGCCCGCCGAGGCCTCTCCCGGCGCCGACGCGGCCGACTACGGCCTGCACCCGGCTCTCCTGGACGCCGCCCTCCAGACCGTCGGACTGACCGCCGCCGCCTCGTCCGGCCCCGGCCTCATGCCGTTCAGCTGGTCGGGCGTACGGCTGCACACACCGGGCGCGACCGCGCTGCGGACGCATCTGGCCCCGGCCGGTCCCGACACGGTCGCGCTGCGGGTCACCGACCTGGACGGCCGCCCCGTCGCCACGGTGACCGGACTGACCCTGCGGCCACTGCCCGCCGGGCAGCCCGGGGCGGCCCGCGCCGCCGCACGTCATCTGCACGAACTGGAATGGGTGACCCCGGCCGACGCGACCACCCCGTCCCTCCGGGCCGCAGCCGTCACCGGCGGCTGGGCCGTCCTGGACGGAATCGGCCGCGGCGACGGTGACGACGACCCCGGCATCGGGAGCGCGCTGACGGCGGCGGGACTCGCCTCCACCCACCACCGGGACCTGGCGGCCCTCGCCTCCGCCGTCGCCGCCGGCACGGTGCCCGTACCCGGCACGGTGCTGGCCGCCGTACCCGGAGCCGGTGGCATCGACGCCGGGCAGCCGGGGGAGACCGGCCTGGCCTCCGCCGTCCGGCACGCGACCGGACACGTTCTGCGGTTGATCCAGGACTGGCTCGCCGACGACACGTTCAACGCGACCCGGCTGGTCCTGGTCACCCGGCACGCCATGAGCGTGCACGACGGCGAACAGGCGCCCGACCCGGTGGCCGCGGCCGTATGGGGGCTGGTGCGCACGGCGCAGTCGGAGAACCCTGGGCGGTTCGTGCTCCTCGACTGGGACGGCGCACCGGAGTCCTACCAGGCACTGCCGACCGCGGCCCGGCACGAGGAGCCGCAAGTCGCCCTGCGCAAGGGTGAGTTGCGTGCCCCCCGCCTGGTCCGCCTCGGACTGAACCAACTCGCGGACGTCACCGCCGGCGCACTGCTCGACCCGGACGGAACCGTGCTGGTCACCGGCGCCACCGGCGCGCTCGGCGGACTTGTCGCCCGCCACCTGGTCACCCGGCACGGCGCCCGGCATCTGCTGCTGGCCGGCCGCCGGGGCGCGGACGCGCCCGGTGCACGGGAACTCGTCGCCGAACTGACCGAACTGGGCGCCCACGCAGACCTCGTCGCCTGCGACACCTCGGACCGGGCCGCACTCGCCGCCCTGCTCGCCACCGTCCCCGACGGGCATCCGCTCACCGCCGTGGTGCACACGGCGGGCGTCCTCGACGACGGCGTCATCGGCTCCCTCACCCAGGAACGGCTCGACACCGTGCTCGCCGCCAAGGTCGACACGGCTCTGCATCTGCACGAGCTGACCCGCGACAGCGGACTGCGAGGGTTCGTGCTGTTCTCCTCGCTGGCCGGCATCTTCGGCGGCTCGGGACAGGGCAACTACGCGGCGGCCAACGCCTTCCTGGACGCCTTCGCCCGACAGCGGCGCGCCCATGGCCTGCCCGCCCAGTCGCTGGCCTGGGGCCTGTGGGAGCAGCGGTCGGCGATGACCGGCAAGCTGGACGACGCCGATCTGCGGCGGATGGCACGCGGCGGAGTGGTCCCGATGCCGTCCGAGCAGGCCCTCGGCCTGTTCGACGCCGCTGTCGCCGCCGACCGCGCGCTGCTCGTCCCGGCCCGGTTCGACACCGCCGCGCTGCGCACACCCGACGGCGAGGTCCCGGCACTGCTGCGGTCCCTCGTCAAGCCCGCCCGCCGCCGCACCGGCGCCACGGCCGAGCACGGGACTCCGCCCGCCGAGGCGCTGCGCCGCCGGCTCGCCGAACTGGACACGCAGGGACGGCTGGCCGTGCTGCTGGACGTCGTCCGCGACCAGGCGGCGGCTGTCCTCGGCTACGCCGACTCCGACGCCGTCGACCCCGAACGGGGCTTCCTGGAGATGGGATTCGACTCGCTGACCGCGGTCGAACTGCGCAACCGGCTGGGCGCCGCCACCGGGCTCAGGCTGCCCGCCACCCTGCTGTTCGACTACCCGGCCCCCGACCGGCTCGCCCGCCATCTGCGGGACGAGACCGACGCGGAATCGGGACCGGCCCCGGCCGTCCAGCCGATGCTGGCCGAACTCGCCCGGATGGAGGCCGCGCTGGAGGCGGTCACCATCGACGACTCGGAGCGCTCCGCACTCACGGAACGGCTGCGGGGGCTGCTGTCCCGGCTGGACGTGGCGGGCACGGACACGGACGCCGGCGGAAGTGGCGCGGGGGACACCGTCGAGGAACACCTCGACGCGGCCACGGACGACGACCTCTTCGACTTCATCGACAAGCAGTTCGGTTCGTCGTGAGTGTTCGTGAATGCTCGTGAGTCAAATCAGTGCTCGTGAGCCACATCAGAGAAAGAGAACGTGACTGTGACAGACCGGGTGCTGAACGTGGGTGTCGTCGGCTGTGCCACCATCGCCCAGCGCACCACCATCCCGGCGCTCGTCGCCGACCCGTCGGTGCGGCTGGCCGCGGTGGCCAGCCGCAGCCGGGCCAAGGCCGAGGCCGTGGCCCGGCGGTTCGGCTGCGAAGCCGTCACCGGCTACGCCGCGCTGCTGGAACGCGATGACATCGACGCCGTGTACGTACCGCTGCCGCCCGCCCTGCACGCGGAGTGGGTGGCGCGGGCGCTGGCGGCGGGCAAGCACGTCCTCGCCGAGAAGCCGCTCTCCCTCGACCGGGCCGAAGCCGCCGAACTGGTCGGCGCCGCCCGGGCCGCCGGGCTGCTGCTGATGGAGAACTTCGCGTTCCTGCACCATGGGCAGCACGACGCCGTACGCGCCCTCATCGACGAGGGCGCGATCGGTGAACCCCGGCACATCACGGCCGAGTTCGCATTCCCGCCGCTTCCCGCGGACGACATACGGTACGACCCGGCGCTGGGCGGCGGCGCACTGCTCGACGCCGGCGTGTACACGCTGCGAGCGGCCACCCTGTATCTCGGGCCGCAGGTGACGGTGCGCGGGGCGGTGCTGCGCGTCGATCCCGGTACCGGGGTCGACGTCGCGGGTGCGGCGCTGGTCGCCGATCCGGCCGGCCGGACCGGTCAGCTGACATTCGGTTTCGACCGGTCGTACCGCTGCGCCTGCACGATCTGGGGCAGCGAGGGGAGCATCGAACTCGACCGTGCGTTCAGCGCGCCGCCCACGCTGCGGCCGGTGCTGAGCCTGCGGCGCCAGGACAGCCTGGAGGTACGGACGCTGCCGGCCGGCCACCAGTTCGCCTCCCTGGTCGCCGAGTTCGCCCGCACGGTGCTCGACGAGGGCGACTTCAAGGGGCCAGGGGAGGACGTTCTGCGGCAGGCCGAACTCGTGGACGAGGTCAGGAGCGCGGCCGGGGGCGGTGAGCGGGGCCCACAGCCGCGATGAGTTCCGTCCCCGACCGTCCCCGACCGTCCCCGAAAACAGCGGAGGCCCGCTGCCGTCTCACACGGCAGCGGGCCTCCGGGCGTATCCCTCAGCGGGGCGTCACGTGTCGTTCCACTTGAACAGGCGCAGGGTCAGCGCCGTCACCACGGCCGTGAACGCCAGCATGCCGCCCATGGTGGGCAGGACGTCCACCACACCGCCGCCCCGGCTGAGCACGGCCTCGCTGCCGGTCACGAGGTAGCGCAACGGCATCGCGTACGACACCGCCCTGACCCACTCGGGGGCACTGTCGAGGGGGAAGAACGACCCGGACAGGAACGACATCGGCAGCACCACCAACTGGGCGAGACCGCCGGCGGATTCCTCGGTCCTGGTGACCGAGCCGATGAGCAGGCCCAGCGACATCAGGGACAGCGTTCCGCACATCACCAGGGGTATCACCAGCCACCAGTCGCCCGTGAGCCGCAGACCGAAGTACGGCAGCGTCGCGACCAGCAGGAACAGCGCTGTCTGCGTGAGCGCGATCAACAGCGTCGTGAAGGTACGGGCGACGACCAGCTCCCAGGCACTGGTCGGGGACAACTGCATGCGCTGGAGGAACCTCCTGCGGCGCATCGTCACCAGCGTCAGCGACGAGCTGGCCACCGCGCTGGAGGCGATCGCCCAGCCCAGCAGACCGGGCGTCAGATACTGGATGGGTTTGACCGACCCGTCCTCGACCTGACTGGCATTCAGCGTGTACGTGGCCGGCCGGCCGGTCGCGGCCAGGTTCGCCGCCTCCAGAACGGCGTTGAGCGTCGCCCGCGCGGAAGCCCCCTTGACGGAGTCGGCGGCGCTGTAGCGCAGAACGACCGTGCCCCCGTCCTGTGCGACCAGCGCGTCGTAGTCGCCCTTGCGCACCTTCGCCAGAGCGGCTGCCTCGTCGGTCACCCTGGTGATGGTGGCGACGCTGGAGAGCTGCTTGTGCTGCGCCTCGGTGAGTGAGTCCAGCACCCGCACTTCGCCGACCTGGGCCACCTTGATGTGCGACGTCCCGGTGGTCTTGAACAGCGAACCGAACAACAGCAGGAACAGGACCGGGAACACCAGCAGGAAGAAGATCGTGCTCTTGTCGCGCAGCACGCTCAGCATCATCACCCGGGACAGCTCACGGACCGGACTGAGCCGGTCGTCGCGTGCGGCACCCCCACCGCCCGAACCGGTTCTCCGGCTGTCCTTCCCGGTCCCGGTCTCCCGCACGGTGTCGTTCGAGGAGTGGTTCGAGGTGTCCTCAGAGGTGTTCTCCGCGACTTGCGTCGTGGTCTCTTCGACGCTCACGCGCCGTACCCCCGTCCGGTCAGCTGGAGGAAGACGTCCTCCAGGGTGGCGCCTCGCACCTCGAGGCCACGCAGGGCCCCTTTGTCCCCGAGGACGGAGAGCACCGGTCCCGGAGTGCGGGTGGCGACCGACAGGGTGACCCCGTCGTCCTCCACCGCGGCCTGGTCAACCCCGGCGGACACCAGCAGCTCACGCATGGCGTCCGCGCCGATCAGCCCGGACTCCACGCTCACCCGCACCATGTCGTCGATCTCGCGGATCAGGGCGGCGGGTGCGCCGGTGCGGAGCACCTTGCCCTTCTCCATCACCGACACGCGGTCGCAGAGGATCTCCGCCTCGTCCAGGTAGTGCGTCGTGAGCACCAGGGTGTGCCCTTCCTCATTGACGGAGCGCAGCAGGTCCCACAGATTGCGGCGGGCATGCGGGTCCAGACCGGCGGTGGGCTCGTCCAGGAAGACGATCTCCGGGTCGTGCACCAGACCGCAGGCGATCGACAGCCGCTGCGCCTGGCCGCCGGAGAGCTTGTCCGCCGGCACGTTGTGGAACTCTGAGAGCCCGACGCGATCCAGCATGGTGTCGGCCTTGCGCTTGCCCACCCGGTAGAACGACGCGAACAGCCGGATCGTCTCGCGCGTGGTGAGCTTGTCGAGGAAGGACGACGCCTGGAACTGCACGCCGATCCGCTTCAGCACCTCGGGGTTGCGGGGCCAGGGACTCTGGCCGAAGAGCTCGATCCGGCCCTCGTCGGGCTCGCGGACGCCCTCCAGAAGCTCCAGGGTGGTCGTCTTGCCCGCGCCGTTGGGGCCCAGGATGCCGTAGAACTCGCCCGTCTCGATGCGCAGCGAGACGCCGTCGACGGCTTGGATGTCCCCGTACCGCTTCCGGACGCCGTCCGCGACGATCGCGGCCGTCATGACGCGTCCGTCCTGGCCGGGCGGAGCCGAGCACCGGCACCGCCGCACATGAACTGAAGGTCCATCACTCGACTGTCGTCTCTCCATGATCGATTGAGGATGACGGCCGGCCGGGAGTACCCCGGGCCCTCCGCCACGGCCGGACCACCCGAGGGCCCGGCAGCGGCCGGGCAGGCACAGCAGAGTGCGGCTCCATCGGCGGTACGGAACCTCAGCTCAGCACAGCCGTCGCGGTCAAGGCCACAACAGGCGCCCAGGACTAGGGAATCGCCCCTACTCCTCGGCGCGGAACGGGGAAAGGGCGCGTCCCGTGCGGACCGGGGGACATAGGTTCGACACACATCCAGAAGATCCGTGGCGCTTGTGCGCCACCAACAGGATCGAGGAATCCCACGATGCCCCCCACAGCCCGGGACGACTCCGGGCACCGCCCCGGCGGCCCCGACACGTCCTTAGCCAACCC
>NZ_LIQQ01000137.1 GCF_001418565.1 Streptomyces graminilatus | reverse complement strand
CGGTGGCGGTCGCGTCGACGACGCTGCTGTTCGACTTCGGCACCCCCGTGCTCGTACGGCTGCCGAGGCCGACGGACATCTACGCGGGCCGGATCGCGGAGCAGTGAGCGCTGAACGGTGCACGGTGAACGGCGCGCGCCACAGGCGGGACTGACGAACAGAAAACCGGGAAGACGACGAAAAGGCGAAGGAAGAACCCGGAGAACGGGGCGGGGGGCTCAACCCGTCACGGCCCGGCTGCGTCCGCCGTAGCGCGAGGACTAGCCCGTCCGTGCCATGCGCGGTGTGTGGCCCGCTCCCTACTCTAGGAAGTGGACTCCAGGAAGCGGTGACGGCAGAGAAGAGGTGATGCACGTGGCTCCGGCCGGCGGTACGGCAGTTCAGGACCACGTGGCCCTCGCCGAGATCGAGCTGTGCGGAGAGTTGATCATCGCGGCCTCGGCGGCCGGCGAGGAGCGGCTCAGCCTGGAGAGCATCGACGAGGTGCTGCGGGTGGCGGAGGAACGCGAGGGCCGCCAGCTCACACCGGGTGGCTGAAAACCGACGTCCGCCACGGGGTCGTGCGGGCGGCCCGGGACGACTCAGGTACGCAGCAGACGACCGATCGCCTTGGTCGCCTCCTCCACCTTCGCGTCGATCTCCGCACCGCCCTTGAGGGCCGCGTCCGCGACGCAGTGCCGCAGGTGCTCCTCCAGGAGCTGGAGCGCGAAGGACTGCAAGGCCTTGGTGGACGCCGAGACCTGGGTGAGTATGTCGATGCAGTAGACGTCCTCGTCGACCATGCGCTGAAGCCCTCGAATCTGCCCCTCGATCCGGCGCAGCCGCTTCAGATGCTCGTCCTTCTGATGGTGATACCCGTGCACACCACGGTCATGGTCGGTCACCACACCGGCCCCCGCTTCGCTCACGGCACCGGTCATCACGTCGGGCGTCTCCGCGCCGGCCTCGGTGGTCGTCATCGCGTCCTCCCGTAGAACAAACATCGGACACAAAAGTGTCGATATACCCCTGCCGGGTATATCGTAACCAACTTTCCCGGGTAGAGGGCCGGTAGAGGATCGATGGATGGCCGATGGAGGGCCGGTACAGACCACCCTGCGGTCCGCTCCGGCCGATGGGCGACACTGGGGGGCGACCCATTAGCCGTGGCCGGATGTTGCGCCTAGCATCAGCCTGACCGAACCGAAGGACTCCGAGGACCTCACGTGCGATTTCGTCTGACCCCAAGGGAGACGAGCTTCTACGACATGTTCGCCGCGTCCGCGGACAACATCGTCACGGGCTCGCGACTCCTCATGGAACTGCTAGGGGCGGACGCCTCGGGCCGGGCCGAGATCGCAGAGCGTATGCGGGCCGCGGAACACGCCGGTGACGACGCCACACACGCAATCTTCCACCAGTTGAACTCCTCGTTCATCACCCCGTTCGACCGCGAGGACATCTACAACCTCGCCTCGCTGCTCGACGACATCATGGACTTCATGGAGGAGGCCGTCGACCTGGTCGTCCTCTACAACGTGGAGGAGCTCCCCAAGGGCGTCGAGCAGCAGATCGAGGTCCTGGCGCGGGCGGCGGAGCTGACGGCTGAGGCGATGCCGAACCTCCGCACGATGGAGAACCTCACGGAGTACTGGATCGAGGTCAACCGGCTGGAGAACCAGGCGGACCAGATCCACCGCAAGCTCCTCGCCCACCTGTTCAACGGCAAGTACGACGCGATCGAGGTGCTGAAGCTCAAGCAGATCGTGGACGTGCTGGAGGAGGCGGCGGACGCCTTCGAGCACGTGGCGAACACGGTGGAGACCATCGCCGTCAAGGAGTCCTGACCCCTTCATGGACACCTTCGCCCTGGTCGTGACCATCGCGGTCGCGCTCGGATTCACGTACACGAACGGCTTCCACGACTCCGCCAACGCCATCGCCACATCCGTCTCCACGCGTGCACTGACACCCCGTGCGGCACTGGCGATGGCCTCGGCGATGAACATGCTCGGCGCGTTCCTGGGCAGCGGCGTCGCGAAGACGGTCAGCGAGGGCCTGATCGAGACACCCCAGGGCTCCTCGGGCATGGCGATCCTGTTCGCGGCGCTGGTGGGCGCGATCACCTGGAACCTGATCACCTGGTACTTCGGCCTCCCCTCCTCTTCCTCGCACGCGCTGTTCGGCGGCATGGTGGGGGCGGCTTTGGCGGGCGGTACGAAGGTCTACTGGTCCGGCGTCCTGGACAAGGTCGTCATCCCGATGTTCGTCTCCCCCGTCGTCGGCCTCCTGGTCGGCTACCTGGTGATGACGGCGATCCTGTGGATGTTCCGCCGCGCGAACCCCTCGAAGACGAAACGCGGCTTCCGCATCGCGCAAACCGTCTCGGCGGCGGGGATGGCCCTGGGCCACGGCCTCCAGGACGCCCAGAAGACGATGGGCATCGTGGTGATGGCCCTGGTCATCGCGGACGTCCAGAACTTCGGCGACCCGATCCCGGTCTGGGTCAAGATCGCCTGCGCGGTGACACTGTCCCTGGGCACATACGCGGGCGGCTGGCGCATCATGCGCACCCTGGGCCGCAAAATCATCGAACTGGACCCGCCCCAGGGCTTCGCCGCGGAAACCACGGGCGCGTCGATCATGTTCGCCACGGCCTACATCTTCAAGGCCCCGGTCTCCACGACCCACGTCATCACCTCGGCGATCATGGGCGTGGGCGCGACGAAGCGCGTGAAGGCGGTGCGCTGGGGAATAGCCAAGAACATCGTCATGGGCTGGTTCATCACGATGCCGGCGGCGGCGCTGGTGGCCGCGGCCGGCTATTGGGTTGTGTACTTGGCGTTCCTGTAAGGGGGCGCGGTGATCCCGGTGGTGGTGTGACCGTCCACTGCGCCGGGCGGGCTGGAAATGCGGGCCCGCGCTGAAGAGGCGCCGGCCGAGGCTGGGGAAATGCCGTCCGCGTCCGAAGGCACGCCAACCACCGTGACCGGAGAAGCACCGGCCCGGACTTAGGGAGTGTCTGTCGGCTGGCGCTCGTACACCGTGATCCGGCGCCCACCGATCTCGTCGTCCGCCGCCACCGTGAAGTACTTCGTCAGGACGGACATCTTCGTCCTGTCCCGCTTGGCCGACACCGGTCGCGCCACCCGCGCCGCGTCCGTCACCAGCAGGATCCGCCGCTGGGTGAGCATCGCGGCGCGGATGCGGGCCGAACTCGACTCCACGCCCTTCAGTGTTCCGGACTTCACCGGGCTCTCGGCGAGAGCGATGTCCCGCAGGCCGGTGAAGGCGCCCGGGGTGACCAGCTTGGTGTCCCGTCGCGCCGCCGGGATGAAGAGCACCGCGCTGCCGGGCTCCTTCAGCCGCCGTACGTCCGACGCCGCCGCCACGACGTCGTCCACCCGGCTCGCCGGGGACCGCTTGGCCAGTGACTGCGGCAGCAGTGCCGCCATCGCCACGGTGATCACCACGGGGAGGATCCAGTTCGACGCCCGGGGGAACCGGGGGCTCGCCGCCTGTACCGCCGAGCCGACGATCGTACCGATGAGCAGTGCCAGCCCCAGCAGGCTGAAGAGGACGTAGCGGTCCAGGAACAGCGGCTGGATCAGGGAGAGACCGGCGAGGCAGATGTGCGGCACCGCCAGGAGCGGCAGTCCGACAGCCGCCACCGACAGTTGGCCCGCCCGGGGCCGGTCCAGCCGGGCGCCGACGCCACCGATCAGCAGCAGCACCGCCGGGCCGATCAGCATGTGCCACGTCAGCGGCGGGATCCAGGACACCTGGTCGGACTGCCCCCGGCTGAAGAGGATCAGAGGCAGCGCGCCGGCCGTGGCGAGCGCGGCGGCCACCGTCCAGCGTGCCCGTACTCCGCGCCCCGCCCTGGTCCACAGCAGGGTCACCAGGTGCGCCGGCAGGATCATCAGCGAGAGCCAGTTCAGCAGCGCGCACAGCAGGACGGTGCAGCCGTAGGCGACCCAGTGCCAGTGCGCCGTCCTGTCGCGCCCCTGGAGGACGCTCACGAGGAGCAGGGTGGAGATCCCGGCCCCGGCCGCGACCAGGGCGTACGGCCTGCCCTCCTGAAGGTAGAACTGCACGGCCGGAAGCAGCCCGAAAGCCATCCCGCCCGCCAGCCCCACCCATTTACCGCCCAGCCGGTGACCGACGACCGCCACACAGGCCGCCGCCACCGCCATGGCCAGCACCGAGGGCAGCCGCAGAGTGGTGGTACTGGGCCCGAACCACTCGAACAGGCCGTGCATCAGCAGGTAGTAGCAGCCGTGCACGACGTCGACGTTGTCCAGCATGCGCCAGATCTCGGGCGTGGAACGTTCGGCCACCTGCCAGGTCGCGGCCTCGTCCCGCCACACACTGCCCTGCCTCGACAGCCCCCACAGACCGAAGGTGACAGTCCACAGCATCGGGACGAGCCAGACAGCGGCATGGCGCCGGCGGGGGTCCGCCATAGATTCCTTGGACTCTGTGCCGGCCCCCTGATAGCGGGGCAGCGAACGAAGCATTCGGTCAAGGGACATTGAAGAGGGCTTCCGGAGCGACTGTCGGACAGGGCGAAGTGCCAGAGAGAAGTGAATGACACTTCACTGACCATCAAACGTATGCACCGTAGCCCCCCTGTACGGATTCGCTGAAAGCCGCAGCAGCCAAGGATGCCATCCCGCCCTCAGCTTGTCCTGCCCTTATTCGCAGTCGTACCCAAATGACCGCACGCATCCCGTTTTCAACCCATCCCGCCCGACCGAATTACGCCATCAGCATTGGCTGATTCACGCTCAACCTTTCGCGAGGGCAACAGGTCAATCCACTGCTTCCGCGCGACGTCCCCCGAACCCACTCGCATCACACAGTTAATTAGGTCACATGAATTCGCGGTTGCGCGGCAACTGTCGTCCGCGTCAAGATCTGATCTGTCCAAGTCAAGAAACCTGGTCAAAAGGGGGAAACACTATGAACAAGAAAAACGGGGTCAAGGCAGCCGTAGCAACGGCCGCTCTCATCATGGCCGCGGCCACGCCGGCGCTTGCCACCACTGTCGATGTCAGCGGTGGCAGGTGGAGCTATGACGAGGGCGCCAACACTGCGTGGTCGAACTTCAAGCACCCGTCGAACAGGCACGCCTCCTCTGTGAAGATCGGTTCCGTGCTCTTCGGCAGCGGCTGCACCTCCGCGGGAAGCTGGTCGCTGGCTTCGGGAACGAAGAACGGCGGCACGATCAGGTACTACTACGACCCGAGCTGCTAATTCTCTCGGTCGAACCTCGGGTTTAGGCACGTCCGAGTGGCGCCGCTCCGGCCTGCCTGACCCAGATCGGCAACATCAGCTGTGGGGGCGAGTTCGTCTCGCCCCCACAGCTTTTTTCTCATGGCTCGAACGACCCGGACGCGCGCGCTCTGCGAGCGTCCTCAATTTAGGTATCCGATGCTGCATCGAGGCATAAGATTCGTCCACGCCGCCATCCTGGCCTTCTCCGTGGTCCTGGCCTTTCTCTTCGTACGAGGGCTGGACGACAGCGGAATCCTGGGAAATTCGGCTCTCATCGATGTGATCGACTCCACCGATTCGGCGAGCGGTACACAGGTCGTCAAGGCTGTCGAGTCGTTCTCGGCCGCGCGCGGAGCCGGAGTGGCACGTGAGGTGTCCGACCTGAAGAATCCCGACGGGATTCGACATCTGTACGTGACGCCTGGCAGCCCCGGCTCCCTGACGGCGGATTGGCTGGACCGGAAAAGCTATCCGGCCTTCAGTGGGAACTACGAAACACGTGTGCACCCGATCTCCGAGATCGGTCAGCAGGATCCCCGGGGTCTCTACTACGTGTTCGGATCCCAGGCGGCCACCGATGCCCTGATCGCCCGGTTCCAGGCCCTCGGCCTGACCGTGGACGTCACACACCCTCTGTCGTACGCCGAACTGACCGCCAAGTACACGGACGACCCCCTCTACCGGGCCCTCGGCGTGCTCGCCCTCGCGGCACTGACGATGACCGGCGCGAGCGTGCTGCTCAGCGCGAAGGCATACGGAGTCCTGCGGTTGCAGGGCCTGTCCTTCACCGGCATCCTCCTCCGCGATCTACGGCAGCTGGCGGTGTTCTGGCCCGCGGCGCTCGGCACGGTGGCGGTGGCGACACTTGCGTTCCTCGGCTACTACAACGGCCTGGCCTGGCTGGGGCTGTTCGCTTCGGTGGCCGCGGTGATCGCCGGTCTGCTGGTCGCGCTGGTGCTCGCCACCCACGCGGCTGTGCTCGGGCTGACCTTCAAGGTCGACGTGCTGCGCGCTCTGAAGGGCGAACTGCCCTCCCGGGCGGCATCCCTCAGCGTCTACCTGGTGCGCATCCCCGCGCTGCTGCTCGCGCTCGGCATCGCCACGAACGTCACCCTCGCCGGCCGGGACGTACTGACCCGCCAGGAGAACCGCGATGTCTACGCCACCGTGGGCGACGCCGTGACCATCCGCCTCAACGGTGCCTTCGCCATGCACATGGACCAACTGAACGCACACGTGGGCCCCTGGCTGCGCCAGGCAGACAAGTTGGGCAAGGTCGTCGTCGCCGGGCGCCGGGATCTTCAGATCTCCGCCCCCGGCGCACGGCTGCCGACCGGTGAGATCCTCGTCGTCAACGACACCTATCTCAGGAAGCAGCCGGTTCTCGACCCGACGGGACGGCGTTACACCGCCGCACCTCCAAGCGGCCGGGCACCGGGCTCGGTACGGGTCATCGTTCCCGAATCCCTCGCCGCGCACGCACCGGCCGTCACCGAAGCCGCCGCCCGGATACTCGACCCAGATCTGAGCCGCGACCTGCCGCTCGAAACACTCACGAGCAGGACCGGACAACGCCTCTTCGGCTACAACACCGGCGCCTACGTCTACAACGCGGCCCACAGTCCGGACGAGGACAGGTCCCTGGTACGGGACCCGGTCCTTGTCGTCGTCCCCAACGGGTCACGTTTCCTCACGGACGACGCCTACACCACATTCGCCACTCAGGCCGGTGTGGTCTTCCTCGACCCCGATGACGCGCTCAAGGGCATCAAGTCGGAAAAGTTGCAGAACTATGTGAATTCCGTGAGTCCCGTCGGACAGAAAACCGCTCTGGACCTCAGGGACGCGGCCAACAAACTCCGACTGCAGATCTTCAACCTCGTCATTTCCGTGATAGTGCTCCTCATCGCAGGGGTGGGCGTCTGCATCATCTACTCTCGAAAGAACGCACAAAGCATATTCGCGCAGCAGATCAGCGGCTGGCGATACACCGCCACTCATCGATTCATACTCGCCGTGGAGGTGGCCATTGCCATCATCTTCGCCACCCGGGTTCCTTTCGAGGCGTGGCAGCAGAATCAGGAACTGAAGAAGTTCACCGACGCCGGTGCGCCTGCGCCGTTCGAGCCCGTTCACATCACCTCGCTGGATATCGGTGTAATCACTTTCCTTGTCGTTTTCGAGTTGGGAGCAGTTCTCCTGGCTCTCGCGTTCTTCCATCGCCGCATCATGCGAGAAGGAGCGACCGAGGCATGAACATTTCCAGCGCAAAATCCTCCACCCAGCCGGAGTACGTTGTGATCGATATCGAGAACCTGTCGAAGACCTTCGGCAAACGAACCCTGTGGCGCAACGTCAATCTCACCGTCAACCGCGGCGAGATGCTCGCCCTTGTCGGTCCGAGCGGATCGGGAAAGTCGACCCTCCTCAACTGTCTCGGGCTTCTCGACAAGCCGAGTACCGGGTCGATCCGCCACGAAGGGAAAGACATAACCCGATTCGGCCCACGCGATGTCCGCCGATTCCGCCGCGACACTCTGGGCTATCTGTTTCAGCACTATGCCCTGATCGAGAACGCGACCGTCGACGAGAACCTGGAAGTAGCCGCAAAGCCGCGGCGGTCGTTGCGGGGCAAGGAAAGCACGGCCATCTCCGAGGCACTCGACCGGGTCGGTCTGGCGAAGCGTGGCAAAGAGAGGATCCACCATCTCAGCGGCGGGGAACAGCAGCGCGTGGCCCTGGCGCGCCTCATGGTCCAGCGGCCTGCCCTGGTACTCGCGGACGAGCCGACCGGCGCTCTCGACGACGTCAACACCACCATGGTCGTCGACATCCTACGCGAGATGAGCGAAGCCGGATGCGCCGTGGTGATCGCCACTCATGACGACAGTGTCCGGACCCGGTGCGACACCGTGTTCGCCGTACGCGATTCCTCCCTCGTGGGCACCCCGTAGGACGGCGTACGGCACACAAACGGGCCCGCCCCCGGAGCGAACTCCAGGGGCGGGCCCTATTCGACCTCGCGGTGGCACCGCCATGCAGCACCGCGAGGGGTCTAACGACAGGACTGCGTCGGCTCAGCCGAAGCGGCCCGAGATGTAGTCCTCCGTTGCCTGGACGGACGGGTTGGAGAAGATGCGCTCCGTGTCGTCGATCTCGATCAGCTTGCCGGGCTGGCCGACCGCCGCGAGGTTGAAGAACGCCGTCTTGTCCGAGACACGCGCCGCCTGCTGCATGTTGTGCGTCACGATGACGATCGTGAACCGTTCCTTCAGCTCACCGATCAGGTCCTCGATCGCGAGCGTGGAGATCGGGTCGAGGGCCGAGCAGGGCTCGTCCATCAGCAGCACCTTGGGCTCCACGGCGATGGCCCGCGCGATGCACAGACGCTGCTGCTGGCCACCCGACAGACCCGAACCGGGCTTGTTCAGGCGGTCCTTGACCTCGTTCCAGAGGTTCGCGCCCTTCAGCGACTTCTCCACGATGTCGCCCAGCTCGGACTTCTTGTACGAGCCGGACAGCCGCAGCCCCGCCGCCACGTTGTCGTAGACCGACATCGTCGGGAAGGGGTTGGGCCGCTGGAAGACCATGCCGACCTCACGCCGTACCGCCACCGGGTCGACCCCGGTGCCGTACAGGTTCTCTTCGTCGAGCATGACCTTGCCCTCGACGCGCCCGCCGGGCGTGACCTCGTGCATGCGGTTCAGGGTGCGCAGGAAGGTGGACTTGCCGCAGCCGGACGGGCCGATGAAGGCCGTCACCGTGCGCGGCTCGACCGTCATCGAGATGTCCTCGATCGCACGGAAGGAGCCGTAGTAGGCGCTGAGGCCGCTTACGTCGATTCGCTTCGACATGGGTATCACTGCTTCTTTCGAGGGGACGGCCGGCCACCGGGCCGACTCCAGGTCGCTGTCGTACGGCCGCGTCAGCGACCTGTCTTCGGAGCCTTCCAGCGGGCGATCGCGCGAGCTCCGAGGTTGAGGATCATCACGAAGGCGATCAGCGTCAGCGCCGCCGCCCAGGCGCGGTCGTACGACGCGTCCGTACCACCGGCGTACTGCTGATAGATGTACAGCGGCAGCGAGGCCTGCGCACCCTCGAAGGGGTTGTTGTTGATGAAGGGGTTGCCGAAGACCAGCAGCAGCACCGGCGCCGTCTCACCCGCGATACGGGCGACCGCCAGCATCACACCGGTGGTGATACCGCCGATGGCGGTCGGCAGGACCACCTTCAGGATGGTGCGCCACTTCGGGATGCCGAGCGCGAGAGACGCCTCGCGCAGCTCGTTCGGTACGAGCTTCAGCATCTCCTCCGTCGAACGCACGACCACCGGCATCATCAGGATGGCCAGGGCCAGCGAACCGGCGAAGCCGAACGGCTGCATCTGGAACTGAAGCATGATGCTGAGGATGAAGAGGCCCGCGACGATCGACGGGATGCCCGTCATGACGTCCACGAAGAACGTGACGGCCTTGGCCAGCTTGCCGTGCCCGTACTCCACCAGGTAGACGGCGGTCAGAATGCCGATCGGGGCACCCATCAAGGTGGCCAGACCGACCTGCTCCAGGCTGCCGATGATGGCGTGGTAGATGCCACCGCCCGTCTCGCTGTCGGCGACGACACCCATCGAGTGGGTGAGGAAGTAGACGTCGAGGACCTTCACACCGCGTACGACGGTCGTCCACACCAGGGAGACCAGCGGCACGACGGCGAGCATGAAGGCGACCCAGACCAGCGAGGTCGCGATGCGGTCCTTGGCCTGACGCTTGCCCTCGACCACCGTGGCGATGACGTACGTACCCACGATGAAGAGGATCGCGGCGATCAGGGCCCACTGGATGCTGCTGTCCAGGCCGGCGGCGAAGCTGATGCCGATCCCGAGCGCGGCGGACCCGGCGGCGAGCGCCACGGTGAACCACTTGGGGAGCCTGGCGCCCTGCATGGAGCCAGTGGGCTTCTCGGCTACGACGGTGCTCATGCGTTGGCCCCCGAGTACTCGGCGCGGCGGGCGATGATCGCGCGGGCCGCGCCGTTGACCACCAGCGTGATGACGAACAGGACCAGACCGGAGGCGATGAGCGCGTCACGGCCGTACTCCGTGGCCTCGCCGAACTTGGCGGCGATGTTCTGCGCGAAGGTGCCGCCGCCCGGGTCGAGCAGGCTGGTCTGGATGAGGAAGCTCGGGGAGAGGACGGTGGCGACGGCCATCGTCTCGCCCAGCGCGCGGCCGAGGCCGAGCATCGACGCGGAGATCACACCGGAGCGGCCGAAGGGCAGCACCGCCATGCGGATGACCTCCCAGCGGGTGGCACCGAGGGCCAGCGCGGCCTCCTCGTTCATCCGCGGGGTCTGCCGGAAAACCTCACGGCTGACGTTGGTGATGACGGGGAGGATCATGATCGCGAGCAGGATGCCCACGGTCAGCATCGAGCGGGGCGCGCCCTCCTGCCAGGAGAAGATGCCGGTCCAGCCGAAGTAGTCGTTCAGCCAGCCGAACAGGCCCTTCATGTTCGGTACGAGGATCAGGGCGCCCCACAGGCCGTACACGATGGACGGCACGGCGGCGAGCAGGTCGATCACGTACGCGATGGGGCCGCTGAGCTTGCGCGGGGCGTAGTGCGTGAGGAACAGCGCGATCGCGACGGCGACGGGGACCGCGATGACCATGGCGATGATCGAGGAGATCACCGTGCCGAAGGCCAGGACCGCGACGCCGAACACCGGCGGGGTGGCGTTGGTGTTCCACTCGAACGTGGTGAGGAAGTTGCCCTCGTCCTTGCTGATGGCGATGGCGGCGCGATAGGTGAGGAAGATCGCGATCGCGGCCATGACGACCAGCAGGAGGATGCCCGAGCCACGGGAGAGACCGAGGAAGACCCGGTCACCGAGGCGGGTGGCGCCACGGGCGGCGCGCTTCTCCTCCGCCGTGGGCGGCTGGGGGGCTGCGGGTGGGTTTGCGTCTGAGTTCTTGGTGGTTATGTCCATCGGGTTCTCCGGTCTGCGGGGCCGCACCCCGGGTGCGGCTCCTGGCGGCGGTGCACCGGACGGTGCGGTCCGGGGCCGCCGGCGGCCGAAGCCGGCCGGCGGAACCGGACCGCACGCTCAGATCAGGCCAGGCTCTCGACGGTGGTGCGAACCTTGGCGATGATTTCGGCGGGGATCGGCGCGTAGTCGATGCCGCTCAGGATTCCCTGGCCCTCTTCGCTGGTGATGTAGCGGAGGAAGGCCTTCGTGGCGGGCAGGGTGTCCGCCTTGTTGCCCTTGTCGCAGGCGATCTCGTACGTGACCAGGGTGATCGGGTACGCGCCCTCGGCCTTGGTCTTGTAGTCCAGCTTCAGCGTCAGGTCGCTGCCGGTGCCGACCACCTGGGCGGCCGCGATGGCCTTGGTGGCGGAGTCGGAGGACGGCTTCACCGGAGCGGCGGCACCGGTCGCGACGGCCACCGTGGACAGGTCCTTGGCGTACGACAGCTCCATGTAGCCGATCGCACCCTCGGTCTGCTTGACCTGCGCGGCGATGCCGCTGGAACCGGTGGCGCCCTGGCCGCCCTTCGCCTGCCACGCCTTGCCGCCCTCGTACTTCCAGTTCTCCGGGGTGGCGGCGATGAAGTACTTGGTGAGGTTGTCCGTGGTGCCGGACTCCTCGGAGCGGTGGAAGGCCTGGATCTTGGTGCTCGGCAGCTTCGCCTTCGGGTTCAGCGCCTTGATCGCCGGGTCGTCCCACTTGCTGATCTTGCTGTCGAAGATCTTCGCGAGGGTGGGCGCGTCCAGGACGAGGTCGTTGACGCCCGGGAGGTTGTAGGCGAGCGCGATGGCGCCGCCGACGGCCGGGAGGTCGATGGCCTGGCCACCGGTGCAGATCTTCTTGGACTCGGTGACCGCGTCGGGCTTGAGCGCCGAGTCGGAACCGGCGAAGGCGACCGTGCCCTGCGTGAAGGCGGTGACGCCCGCGCCGGAGCCGCTGCCCTTGTAGTTGATCTGGACGCCCTTGCAGGCGGCCGTGAAGTTCTGGACCCAGGCGTCGATCGCGTTCTTCTGCGCGGAGGAGCCGTCGGCCAGGAGCTGGCCCTTGGCGTCGTCACACTTGATGGAGCCGGCGGCCGGCGCGGAGGCGCCGCCGCTTGCCTTGGCGCCGGTGCTGGTGTCGTCCGAGCCGCACGCCGTGAGGGCCAGGGCGCCGGAGACGGCGAGAGCACCGAGGGTGAGGGCCCGCCGGTTCATGCGCTGAAGCTTCACTTCGGGGGTTTCCTTCCAGGAGCCGCCGTCCTGAAATCCGGCGGCGTGCGTGGTTGTGAAGTTATGGGTGGTACCGGGCGCCCAGCAGGGCACACGCGGCACCGGTAAGGCCGAAAGTAGGCAGACCAGGTGACGTCACCCACGGGCGCGGGTAAACGGAGGGTGAACCCCTGTGGTCGGTGCGGTGAGGTCACGGAATGCTTACGGGGAGAGCACGTGTATGTCCCGACCGGGGGATCGGCCCCGGCCGCCCGCCACCTCCTGCACAAGCCCGGAATACCTCGTTCCTCTTCCTCTCGCAAACGCACCCGCCGAGGGAACCCACGATCCATGTAACGCGTCTCGTTCCATGGCAGCCAACGCTGGCTCAAACGGAGCAATCTGGCAGCCCGGCAACCGCGACACCGAGGAGCACCATGGAACGGCGTACGTTCATCGGAGGCGGCGTGGCCGCCGCGGCAACGCTGACGGCGGTCGCGTGCACGGCCACCAAGAGGGCCGGCGCGACCCCCCTCTCCGCGACGAACGCCTCGACCCCCGCCAACTGGACGGCCCTGGCGCGCGACCTCGACGGCCCGCTCATCCGCCCCGGTGACGGCTCCTGGGCGACGGCCCGGCAGCTCTACAACACCCGCTTCGACGGCCTCAAGCCGGCCGCGGTGGCGTACGTCGCCCACGCGGACGACATCCGTACGGTGCTGTCGTACGCCCGCTCCCACTCCGTCCCCGTGGCGATCCGCAACGGCGGCCACTCCTACGCGGGCTGGTCCTCGGGCAACGGCCGCCTGATCGTGGACGTGTCGAAGCTGAACCACATCCGCACAGGCGGCGGCACAGCGGTGATCGGCGCCGGATCGAAACTGATCGACGTCTACCGCGCCCTGACCTCGAAGGGCGTCACGATCCCGGCCGGCTCGTGCCCCACGGTGGGGGTGTCGGGCCTGACACTGGGCGGCGGCCACGGTGTGGTGTCGAGGGCGTACGGCCTGACCTGCGACAGCCTCACCCAGGCCACGCTGATCACGGCGGACGGCCGCGAACTGACGGCGAACGCCACGGAGAACAAGGACCTGTTCTGGGCGCTGCGAGGCGCGGGCAACGGCAACTTCGGCGTCGTCACGGAACTCCAGTTCCGCACCCACGCGGCCCCCCAGGCGGTGGCGGGCTATCTCACCTGGCCGTGGCGGAAGGCGGCGGCGGTGATGAAGGCCTGGCAGGAGTGGGGCCCGACCCAGCCGGACGAGATCTGGTCCGCCCTGCACCTGTCGAACACGGCGGGCGGCACCCCGACCATCTCGATCTCGGCGTTCTCCCTGGGCACGTACACGGAGCTGCAGAACGCGGTGGACCGCCTGGCGGACAGGGTCGGTTCCCCGGCGAGCACCGTCTCCCTGCGCCGCCGCTCCTACAAGGAGGCGATGGAGGTGTACGCGGGCTGCTCGTCCTTCGCGACGGACGCCCAGTGCCACCTCCCGGGCAAGACCCCGGGCCGCTCCCCGCAGGGCGCGCTGGGCCGGGAGACGTACGCGGCCCGCTCGGACTTCTTCGACCGCTCACTGTCCCCCGCGGGCATCCAGACTCTCCTCGCCCAGATCTCCTCGGTACGGGGCGGCTCGGGCACCATCGCGTTCACGGCACTCGGGGGCGCGGTGAACCGGGTCTCACCGACGGCGACGGCGTTCGTGCACCGGCGCAGCAGGATGCTGGCCCAGTACATAGCGGCGTGGCGGCCGGGTACGACGGGCAGCGCGGCGCAGTCGTGGCTCACAGCGGCGCACAACGCCATGTCCCCGTACGCCTCGGGCGCCGCGTACCAGAACTACACGGACCCGACCCTGAGGGACTGGCGCAAGGCGTATTACGGGGCAGCGGCCCCCCACCTCACCAAGCTGAAGCACCAGTACGACCCGACCCGGATGTTCACGTACCCGCAGGCCCTGTAACGAGCACCGGAGTCTCCCACCCCACCCACCGGTCACGACCTGCATCCAGCCCACCCGGCGTTCGAGCATGGCGCCGGTTCAACCCAAGCGGAGTTTCCCACCCAC
>NZ_LIQQ01000136.1 GCF_001418565.1 Streptomyces graminilatus | reverse complement strand
GGGCCCGCGAGCGCGCTCGCCATGATCCCGAAGAAGGGGTCGGCGATGTCGTTGACGAGGATCCCGACCAGGTCGGACGTGGCCGCGGCGAGCGCGCTCGCGGGCCCGTTGAGCACGTAGTCCAGGTCGTCCACGGCGCGCAGCACCCGCTCACGGGTGGACGCGGCCACGGGATAGTTCCCGTTCAGTACGCGCGACACCGTCGCGGGCGAGACCTGGGCGCGGGCCGCCACGTCCGCCAGGGTCACCGTCATCTCGTCGTCCTCCGGTCACGCGACCTGTCGTCTGCCGCGTTGCGTTGCGTCGCTGTAAGTTGTCGCACTTTGCGTATTCAGGTCCATACCTGTGCAGGCCCTGTAGACCTTATGACCTACGGCCCCCGCGGTTCGTCCCCTCGAACAAATCGGCCTCTCTGTGCTCTTGTCCGGACCGCTGGAGAGAGGCTAGCTTCTTCCTGTATAGAAAGCGCTTGCTGCGCACCTATGAAGCCGAGGCCTCTGTGGCACCGATGAAGGGAAAGACGTGACACGCAAGACGGTGCGTATCGCCATGAACGGCGTGACCGGACGCATGGGCTACCGCCAGCACCTGGTCCGCTCGATCCTCGCCCTGCGCGAACAGGGCGGTCTCGACCTCGGCGACGGCACCGTGCTGTGGCCGGAACCGATCCTGGTCGGCCGCCGGGAGCACGTGCTGAAGGCGCTCGCCGAGCAGCACGGCCTGGACCCCGAGAACGTCTCCACAGACGTCGACGAGGTCCTCGCCGACCCGACCGTCGACATCTACTTCGACGCGCAGGTCACCTCCGCGCGCGAGGAGTCGATCCGGAAGGCGATCGCGGCCGGCAAGCACATCTACACGGAGAAGCCCACCGCCACCGGCCTCGACGGCGCGCTGGAACTGGCCCGCCTGGCGAACGCGGCCGGTGTGCGCCACGGCGTCGTCCAGGACAAGCTGTTCCTCCCCGGCCTGCTCAAGCTCAAGCGCCTCATCGACGGCGGCTTCTTCGGCCGCATCCTCTCGATCCGGGGCGAGTTCGGCTACTGGGTCTTCGAGGGCGACTGGCAGACCGCCCAGCGCCCGTCCTGGAACTACCGCTCCGAGGACGGCGGCGGCATCGTCGTCGACATGTTCCCGCACTGGGAGTACGTGCTCCACGAGCTGTTCGGCCGGGTGAAGTCCGTCCAGGCCCTCACCGCCACCCACATCCCGCAGCGCTGGGACGAGAACGACAAGCCGTACGAGGCCACCGCCGACGACTCCGCCTACGGCATCTTCGAACTCGAGGGCGGCGCCATCGCCCAGATCAACTCCTCCTGGGCCGTGCGCGTCAACCGCGACGAGCTGGTGGAGTTCCAGGTCGACGGGACCGAGGGGTCCGCCGTCGCTGGGCTGCGCAACTGCCGTGTCCAGCACCGCAGTTCGACGCCCAAGCCGGTCTGGAACCCGGACATCCCGGCGACCTACTCCTTCCGCGACCAGTGGCAGGAGATCCCGGACAACGCCGAGTTCGACAACGGCTTCAAGGCCCAGTGGGAGCTGTTCCTCAAGCACGTCTACGCCGACGCGCCCTACCAGTGGGACCTGCTGGCCGGCGCCCGTGGTGTCCAGCTCGCCGAACTGGGCCTGAAGTCCTCGGCGGAGGGCGTCCGTCTCGACGTGCCGGAGATCACGCTGTGACCATCCAACTCCCGGACTCCAGCGGTGTGTTGAGCGCGTACGAACCGCGCTCGACACCCCTCGCCCTCACTCCCGGCACCCCCTTCACCTCCCGTACGGTCTACTCGGCGGCCCATGTCGTCGCCGACCCGTACGCCGACGTGTCCCCGGACTCCCCGGCCGCCGTCGACTGGGACTCGACGCTCGCCTTCCGCCGCCACCTCTGGTCCCACGGCCTCGGTGTCGCGGAGGCCATGGACACCGCCCAGCGCGGCATGGGCCTGGACTGGGCCGGCGCCGCGGAGCTGATCCGCCGGTCCGCCGCCGAGGCGAAGTCGGTCGGCGGGCTCATCGCCTGCGGCGTCGGCACCGACCAGCTCACCACCCCCGGCGCCTCCCTGGCGGACATCCGCGAGGCGTACGAGGAGCAGCTCGCCCTCGTCGAGGAGGCGGGCGCCAGGACGATCCTGATGGCGTCCCGCGCGCTGGCCGCCGCCGCGCAGGGCCCCGAGGACTACCTCGACGTCTACGGCCATCTGCTGCGCCAGTCCGCCGAGCCGGTGATCCTGCACTGGCTCGGCCCGATGTTCGACCCGGCGCTGGAGGGGTACTGGGGGTCGGCCGACCTCGACGCGGCCACCGAGACCTTCCTCGACGTCATCGCCGCCCACCCCGACAAGGTCGACGGCATCAAGGTTTCGCTCCTCGACGCCCAGCGCGAGATCGACATCCGCCGCCGACTCCCGCGCGGCGTGCGCTGCTACACGGGCGACGACTTCAACTACCCCGAGCTGATCGCGGGCGACGAGCAGGGCTTCAGCCACGCCCTCCTCGGCATCTTCGACCCGCTCGGCCCGCTGGCGGGAGAGGCGGTGCGCGTCCTCGACACGGGTGACACGGCGGGCTTCCGCGAACTCCTCGATCCCACGGTCGAGTTGTCCCGCCATCTCTTCCAGACGCCCACCCGCTTCTACAAGACGGGCGTGGTCTTCCTGGCCTGGCTGGCCGGCCACCAGTCGCACTTCACCATGGTCGGCGGGCTCCAGTCGGCCCGCTCCCTGCCGCACTTCGCGCGCGCCTACCGACTCGCCGACGGACTGGGCCTGTTCCCGGACCCGAAGCTCGCGGAGGAGCGGATGAGGAACCTGCTGTCCCTGTACGGAGTGAACCAGTGAGCACCACCAGCAGCAGCACCAGTGCCACCAGTGGCGGGGATCTCTCGCGCTTCAGCATCAACCAGATGACCGTGAAGCAGCTCTCGCTGCCCGAACTGGTCGATGCCTGTCTGGAGTTGGGCGTCCCTGGAGTGGGGCTGTGGCGGGCGCCCGTCCAGGAGTACGGCGTCGAGGCCACGGCGAAGCTGATCCGCGACGCGGGCCTCGCGGTCACCACCCTCTGCCGGGGCGGCTTCCTCACCGCGACCGACCCGGCGGAGCGCGCGGAGGCCGTCGCCGACAACCGCAGGGCCGTCGACGAGGCGGCCACGCTCGGCACGGACACCCTCGTCCTGGTGTCGGGCGGCCTCCCGGCCGGTTCCAAGGACCTGTACGGCGCCCGGGAGCGCATCGCCGACGCGCTCGCCGAGCTGGGCCCGTACGCCGAGTCGCACGGCGTCCGTCTGGCCATCGAGCCGCTGCACCCGATGTACGCCGCCGACCGCTGCGTGGTCTCGACGCTCACCCAGGCCCTCGACCTCGCGGAACGCTTCCCCTCCCACCAGGTCGGCGTCACGGTGGACACGTACCACATCTGGTGGGACGACCACGCGCCCGCGCAGATCGCCCGGGCCGGCGTCGGTGGCCGTATCCACAGCTTCCAACTCGCCGACTGGACCACCCCGTTGCCCGAAGGCGTCCTCAACGGCCGGGGGCAGATCGGGGACGGCTCGATCGACATGCGGGAGTGGAAGGCGTACGTCGAGGCGGCCGGTTACACCGGTCCCATCGAGGTCGAGCTGTTCAACGACGCTCTGTGGGCCCGGGACGGGCGCGAGGTGCTCGCGGAGACGGCGGCGCGGTTCGTGGAGCACGTGGCGTAGCCGTTCGTACCAGCCCGTCCGTACCCGGTGATGCGCCGGGTACGGACGGTTCCGCTGTCGCCAAGGTGCTCAGGCGCGGATCTCGACGCCGTGCGAGCGGTCGTCGGTGAGGATCTCCATCAGGGCGCGGTGTTCGGTGCGCAGCCGGTCGACCCTGCCGGTGACCTTGTTGCGGATCTCCAGCTCGCAACTGGTGATCTTGGTGTTGAGGCAGTGCTTGATACCGCCGGGCGGGTTGTAGTAATTGAGCCCGACGAACTGCTCCTTCTCCGCCAGGAACCGGCCGACGACGGTGACGGTGTCGTCGCTCGTGCTGAAGTCCCAGTGGAAGTAGCCGAATTGGGCCTTCGCCGTCAACGCCCGGCGCATCGAGACGAGTTGGTACTCGCGTTCGTCGTGGCGCAGGACGAGGAAGGTCGCCATCGGTGTCCGTACCGGGCCGATCTTCGCCCGCGCGGTGACGATCTCCAGGAAGCTGTCCGGGGCGTCGTCGAACCCGGCGACCTGCCCGAAGGCGTAGTAATCGGTGTGCTGGCTGCCCCAGTTGTGGTTCTGGCTGCCCGTCCAGCCGTCCACGTCGACCGACTCGCCGTCGACCGTGAGGGAGCCGTCGAAGCGGGCCAGCGGCATCCCGACCAGGCTCTTGGCCTTGGGGAAGCCGCCCTCGTACATCTTCTGCGGCAGCAGGAACAGGGGCGGTTCGGTGCCCCCGTACGTCAGGTCCCAGCCGATGGAGCCGTTCGGGCCCGTCGCCTCGCCCTTCAGGCGGCCCGGTTCCAGGACGCGGTCGCCGACCCGCGCGCCGAACGTCCCGCGCCGGAAGTCGCACTCGGCGATCGGGTACTCCTCCTTGGCGACCACGTGCCGGCCGGTCACCCCGTCGAAGTACACCGCCCACAGCTCGCCGATGGCCGACTCCGGCATCCCCGCCGGGCTGAAGACGGTGTACCGGATCCAGAAGGCGCGCGGCTCCGTCGGATGGTTTCCGCGCTGGTAGAAACTCTCGTAGTGGCCCTGTGGCCGGGCCGGGTCGTACTGGACCGTGTTGAGCGGCAGGGTGTGCGGATCGTCCTGGCGCGTCACCATCAAGGGCTCCAAATGCATTGCGATGGGCGGGAGTTCAGCGGGCGGGTTCGGGTTGGCGGCCGGTCAGTGGCGTGGGCGTGGTCGGCGGTCGTGCAGGGTCATCACCATGCCGTAGCGGGGGCGCAGGGTGATCGTGGCGTGGTCGACGACCCGGTGGGACGGGACGTGCCGGAACTCGTAGCGCTGGAGCAGCGCGGCGAGAAGCAGGTGCGCCTCCATGAGCGCGAAATGCTTGCCGATGCACAGGTGCGGCCCCGCGCCGAAGGGGAGGTAGGCGAACCGGTGCCGTTTCCCGGGGGCCCTGCCCTCCCCGGTGCGGAAGCGGTCGGGGTCGAAGCGTTCCGGGTCGGGCCAGTGGGCGGGATGGCGGTGGATGTTGTGCAGGTTGACCAGGACGCGGGAGCCCGCCGGGACCCGGTGGCCGCCCAACTCGGTGTCCTTCAGGGTCAGTCGGGGCACGATCGGTGCCGACGGGTACATCCGCAGCGACTCCTCGAAGACCTGGAGCGTGTACGGCATGGCCCGCAGGTCGTCGACGGTGGGCAGCCGTCCGCCGAGGGCCCCGTCGACCTCGCGCTGTACCGCCGCCAGGACGTCACGGTGGCGGGAGAGGAGGTAGAAGGTCCAGCTCAGGGTGACCGCGGTCGTCTCGTGCCCGGCGGCGAACGTGGTGATCACCTCGTCGCGCAACTGGCGGTCGTCCATGCCCGCGCCGGTGTCCTCGTCCCGGGCGTCGAGCAGCATGTCCAGCAGGTCGCCGCGCCGGACATGCGCGAGGTCCGACTCAGCCTCGGCCCGGCGTTCGCGGATGATGCGGCAGATCAGGGCGTCGATCCCGTCCATCACCTCGCGGAAGCGCCGGTTGCGCGGGGTCGGCCAGTTCGTGGGCGGGCTGAAGGGGTTCTGGAGGCGGTCGAAGGCGAAGTTGATCGCCACCTCCACCGCGTCCGGGCCGAGTTCGCCGAGGCCCTCGGTGATGTCGGTGCTGAACATGCACCGGCTGACGATGTCGAGCGTCACCCGCATCAGCTCGGTGTGCAGATCGACGGCGTCACCGGTGCGGTAGGTGGCCGCCATGTGGGCGAGCTGGTCCTCGACCGAGGCGGACATCGTACGGAACATCGAGGTGAGGGCCTGTTTGCTGTAGATCGGCTGCATCATGCGGCGGTTGGTCAGCCAGCTCTCGTGGTCGTCGCCCGTCAGCAGCCCCTCGCCGAGCACCAGCCGCAGCGGGTTGTCGGCGCCGAGCTTGCCGTAGACGGCGCTGTCGGTCAGCACCTCCCCGGCCAGCTCCGGGCCGGACACACCGTGCACGGACACCGGGCCGAGCCGGTAGCGGACGAGGTCGCCGCCCTCCCGCCAGCCCTCGCGCATCGTGGCGAGGATGTCCCTCCGGAAGTCGAGCACACTGCCGAGCACGGGCAGCCCGGCCACTTCGGGAGCGGCCCGGCCACTGAGCGGAGCACCAACTCGGGCGCTCATCCGGCTGGTTGCCCGGTCACTCACCCGACTGTCGGCCCGATTGTCCGCCCGATCGCCCACCTGGCTGCTCACTTGCTGCCCAGGGCGCAGACCCAGCCCAGCGAACGGCGGGGCTCGGCGACGAACCGGGTGTCCTTGAAACCGGCGACGTCGAGCATCGCCACCAGTTCGGCGCCGGACAGGATGCGCAGCCCGTCCCGCTCGGACCGCTCGGTGAAGCGCCGCCCGAAGAGCAGTTGGGTGAGCGTCGGTACGGCCGACGCCTCCCGGCTCATCTCCAGGGTGACGGCCAGCCGCCCGCCGGGTTTCAGTACCCGGTACGCCTCGGCGAGTCCGCGCGCCGGGTCCGGCCAGAAGTAGAACGTCTCGATCGCGCTGACCCGGTCGAACGTGTTGTCCTCGTACGGCAGTTGCCCGACATCGCCCCGCCGGATCGCCACCTGGCCCCGGCCGACGGCGTCGGCGTTGCGACGTACGGCCTGGCGGACCATCGTGGGCGAGTAGTCGAGCCCGGCGACGAAGCCCGACCCGGCCCGCCGGGCCAGCAGTTCCACGGCCATTCCGCTGCCGCAGCCGAGGTCGAGCACATGATGGCTCCGGCGGACGTCCAGATGTTCCGTCGACCACCGGGTGAGCCCCCGGTGCTGCACGGTCATCAGATGCCCGACCAGGGCACCCGGCGCGCCCGCCGGGCGACGGAAGTTCTCCTGCAACAGACGGTAGGGACCTCTGGTCACCGCGTTCGCACCAGGCATGGGCTTCCCTTCTCTCTCGGTTCTCTCGGTCTCCACCAGGTCTTACGATCCACCGCGCGGGTGTCCCTCGCGTGGATTCGCGCGCACTTGGCCGGAAGTGTCAGAGTTCGGCGCTCACTCCGCGCCACGTACCCGGCGGTCCAGGCGGTCGAGGTGGCGCCGCAGCAGCAGCCGCCCCGGCCCGCCGAGCGGCAGCCGTGGAGTGGCCGAACGGTGCCAGGGCAGCGGCGCCCGACCGCTGTCCACCACCCCTCGGCCGTCCGCCAACTGCCGGGCGACGTAGGCCCCGTGGGCGATCGACAGGGCGAGCCCGTGTCCGCCGCAGCCACCGATGAACCACATCCCCGGAACTCCCGCCAGCGGACCCACGACGGGCAGATCGTCGAGGGTGACGCCGATCCGGCCGGTCCAGCGGTGGGTGACGGTGGCATCGGCGAGCAGCGGGTGCAGGGCCCGCATCCGCTCCGCCAGCCACCGCCAGGTCGCCACACGCGCCCTGTCGTCCCGCCGGGCCCCGGCGCTGCCCGGCGGACCCGGCAGCGAGGCCCGGCCGCCGCCCAGCACCAGGCGCCCCTCCGGCGTCAGCCGGAAGTACGGGGCCAGCGGCGCCGCATCGACCCACGCGGCCCCCGACGCCTCCCCGAGCGCCTCGCGCACCGCCGGTTTCAACGGCTCGGTGGCGATGGCGTGCACCTCCAGCGGGACCACCGTGCCCACCGGGAGGCCGAGGGCACCGGCCCCGCCGTTGACCGCGAACACCCCGGCGCCGGTACGGAGTTCACCGCCCGGGAGGACCAGCCGGGTGCCGCCGGTGCCGCCGGTGCCGTCGGCCCGGTGACCGAGGACGGGTGACCGCCCGTACAGCCGGACACCGCCCGCCGCGCAGGCCCGGGCGAGCGCGGCGGTGAGCCGGGCGGGGTCCAGGGTGGCCGCCCGCCGGTGGAGCAGCCCCGCCTGGCAGGGCACGTCGATGCGCTCGCGGACCCCGGCCGCCGATAGCGGCGGTACGTCCAGGCCGAGGGCGCGGTAGGCCGCCGCCTGTCGGGACAGCCGCGCCAGGCCCTCCGGCGAGCGGGCCACGACCAGCTGCTCGCCGGTGCGCACCGGCACGTCCAGGGCGCGGCACAGGTCCAGGGCGGCGGCCACCGCGTCCTCGCTGGCCCGGTGCATCCTGCGGGCCGCGTCCGGGCCGTGGCGGCGGATCGCGCGGTCCACGGGCGGGCCTGCCCGGGGTCCGAGCAGGCCGGTGCCGTGGCCGCTGGCGCCGGCCGCCGGATGGCCCGCGTCGACCACGGCGACATCGGCGCCGGGTGCGTAGCGCAGCAGATGGTAGGCGGTGGAGAGGCCGGCCAGGCCGGCGCCGACCACGGTGAAATCGGCGCTCGACAGGCCTCGTACGGACGGGAGTCGGTGATCCTCGGGCCGTCCGCCCCGCCACGGCGGGGCCACCGTCACCGGCGTTTCCACGGCCCCGTACGGCTGCGGTCGCTCACCCATGGCGCATCCCGGGCCTGCCGTGAAAGCCGCGGTCGTACCAGAGCAGCGGATGCCCGGTGCCGGTGTGGGCGGCGAGGACCTCGCCGACGACCAGGTGGTGGTCGCCGTACGCCCGTACGTCCGTCACCGCGCAGACGGACCAGGCGAGGACGTCGGGGCGGACGGGCACGTCATGGACGTACTGGGCGGGTTCCTCGCCGAACCGCTCGGCGGCGGTGGCGAGCGGGTCGGCGCAGCGCTCGGCCCAGGGGCGGTGCCGTTCGTCGAGGACGTGGAGGGCGAAGGAGCCGTGGTGGCGGAGGGCGGCGAGGGTACGGGAGGAGTTGGCCAGGCAGAGCGACATCAGGGCCGGGGACGCGGAGACGGCCGCCGCCGAGGAGACCGTGGCACAGACCGGGCGCCCGGACGCGCCCCGGGTGGTCACGACGCACACGCCGGACGCCAACTTGGCGTACATGTCCAGGCATTGGGCGACACCGGGTCGCATCGCCAGGGACGACACGGGGTCAGCCATGCCGGGAGGCGGTGAGGTCCAGGGGGGTCATGGGGGTCACCCGGCCCAGAAGCCCTTCGAGGATGCGCAGGATGTTGTCCCGCAGGGTGCTCTCGGCGACGGGGTCGAGAATGTCCGCGAGGGAGGGGATCCCGAGGTCGAAATCGGACCGGAAGGTGACGACTGTGACCGCCGCCGCACCCTCGTCGTCCACTTCCCCGTCCCGTTCCTCGCACACCCAGGAGCCGTGGAAGACCTCGAAGTCGCCCTTGGTCTGCTCGAACTCGACGGTGAGGGTCTCCGGGACGAAGCGGTCGAGTTCGCTCCACCGCATCAGCCCGTTGCGGAAGACGACACTCCAGTCCGACCGGAGCGACCCGTCGGCCTCCGGCGGGTGCACCACGACCTCGTCCACCTTGTCGGTCAGTTCGGGATAGCGCCGGAAGTCGCAGATCAGTTCGTACGCCTGACGGGCCGTACGCTCCTCGGCGACCACCTGGACGATTACTTCACGCATGAGTAATTCCCCCCTTTTTTTGTGGGTTACTGAGGTGATCAAAAGGCGTTGGTCTCGCGCCCGAGCCGCCACAGCGCGCCCGGCCTTACCCGCCCCTGGAAAGCGATGTACTCGGGCAGCACGACATGCGGCGCCCATTTCTCCTTGTAGTCGAGCTGAGCGGCGGCGGGATAGACACGCTCGCCGTGCTCGCCGAGAAAACGCAGAACGCGTGCCACCGTTCCACTGGCGCCCGGCACTTCGAGGGCCGGATCGAGTCCGACGAACGGCGTGAATCCGAAGTGCAGCCACTGTCCGTCGTCTTCGCCGGTCATTCGCTCGATCGCGGTCGAGTTGAGGAGTTCCATGGTGCCGGGCGGGGCGTCGGACCGGCGCCGGCTGAGATCGTGCAGCCAGCCCGGACGGCTGCCGAAGGCGGGGGAGTAGCTGATGTATCCCACTGTTCGCCCGTCGACGGTGCCGGTGAAGAGGCGCTGGTGTTTCCGCTCGGGCCCGTCGCGTTCCCCGACCAGGAACCGCAGTTCTTTCGTTCCCCGCCCTTTTCCGCGCAGCCATTCACGGTCGAGGAGATCGAGTTCGCCGGAATTGTCCGAGGGGCTGGTCTCGGTGACCTCCACCCCGGCCCGCCGGGCCCGGGAGATCTTGTTGCGCAGCCGCACGAACGGCGACCCGCGCAGCGTGAACCGCGCCAGCTCGACGGCGTACGAAGCGCCCATCTGGTTCACGGTGAACCCGCGCGAGGCGTACAACTGGGCGTCATCGGCCTGGAGTTGTACGGCGATGACGCGCCGGCGCTGGGCCGTGGCCTGGTCGAGGAACGCGTCCAGCAGACCGGCGCGGTCGCCGGGGGCGGCGAAGGGGCCGCCGAGCTGGAGGAGATGGCGCCCCGCCGGACGGAAGGCGCAGACGCCGTCGTGGCGCTCGTCGAGAAAGAACTCGTTCCCGCTGTTGAGGGCGAGGAACGCGCTGGGATTGTCGGCGTGCGCCGACACCAGGTCAAACGCGGACGGCATCGTGCCCCTTCCCGTCGTAGGCCCGCTGGAATTCCGCGAAATCGGGGTGGGTGGCGGGCTCGAAGGGGATACCGAACGGTTTGAGGGAGTTGCCGAAGAGAGCCCGGTCGCCCATGAGATGGATCGGCAGCGCCAGCAACGCCCATTCAGCGCCGGCCAGCCAGCTCCACAGGCCGGCGAACACCGCCCAGGTGACGAGCGAGTGCATGACGTTGTAGGCGACGTAATAACCGCGCCCCACGCGTCCGTCGGGACTTCTCCGGTGGGCGATGGCGCCCGGGATGTATCCGACGACATCGATGACGAGAAACAGGGCGACGAAAAGCCACCAGCGGATCTCGGAAAGATGCGTCAGGGCGGCGGCGGAGGAAATGACGAGAGCGACCGACCACTCAAGCCGGGCGAGCCGGGACGTGGTTCTGGTGTGGAAGAGATTCCTGGCATCCAAAAAAGGCCCCCGAGCCTGGACTGAGACATTCTCATCAGTCTTTACGGCCCGGGGGCGGGGCGTCCCTCACGGAAATATCGGAGCGGGGGGCCTGGCGGCCATGGCGCGGGACCGAGCGGGGTCCCGGGCCATGGCCGCTCTCGGTGGGGCCTGTGCCTACGCCAACTTTCCGTAGACCGACAGCTCGGCGCTGGCCATCACGTAGCAGCCGAGGTCGAGCGAGCCGGGGTAGCAGAGCCCGATGTCGTCGCCCTGGGTGGTGAGCATCGTGTACCGGATGTACCTGACGCCGTTGCCGGTGCCCGCGTCCAGCGTGACCGGGGTGGGCGCCATCGTGCTGAAGGGGAAGGCGCCCGTGGCGGCGGTGGTCCATGTCGTACCGTCCGCGGAGGTCTCCACCCGGTAGTGGCCGGTCGCGACGGTGGGATACGGGATGCAGCTCGGCGTCGGGTCGATCACCAGTTGGGTGATGTCGATCTTTGTCGCCAGCTTGAACACGGCGTTCCGTCCTTCGGGCGCGGGCGTCGACAGCCAGCCCACCTCGCTCGACTGGTCGATCATCTTGTCCGGGCCGCAGCGCGGGCTGAAGTCGGTCCCGGTGAAGCTGACCACCGAGCCGCCGCCGGCCGCCGCCGCGTAGTTCCGGCGGACCGTCCAGTCCTGGCTCATCTCGTGCGACGGTATGGCCAGCGTCTTCTGCTCGGGCTCGTACCCCGCTCCGCGGGCCGACACCTTCGCGTAGACGCCGGGCAGGATCCCGGAGATCGTGTAGGTGCCGTCCGTGGCCGTGGTGGCGACCAGGCCGCCGCCGAAGCCGGAATCGTGACCGCCGAAGGAGATCGTGAGGCCGCCGGCCGGCGCGCCGCTGTCCTTGTCCGTGACCGTGCCGGTGAGCGTGCCGCGCGGGGTGTCCGCCGCCGGCGGCATCGAGAAGTCCTCGACCGGCGAGCCGTCGTCGCCGCCGGTCGCCGCGGCGAAGTAGCCCATGCCTCGGTGGGCGAAGACCTTCCAGATCTTCTTCTGCGACTTGCCGCCGTTGACCACGAGGTCGGCCTGGAGGATCGAGTTGCGTTCGTCGAGGAAGGACGGGTTGTCCGGGGACAGTTCCATGGCCCGGGTGACCAGCGACTCGGCCTGCTCGCTGCCGATGGCCCTGCGCAGGTCCCACAGGGTCTGGCCCCAGATCTCGCCGCCGTCGTGCGGTTCGATGTAGCCGCTGATGCGGCCGAAGTCGCCGTACGTGTAGCCGCCGGGGCCGACGAACGAGGTACCGGGGCAGACGTCGGCGGGGGCACCGACAGTGCAGTCGAGCGGCTCCGTGCGGATCGTGTTGCCGTTGTTCCAGTACTTGCCGACCTTCACGTCACCGCTGGCCGGCGTGTCCTTCTCCAGGCCCTGGGAGACCATGTAGTCCTCCGCGTACCAGTCGCTCCACCCCTCGCCCATCGAGCTGGGCTGCACACCACGGAGGGTGGAGATGCCGCCCGGGTCGGTCACGAGCCGGTTGGACAGGCCGTGCGTGTACTCGTGATACACCGTGTCCGCCGAGTCGCCGGAGTTGCCCGCGGGGACCGCCGTGGACGGCTTGAGGAGATACATCTGGAGGCGCGGCGGGGTGCCGTCCGGCGGCGTGTGCATGCTCGCGTTGTTGACGTGATCCCCGTCGGGCAGTCCGTTGGCCTTGTCCGCGCCGTCGTCCGACTCGCCCTGTACGGCGTCCCCGTCGGCCGCGTCGAAGTTGCCGGCGGCACGGGTGAAGCCGATCGGATCGGCCAGCAGGTGGTCGTGCATGTTGCCCATGAAGGTGAACATCTGGACCGCGTTCTGGCCCCGGTTGACCTGCCAGGAGTTGGGCGTCTTCGGATCCCACGAGCACTTCAGGGTTGCCGAACAGGGAGCGCCGACAGCACTGTTGAAGTCGGTGAACGGGTAGTCGAAGGTGCCGTTCGTGGTCGGGGCCACCTCCTCCGACGGGTCGGCGGTGCCATTGTCGTTGACGTCGGAGTAGACGTGCGCGTTGTAGCCGTCCAGGCGTGGGGAGTTGTCCGGCAGCCAGTCGCTCAGATCCACCCACCGCTGCTTGCCGCCGATGGCAGCGCCCGGATAGTTGGGGAACGCCCGGCCGACGTCGTTCTCCACGATGTTCTGCCGGTACAGGACCCGGCCGCTGCTCGCCTCGATGACGTGGATGAAGCCGTCGCGGAGCAGGAGCGTCTCCCAGGCGAGCCGGGGCCCGGTCGCGGTCTGGAACCACACCTGTTTGACGTAGCCGCCGTCGCTGAACCCGGTCGTGCGCTGCGGTCCCCGCGCCGCCTTCGAGACCTTCGCCGGGGTTCCGGCGACGTCCTTGACAGCGATGTCGCGGGCGGCGGTGGCGGAGAGCCGGGCGCTGCCCAGGGCCGCCGGGAGGTGCTTGACGGGTGCGCCGTCCACCTGGATCAGCCGGCCGTCCTTCGCCACATGCGCCTTGAGGCCGTTGCCGAAGACGGGCACGCCGTCGACGGTCTGTACGAAGCTGAGGTGGTGGGTGCCCTCGATGTCGACGTAGTCCCGGCGCAGGGTCAGACCGGCGACGGCCTGCGCGGTCAGGCCGAAGACGTCGGCGTGCGCGCGGACGTAGTCGAGCGCGACGGCGACCGGCTTCCGCCTGCTGGCGGCGGTCAGGAACCCGTCGGTGCGGGCGACCCGGCGCGGAGTGCCGGTGGCGTTGTCGATGTCGACGATGCCCTGCACCCCGAGCTTCTCCCGCAGCTTCCGTATGACGGCCGGGCGTGGCCCCGCGTTGGCGGAGCGCCCGAAGGCCACGGGCAGACCGCCCCCGTCACCCAGGGCGGCGCGGCTGTCGTAGTCGTACTGTGCGATCTGCCGCCGCTGTTCCCGCTGATCAGCGGTGCCGACCGGGTTCGGTGCGGCGTGTGCGGTGACCGACAACAGGCTGCCCAGCAACGCGATTCCGGTGGCAGCCGCCACCTTCGTTCGCCGTCTCGCGGACGGGCCGAATACCTGGCTCAACTGTGCCCCTCTCCATCTCGGGCCCGGCTCAGCCCAGAGCTGGAGAGGAAGCCCCTGCCGACCCGCGACCCACTGGTGTGGCCCCGATGAGCGCTTATGGTCGCGGCGATCAAAAACCTTCACTAGTCACGGGCACGCAGTTTTTCTCCCCTCGGCACTCGGTTCTGTGACAAGCAGTCAAGTGCCGTTACCCCGAAGGGAGTTCATGTCACGACATGGCCGGTGTGCGGCATCCGGCGTCTCCAACTACAGAAGCCAGGAAACGACTTCGTAACACACCTCTTGTCAGAACTTGAACGGACTCCTACAGTCCGGCGAAGAGGGAGTGTGTGGGGGCCGCTCCCTTCCCCCCCTCAAGTCATCCGAGCAATGGAGCCGCGATGTCTTCCGTACTTCTCAGACATGTACGCCTGACAGCTGTCGCCCTGGTGGCGCTGTCCCTGCTTCTCCTGGGACAGCCACGAGCCCATGCGGCGTCCTGGGGATCCCCCCAGGCCGTCAACTCGTGGAACACCATCAACGCGCGGTGGACCGCCAACAACGAGCTGGAGACCTACGTCCCCGGCTGCGTCTGGTACGAGGGAAGCACCCTCGTCATCAAGACCTACAAGTCGGGCAACTCATACTTCTCGGGCCGCGTGGAGTCCAAGGCGCTCTACGGCTACGGGACTTACAGCTTCACCGCGAACATGCCCAACGGCCGGGGCCTGCTGCCCGCGGTCTGGGCGGCCTATCTGAACCCGTGGCTGCCCGAGTTCGACGCCGCCGAGATCGTCGGCCAGAACCCGAACACGGTCTACCAGACCTCCCACGACGTCAACAACGCCCAGACCCAGTTCTCGAAGACGAACTCCGCCGGCTGGACCAACACCTACCACCAGTACTCGTTCACCTGGTTCCCGGACCACATCGACTTCGCCGTGGACGGCACCGTCACCGGTACCAAGTGGTACACCACGCCCCGGGGCGTCGGGATGCGCTTCATCGTCAACACCGCCGTCGGCGGCGACTGGCCGGGCAACCCGGACGCCTCGACCTGGGCCACGGGGGACGGCGCGAGGTACCTGAAGGTCTCCTCGATCACCTACACCCCGTACAACCCGTAGATCCATGAACCCGTAAGGGCTAGAAGAACACCCCGCAGCGCAGCAGCACGTTCGCGTACGGACGGGCCTCACCCGTCCGTACGACGAGCCGCGCGCCCGCCGACAGCTCCGGACGGCACCCCGGCCCGGAAGGCCAGGTCCACGACGCGCGCCCCGGCCGGGACCGGCATCCTGGCGTCGCACACCAGCACCCCGTGCCCATGCCTCAACTCGGCCGGCGCGCCCGCGAGATGACGGTTCAGGACGCCGCCCCGCCTCACCGGACCGCACCTCGCACGGTGTCGTCGGGCGCGTCTCCCGGCCCGGTTTCCCGGCCGGGGGTCCGGGGGTTGTCCCCGGGGAGGGCACCGCACAGCGCCTCGACCTCCTCGGCGGTCGGGAAGGACTTCTGGGCCCCGGCCCGCGTCACCGCCACCGCGCCCACCCGGGCCGCGTACGCCGCGGCCTGGACCGGCGACTCGCCCGCACCCAGCCGCCACGCCAGCGCGGCGGTGAACGCGTCGCCCGCCCCCGTCGTGTCCACGGCGTCCACCTTCACCGACGGCACCCGTGTCCGCTCCCCGGCCCGTACGGCGACCAGCGCGCCCTCCGCGCCCAGGGTGATGACGACCGAGCGCGGCCCCAGCGCCAGCAGCGCCTTCGCCCAGTCCTCCGGCGAATCGCCCAACTCGGCGTCCGTACCGGCGATCACGCGGGCCTCGTGCTCGTTCACGATCAACGGGTCGCAGGCGGCCAGGACTTCACGCGGCAACGGGCGGGGCGGGGACGGGTTGAGGACGAACCGGCTCTCGGGAGACAGGTTCCGTACCGTCTCCACGATCGACTCCAGCGGAATCTCCAGTTGCGCCGACACCACCCGCGCGGCCTGGAACAGGCTCCCCGCCGCCCGGATGTCCTCCGGCGACAGCCGCCCGTTGGCGCCCGGCGACACCACGATGCTGTTGTCGCCCGACGGGTCCACCGTGATCAGCGCGACCCCCGTGGGCGCCCCGCCCACCAGGACGCCCACCGTGTCGACGCCGGCGTCCCGCAGCGAGTCGAGCAGCAGGCGGCCGTGGCCGTCGTTCCCGACCCGCGCGAGCAACGCCGTACGGGCACCCAACCGGGCAGCCGCGACAGCCTGGTTGGCGCCCTTGCCCCCCGGGTGGACGACCAGGTCGGAGCCGAGCACCGTCTCACCGGCGGCGGGCCGTCGCTCGACCACGGTCACCAGGTCGGCGTTGGCCGATCCCACGACCAGCAGGTCGTAGTCGTGCATGAACATTCTCCCCATACAGATCAGTTGTACCGGCCGACAGCCGGGCAGTCGGCCGATTGTCCGCTTCTGTCACCCGGTCCCGTGACTTGGCCCCGTCACCGGCCCTGTGACCGGCTCCTGCGGCGGACAGGGCCGGGCGGCCCCGACTGGAGGCGCGCCCGGCCGTACCCGCTCGCTCCTCCCGCTCGCTCTCCCCGTTCGGAGAGCTCTTCCGGGAGCTCTTCCGGGAGCTCTTCGGGGAGCTCCGCTCGGAGGGATCGGCTCAGCCGCCGAACGCCGCCACGTTCTCCTTCGTGACCACCTTCACCGGCACCATCACCGCCTTCTCGACACCCTTGCCCTCGGCGACCCGCAGAGCGTTCTCCACCGCGATCCGCCCGAGCTCCTTGGGCTGCTGGGCGACCGACGCGTACAGCGAGCCGTCCGCGACCGCCTTCAGCCCGTCCGGCGTGCCGTCGAAGCCGATCACCTGCACCGACCTGCCGGCCTTGGCGCCGAGCGCCTTGATCGCGCCGAGCGCCATCTCGTCGTTCTCGGCGAAGACTCCGCTGATGCCGGGGTTGGCCTGGAGGAGGTTGGTCATGACGTCGAGGCCCTTGGTGCGGTCCCAGTCGGCGGGCTGCTTGGCGACGACCTTGATGCCCGGGTAGGCCTTCAGCCCCTCGGCGAAGCCCGCGCCGCGCTCACGGCTCGCGGAGGTGCCCGCCTGGCCCTGGAGGACGACGATCGTGCCGTTGCCGCCCAGCTTCTCGGCGAGCGCCTTCGCGGCCTGCCTGCCGCCCGCCGTGTTGTCGGAGGCGACGAGCGTGGCGGTGTCCGCGTTGTTGACCGACCGGTCGACCGCGACGAGCGGGATCCCGGACTTGTTCACGGCCCGCGCGGCAGGACCCGTCGCGTCCGAGTCCACCGGGTTGACGATGATCGCGCCGAGGCCCGAACTGGTGAAGTTCTGCAACTGGTTGGCCTGCTGGGAGGCGTCGTTCTGGGCGTCCGTGACGGTCAGGTCCACGCCGAGCTTCTCCGCCTCGGCCTGGGCACCGGCCCGGATCTGCACGAAGAAGGGGTTGTTGAGCGTCGACAGGGACAGCCCCACCTTCTGGGTCGTAGCGGCCGACGAGCCGCCGTGCAGCAGCGAGGTGGCCCCCACGACGGCCACCGCGACCACGGCGGCAAGCCCGTACGTCAGCACCTGCCTGCGCCGGTCCCCGCCACCGGCCGCCCCGGCGGACGTCACCGAGGCCCCGCTCTTCCGCCGCGCCGAGTCGAGCAGCACCGCCAGCGCGATCACGACACCGATGACGACCTGCTGCCAGAACGCGGACACGGAGAGCAGGTTGAGGCCGTTCCTGAGCACGGCGAGGATCAGCGCGCCGATCAGAGTCCCGGACGCCTTACCGGTACCACCCGCCAGACTCGCCCCACCAATCACGACGGCCGCGATGGCGTCCAGCTCGTACCCCTGTGCGGCCTGCGGCTGCGCGGAGGACAGCCGCGACGCGAGCACGATGCCCGCCGCCGCGGCGAACAGCCCGGACAGCGCGTAGATCGCCAGCTTCTGCCTCTTGACCCGCAGCCCGGACAGCCGGGCCGCCTCCTCGTTGCCGCCGATCGCGTACATGGCACGGCCCAGGTAGGTACGGGCGAGGATGAACGCGGTGACGAGCCCCATGGCCACCATCACCAGCACGGGCACCGGCAGCCAGCCGCCCAGCGTGTCACCGAGGTGCGAGACCGAGTCGGGGAACGCGATCGGCGAACCCTGCGAGATCACCAGCGACAGACCGCGCCCCACCGACAGCATGGCGAGCGTCGCGATGAACGGCGGCAGTTTGCCGTACGAGATCAGGAAACCGTTGACGAGCCCGCACGCGATGCCGGTGACGACGGCCAGGACGACCGCTGTCGCGACCGGTATGCCCTCCGAAGTCGCCGCCCAGGCAAGGACGGTGGCCGACAGCGCGGCGACGGAACCCACCGACAGGTCGATGCCCGCCGAGACGATGACGAAGGTGACACCGAAGGCGAGAACGGCGGTCACGGCCGCCTGGACGCCCACGTTGAGCAGGTTGTCGGTCGTCAGGAAGTCGCCGGACAGCGCCGACATCGCGATGACGAGGACGATGAGCGCGCTCAGCGCGCCGTTGTCGAGCAGCACGCGGCGCAGGCCGCTCGTGGCGCCACTCGCGCCCGCGTTGCTCTTGAGCGTGTCAGTGGCCACGGGAGCCCTCCACAGCGGTAGTTCCATTGTTCGTACTGGCATTCGTGCCGATGTTCGTGCTGACGGCGAGCGCCATCACGGAGTCCTGGGTGGCCTCGGCGGCCGTGAGTTCACCGGCGATCCGGCCCTGTGCCATCACCAGCACCCGGTCGCTCATCCCGAGCACCTCGGGCAGATCGCTGGAGATCATCAGTACGGCGGCACCGGCGGCCGTCAGTTCGTTGATCAGCTGGTAGATCTCGACCTTGGCCCCGACGTCGATACCGCGCGTCGGCTCGTCGAGGATCAGCACCCTGGTGTCGGCGAGCAGCCACTTGCCGATGACGACCTTCTGCTGATTGCCCCCGGAGAGGGTGCGCACCTGCTGGCCGAGCCCGGTCATCCGTACGCCCAACTGCTCGGCGACCTTCGCGGCGGCGGCCCGCTGCCCCTTGAGGTCGACGAGACCGCCCTTGGTCGCGGCCCGCAGGGTGACCAGGCCGAGGTTCTCCTTGACGGAGGCGTCCAGCACCAGCCCCTGCCCCTTGCGGTCCTCGGGCACGAGCCCGATCCCGGCGGCCATGGCGGCCCCGACATCGTTGCCACGCACGCCGGCGCCCGCGACGGACACGGAACCCCGGTCGTAGGGATCGGCGCCGAAGACGGCACGCGCCACCTCCGTACGCCCCGCCCCGACCAGCCCCGCGATGCCGACGACCTCACCGGCCCGCACCTCGAAACTCACGTCGTGAAAGACACCGTCCCGGGTGAGCCCCTCCACCTTGAGCAACGCGCCACCGGCCTCGACTGCCTCCCTCGGGTACTGCTGTTCGATCGACCGCCCGACCATGAGCCGTACGAGCTCGTCCTCGGGTGTATTGGCAGGCACCCGCCCGACACTCTTCCCGTCGCGAATAACCGTCACCCGATCCCCCAGGGCGGCGATCTCGTCCAGGTGATGGGTGATGAAGACGATCCCGACGCCGTCCTCGCGCAGCTTGCGCACGATGACGAACAGCTTCTCGACCTCCTCCGAGGTGAGCACGGCGGTCGGCTCGTCCATGATCAGCACGCGCGCGTTCAGGCTCAGCGCCTTCGCGATCTCGACCATCTGGAGCCGCGCGATCCCGAGTTCACGCACACGCGCGCGTGGCGACACGTTCACCCCGACCCGCTCCAGCAGCCCGGCGGCCTCGGCCTCCATCCGCTTGCGGTCGATCATCCCGTAGCGGCGCGGCTGGCGCCCCAGGAAGATGTTCTCGGCGACCGTCAGATCGGGGACCAGGTTGAACTCCTGGTAGATGGTGGCGATCCCGAGACGCTCGGAGTCCTGCGCCCCGTGGATACGGGTCTCCTCGCCGTCGACGAGGACGCGGCCGGCATCGGGGCGATAGGCGCCGGAGAGCATCTTGATGAGGGTGCTCTTGCCCGCTCCGTTCTCGCCGAGCAGTACGTGCACCTCACCCCGGCGCAGCTCGAAGTCGACGCCGTCGAGCGCGACCACACCGGGGAAGGACTTCCGTATGCCTTCGATGCGCAGCAACTCGTCCTGGTTGCTCACGACGTACTCCTGTTCGTCACGGGGGGCTGTGCGGAGGTGGCTGTGGGCGCGGCGGGCTCCCCGCACGACCGCCGTACGACGAGCCGTGCGGCCAGCGTCACGGACTGCGGCGGGCGGCCCTCGATCATGTCGACCAGGGCCCGGACGGCGGCCCGCCCCAGCTCCCCGGTCGGCTGTGCGATGGCCGTGACCGGCGGATCGGTGTGCACGAACCACGGGATGTCGTCGAAGGCCGCGAGCGCGATGTCGCCCGGAACCCGCATCCCGCGCGCGCGTACGGCGTCCAGCGCGCCCAGCGCCATCAGGTTGTCGGCCGCGAACACGACCTCGGGCGGCTCGGCCAGGTCGAGGAACGTGTCCGTCACACGGCGCCCGCTCTCGGCCTGGAAATCGCCCTGCCCTATGTAGGCGTCCGGGAGCGGCAGTCCGTACTCGGCGAGGGCCTCCCTGAAGGCCTCGACGCGCTCGCTGCCGGTGGTGGTGGCCGCCGGGCCCGCGACGATCGCGAGCCGCCGGTGACCGAGCCCGTACAGGTGCGCGACGAGATCCCGGACGGCGGCGCGCCCGTCCGCCCGTACGACCGGTACGTCCACGCCCGGGATCCAGCGGTCCACGAAGACCATCGGGGTGCCCCCGCGCGCGGTGTCCAGCATCAGCGGGGAGCCGCCGTCGGTGGGGGAGACCAGGAGGCCGTCGATACGACGGTCCAGCAGGCTCCGTACGTGGTGGTCCTGGAGGTCGGGCTGTTCGTCGGCGTTGCCGATGATCACGCTGTAGCCGAGGGCGCGGGCCTCCTCCTCGACCGAGCGGGCCAGGGTCGTGAAGTACGGGTTCAGCACATCGCTGATGACCAGGCCGAGGGTGCGGGTCTGGTCGGTGCGCAGGGAACGGGCGACGGCGTTCGGGCGGTAGCCCAGTGCCTCGACAGCGGCCAGCACGCGTGCGCGTGCGTCCGCGCTGACGGACGGATGGTCGTTCAGGACCCGCGACACCGTGGCGACGGACACGCCCGCCTCGGCGGCGACATCCTTGATGCTCGCCATCGCCGGACCACCTCCTTGTGGTTCGTTCATGGAATCGATTACATCCCTGCGTGCGACTGATTGGAATCGATTACAAGCGGATTAATCAAGACTTCACCCCGGTCCCGAGACCGGATTGTGATGCCCGGACGTCAGCTCTCCCCACACCCCCGGCCCGTTGTCACACCTCACCGGTACCGTCGGATCATGGCTCAACAGGCGGGGAACCCCACGGGCGAGCGGCGACTCGCCGTCCTCGAAGGTGTGCTCGAACGCATCACGTACGCCAACGAGGACAACGGCTACACGGTCGCCCGCGTCGACACCGGCCGGGGCGCCGGTGACCTGCTCACCGTCGTGGGCGCGCTGCTCGGCGCCCAGGTCGGCGAGTCGCTGCGGATGGAGGGCCGCTGGGGCTCCCATCAGCAGTACGGCAAGCAGTTCACCGTCGAGAACTACACGACCGTCCTGCCCGCCACCGTCCAGGGCATCCGCCGCTACCTCGGTTCCGGTCTGGTCAAGGGCATCGGCCCGATCTTCGCCGACCGCATCACCCAGCACTTCGGTCTGGACACCCTCCGGATCATCGAGGAGGAGCCCAAGCGGCTCATCGAGGTGCCGGGCCTCGGCCCCAAGCGCACGAAGAAGATCGCCGACGCCTGGGAGGAGCAGAAGGCGATCAAGGAGGTCATGCTCTTCCTCCAGAGCGTCGAGGTCTCCACGTCCATCGCCGTGCGCATCTACAAGAAGTACGGCGACGCCTCGATCTCCGTCGTGAAGAACCAGCCCTACCGCCTCGCCTCCGACGTCTGGGGCATCGGTTTCCTCACCGCCGACAAGATCGCCCAGTCCGTAGGCATCCCGCACGACAGCCCCGAGCGCGTCAAGGCGGGCCTCCAGTACGCCCTTTCGCAGTCCACCGACCAGGGTCACTGCTACCTCCCCGAGGAACGCCTGATCGCGGACGCGGTGAAGCTCCTCCAGGTCGACACCGGCCTCGTCATCGAGTGCCTCGCCGAACTCGCGGCGCCCCCGGAGGAGGGCGAGGACCCCGGTGTCGTACGGGAGAAGGTCCCCGGCCCCGACGGCGACCCGGAACCGGTGACGGCCGTCTACCTGGTCCCCTTCCACCGGGCGGAACTCTCCCTCTCCGCCCAGCTGTTGCGCCTCCTGCGCACCGGGGAGGACCGGATGCCCGCCTTCCACGACGTGGCCTGGGACAAGGCGCTGAGCTGGCTCCAGGGGCGTACGGGGGCCGAGTTGGCCCCCGAGCAGGAGGCGGCCGTGCGGCTCGCGCTGACGGAGAAGGTCGCCGTCCTCACCGGCGGGCCGGGCTGCGGCAAGTCCTTCACGGTCCGCTCGATCGTGGAACTGGCGCGCGCGAAGAAGGCCAAGGTGGTCCTCGCCGCCCCGACCGGCCGCGCCGCCAAGCGCCTCGCCGAACTCACCGGCGCCGAGGCCTCCACCGTCCACCGCCTCCTCGAACTGAAGCCCGGCGGAGACGCGGCCTACGACCGGGACCGCCCCCTCGACGCCGACCTGGTGGTGGTGGACGAGGCCTCGATGCTGGACCTGCTGCTCGCCAACAAGCTGGCGAAGGCGGTCGCGCCGGGCGCGCACCTGCTGTTCGTCGGGGATGTGGACCAACTCCCCAGCGTCGGCGCCGGAGAGGTCCTGCGGGACATGCTGGCCGACGGCAGCCCGGTCCCGGCCGTCCGGCTCACCAAGGTCTTCCGGCAGGCCCAGCAGTCGGGCGTCGTGACGAACGCGCACCGGATCAACTCCGGGCAGCATCCGGTCACCGACGGCATGAAGGACTTCTTCCTCTTCGTCGAGGACGACACGGAGGAGGCCGGCCGGCTCACCGTGGACGTGGCCGCACGGCGAATTCCGGCCAAGTTCGGCCTCGATCCCCGGCGCGACATCCAGGTGCTCGCGCCGATGCACCGGGGCCCGGCGGGCGCCGGAAACCTCAACGGGCTGCTCCAGCAGGCGATCACCCCGGGCCGCCCCGACCTCCCCGAGAAGCGGTTCGGCGGCCGGGTCTTCCGGATCGGCGACAAGGTCACGCAGATCCGGAACAACTACGACAAGGGCGAGAACGGCGTCTTCAACGGCACCGTCGGCGTCGTCACTTCCCTCGATGAGGTGGAACAGCGCCTCACCGTGTTGACGGACGAGGACGAGGAAGTGCCGTACGACTTCGATGAGCTGGACGAACTCGCCCACGCCTACGCCGTGACCATCCACCGCTCCCAGGGCAGCGAGTACCCGGCGGTGGTCGTCCCGGTCACCACGGGTGCGTGGATGATGCTTCAGCGCAATCTTTTGTATACGGCCGTCACGCGCGCCAAGAAGCTCGTCGTCCTGGTCGGTTCACGCAAGGCGATAGGCCAGGCGGTGCGCACGGTGTCGGCCGGACGGCGCTGCACGGCACTGGACTTCAGGCTGCGCTCGTAGCCCGTGGCCGTCGCGGCGGACCGGTGCGCCGGGCGTCACTCCCGTGACGGCCGTCACAACAGTCGTGAAAAATGATCGATCAAATGAGTCACAAAGGTCACAGGGCACTTCCGGAACCAGGGCGTAGAGGGGCAGGATGAGTAGCTTGGCGGCACTCAGTGCCGCCAATAGGCCCAATGGTCGACCCCGAGTGCACTCTCCTGCGCCAAATGGGGGATGGTAGAGACAGTCAGGGCACCTCGAAGAAGAGGCACAACGTCGGTGAGGGATGACGTGAGCGAGCACACCAACAACGCTGTAGTACTGCGGTTCGGCGACGGCGAGTACACCTACCCGGTGATCGACAGCACCGTCGGCGACAAGGGCTTCGACATCGGGAAGCTCCGCGCTCAGACCGGTCTGGTCACATTGGACAGCGGCTACGGAAACACGGCCGCATATAAATCCGCAGTCACCTACCTCGATGGTGAGCAGGGCATCCTCCGCTACCGCGGGTACCCCATCGAGCAGCTCGCCGAGCGCTCCACCTTCCTTGAGGTGGCGTTCCTGCTGATCAACGGTGAGCTTCCGACCGTGGACGAGCTCTCCGTCTTCAAGAACGAGATCACGCAGCACACCCTGCTGCACGAGGACGTCAAGAACTTCTACCGCGGCTTCCCGCGTGACGCGCACCCGATGGCGATGCTGTCGTCGGTCGTCTCGGCGCTGTCGACCTTCTACCAGGACAGCCACAACCCGTTCGACGAGAAGCAGCGCAACCTCTCGACGATCCGGCTGCTCGCCAAGCTTCCGACGATCGCCGCGTACGCGTACAAGAAGTCGATCGGTCACCCGTTCGTCTACCCGCGCAACGACCTCGGCTACGTCGAGAACTTCCTCCGCATGACGTTCTCGGTGCCGGCCCAGGAGTACGACCTCGACCCGGTCGTCGTCTCCGCCCTGGACAAGCTGCTGATCCTGCACGCCGACCACGAGCAGAACTGTTCGACGTCGACGGTCCGGCTGGTCGGCTCCTCGCAGGCCAACATGTTCGCGTCGATCTCGGCCGGCATCTCCGCGCTCTGGGGCCCGCTGCACGGCGGCGCCAACCAGTCCGTCCTGGAGATGCTGGAGGGCATCCAGGCCAACGGCGGCGACGTCGACTCCTTCATCCGCAAGGTGAAGAACAAGGAGGACGGCGTCCGCCTGATGGGCTTCGGCCACCGGGTGTACAAGTCCTTCGACCCGCGCGCGAAGATCATCAAGGCTGCCGCGCACGACGTCCTCTCGGCCCTCGGCAAGTCCGACGAGCTGCTGGACATCGCGCTGAAGCTGGAGGAGCACGCGCTCTCCGACGACTACTTCGTCTCGCGCAACCTCTACCCGAACGTCGACTTCTACACGGGCCTCATCTACCGCGCGATGGGCTTCCCGACCGAGATGTTCACGGTCCTGTTCGCGCTGGGCCGCCTCCCGGGCTGGATCGCCCAGTGGCACGAGATGATCAAGGAGCCGGGTTCGCGCATCGGCCGCCCGCGCCAGATCTACACGGGTGTCGTCGAGCGGGACTTCGTGCCGGTCGAGCAGCGGTAACGCTCCGCTGGGTAGGCGGTTGTTCTGAACCTGCGGGTTCGTCGTGGCTGGTCGCGCAGTTCCCCGCGCCCCTTCGGGGGCGCGGTGGGACCGCGCCCATCCCACACATCCCGGAGTTGTTCGGCGGAAAAGCGGAAGGCGCCCTGCCGACGGTCCCCCCACGGGCCGGCGTACAGGGCGCCTTCCCATGTCCCGGTGCGGATTCCCCCCACGGGATCCGGCCGGGCGTTTGGAGGACAGCGCCTGAATTCGCTATCGCTGGTGTGCGGGCCGCCGGGGCGGCCGTTGTTGTGCGGGTCGTGCTACCGCCATAGTGACGGCTCTTGAGCAGAACGAGCAAAACTCGTCGCACTCCTGCTCGGTGCGGTCTGCCGGGACGCGCACGCTGGGGTGGGCCGCTCAAGCTTCCCGGTGTACGTGTCCCGGCAACGCATCTCCGAGGACGTCCCCCAAGACATCCTCAGATGTCAGTCGGCGCCCCCCAAGACGCTCTCTGACATCGCCAACTTAGACCTTCGAAGCCCTTCGATGGTTACGTTCGCAGCACTGTGATCCGCGTCTCTTGCATATGTCCTTTAGGTGCGCGGAATCCCGGTTGTCGCGACCGGGGCCCAAGCGTAAGGATGATGCGCGAGGCTTGTGAAGAGTTTATGTGAGGCTGGCGTTGGACTCCATAGGGACTATGACACCGACTTGTGCGTACTGCCGGTAACTTTCGTCCGGTCCCGGGATGATCTCAGCGGAACGTGCGCAGACGGAGGCTGTTCGTCACCACGAACACCGAGGAGAAGGCCATCGCGGCCCCCGCGATCATCGGGTTCAGCAGTCCGGCGGCGGCCAGCGGCAGCGCGGCCACGTTGTAGCCGAAGGCCCACACCAGGTTGCCCTTGATGGTCGAGAGCGTCCTCCGGGACAGCCGGATGGCATCGGCGGCCACCCGTAGATCCCCGCGCACCAGTGTCAGGTCGCTCGCCTCGATCGCCGCGTCGGTGCCCGTGCCCATGGCCAGACCCAGATCGGCGGTGGCCAGGGCGGCCGCGTCGTTGACCCCGTCGCCGACCATCGCGACGGTCCGCCCCTCACCCTGAAGCCGCCTTACAGCCTCGACCTTTTCCTCCGGCAGCACCTCGGAGATCACCTGCTCGATCCCGACGGCCCGTGCGACCGCCTCCGCGACCGCCCGGTTGTCCCCGGTCAGCAGCACCGGAGTGAGCCCCAGCGCGCGCAGCTCGCGCACGGCCTCGGCGCTGGTCTCCCGGACCGCGTCGGCGACGGTGAGGACACCGCGCGCCTCCCCGTCCCAGGCGACCACCACGGCCGTACGTCCGCCGCTCTCGGCCTCCGCCTTCGCATGGGCCAGTTCCTCCGGCAGCGGCCCCGACAGCCCGTCCACGAGCCGTCCCACGGCCACCTCGCGCCCGTCCACCCGCCCGCGTACGCCCCGTCCGGGCACGTTCTCGAAGGACTCGGCCGCCGGCAGCGGCCCGACGCGTTCCTCGGCCCCCGCCGCGATCGCCCGGGCGACCGGATGTTCGGAGGCGTGTTCGAGGGCGCCCGCGAGCCGCAGCACCTGCTTCTCGTCGGCGCCCTCGGCGACGTACACCTCCTGGAGGGTCATACGGCCCGTCGTCACCGTGCCCGTCTTGTCCAGGACGATCGTGTCGACGCGGCGCGTGGACTCCAGTACCTCGGGACCCTTGATCAGGATGCCGAGCTGCGCCCCCCGCCCGGTGCCGACCATCAGAGCGGTCGGCGTGGCGAGCCCCAGCGCGCAGGGGCAGGCGATGATCAGCACGGCGACGGCGGCGGTGAACGCGGCGACGGCGTCACCCGTGAGAGCGAGCCAGGCCCCGAACGTCCCGAGCGCGATCAACAGCACCACGGGGACGAAGACCCCGGAGATCCGGTCGGCGAGCCGCTGCACCTCGGCCTTGCCGTTCTGCGCGTCCTCCACCAGCCGGGCCATCCGCGCGAGCTGGGTGTCCGCGCCGACCCGGGTGGCCTCGACGACCAGCCGGCCCCCGGCGTTCACGGTCGCGCCCGTGACGGCGTCCCCGACGCCGACATCGACCGGTACGGACTCGCCGGTCAGCATCGAGGCGTCGACCGCCGAGACCCCCTCGACGACGGTTCCGTCGGTGGCGATCTTCTCCCCGGGCCGTACGACGAACCGGTCCCCGATCACCAACTCGCCGACGGACACCCGAACCTCTCGCCCGCCACGCAGCACGCAGACGTCCTTGGCCCCCAACTCCATGAGCGCCCGCAGCGCCGCACCCGAGCGCCGCTTGGCGCGGGCCTCCAGATAGCGCCCGAGGAGGATGAACGCGACGACTCCGGCGGCGACCTCGAGATAGATCTCCGAGGTGCCGCCCGTACGGGAGGCGGTGAACGAGAAACTCTCCCGCACCCCCATCCCCTCCATGCCCGGCATCCCCGGCGCCACGGGCCGGCCCGCGTCGCCCCAGAACAGCGCCCACAGGGACCAGCCGTACGCGGCGAGCGTGCCGACCGACACCAGGGTGTCCATGGTGGCCGCGCCGTGCCGCGCGTTGGTGAACGCGGCCCGGTGGAACGGCAGCCCGCCCCAGACGACGACCGGCGAGGCCAGCGTCAGCGCGAGCCACCGCCAGTTGTCGAACTGGAGCGCGGGAATCATGGACATCAGGACGACGGGCGCGGCAAGCAGCACGGAGACGAGGAGCCGCTGCCGCAGCCCGGCCAACTCGGGATCGGAGTCCCGCTCGACCGCGGGCGCATCCCTCTCCGTGATGACCGGCGGGGGCGGTTCCTCGGCGGTGTACCCGGTCTTCACGACGGTGGCTATGAGGTCGTCGACCGCGACCCCGTCGGCGTACGCGATCTTCGCCTTCTCCGTCGCGTAGTTGACGGTGGCGAAGACGCCGTCCATGCGGTTGAGCTTCTTCTCGACGCGGGCCGCGCAGCTCGCGCACGTCATCCCGCCGATGGTCAGCTCGACCTCATGAGGCGTGACCGCCGGGGTCTCGGTGCTGGTACTGGTCATGGTCGCCGCGTCCCTGGGGTCAGGCCCGGCCGGCCAGCTCGAAGCCCGCCTCGTCCACGGCGGCGCGCACGGCGGCCTCGTCGAGCGGGGCCTCGGACACCACGGTGACCTCACCGGTGCCGGCGACGGCCGTCACGGAGATGACCCCGGCCAGCTCGGTGATCTCACTCGAAACCGAACCTTCGCAGTGCCCGCAGCTCATGCCGGTCACCTGGTAGACGGCGGTGACGGAGCCGGGGGTGTCGGTCTGGGCGGTCATGTCGTTGCTCCTCTTCGAGGCGTCGTCAAGGGCCCTCGTCCGCCCGGGTCGGTGGCGCACGTGCCCTGTGAGTTTCACTCTACTATACCCCTGGGGGGTACTCATCCAGTGCCAATGGCAAGATCTCCGACAAGGCCGTGGCGGCGATCGCGACTGTGACTGCGACTGTGACCGTGACCGCGCTGAGAACGCGGACGACGAGGGTGAGGGTGAGGGCGCATGCGTGCGGTGGTGTTCGAGCGGTACGGGCAGCCGGCCGAGGTGCGGGAGGTGCCGGACCCGGTGCCCGCGCCGCACGGGGTCGTGGTGCGTGTGGAGGCCACCGGGCTGTGCCGCAGCGACTGGCACGGCTGGATGGGCCACGACCCCGACATCGCGCTGCCGCACGTGCCGGGCCACGAGCTGGCGGGTGTCGTGGAGGGGGTCGGCGCGGGTGTGAGCGCCTGGCGGGCCGGGGACCGGGTGACGGTCCCCTTCGTCTGCGCCTGCGGGAGCTGCCCGTCCTGTGCGGCCGGTGACCAGCAGGTGTGCGAGCGCCAGACCCAGCCGGGGTTCACGCACTGGGGTTCGTTCGCGGAGTTCGTGGCACTGGACCACGCGGACGTGAACCTGGTGGCTGTCCCGGAGGGGATGTCGTACGGCACGGCGGCCTCCCTGGGCTGCCGGTTCGCGACGGCGTACCGGGCGGTGGTCCAGCAGGGCCGGGTGGCGGCGGGGGAGTGGGTCGCCGTGCACGGATGCGGCGGGGTGGGCCTGTCGGCGGTGATGATCGCGGCGGCTTCCGGAGCCCGGGTCGTGGCGGTGGACGTATCCCCCGGCGCACTGGAACTGGCGCGGAAGTTCGGCGCGGCGGAGTGCGTGAACGCGGCCACGACCGACGACACGGCAGCGGCGGTACGCGAACTGACGTCAGGCGGCGCCCACTTGTCCCTGGACGCGCTGGGCTCCCCGACGACCTGCGCGGCCTCGGTGAACGGCCTGCGCCGCAGAGGCCGCCACGTCCAGGTGGGCCTGCTCCCCTCGCCGGACGGCACAACACCCGCCCCAATGGCCAGAGTTGTCGCCTTGGAACTCCAACTCCTGGGCAGCCACGGCATGGCCGCCCACACCTACCCGCCGATGCTGGAGTTGGTGGCGGCGGGAATCCTGCGCCCGGACCTCCTGGTGACATCGACGATCCCCCTGACGGAGTCCCCGGCCGCACTGGCGGCGATGGGGAAGGCGCCGGGGGCGGGGGTCACGGTCATCGAGCCGTGGCGCTGAGGCCGGCCCGCCCGTGAAGAACTGTGCCCCACGGGGGTGTGGGGCACAGCGGAGGGGTGAGGTGTCGAGCGGGCGTCGGGCGTCAGTCGTCCCGGCGGCCCCGGTTCCCCGGCCGGGCCGCGACCCACGCCCGTACGGTGTCGGCGTACCAGTAGGGCTTTCCGCTCTCCACGTGGTCGGGTGCGGGCAGCAGACCGTGCTTGCGGTACGAGCGCACGGTGTCCGGCTGGACGCGGATGTGCGCGGCGATCTCTTTGTACGACCAGAGCCGTCGGTCGGTCATGGGTGCACCTCCCTGCGCGTGCGTCACGGGGTCGGCCAGGGTCGGCCGTCGGGGGAGCCGGGCGCTGCGCTTGGCGATCACAAAGCCTTTGCCCGCTGAACGACCGAAGGTGACCCTGGGTCGAGGCCTGTTGACACTGTGTGACGCGGAACCCACGTACACGCGACATGTGTGACAGGAGGGGAGTGTTTGTGACACAAGCAACGCAAAGGCGCACGCCAGCGGACCGGCGTGTCCAATTGACCGAAGGGGCGTACGCCGTTAGGCGACGCCCCCGACAGGGGCGCGAGGAACTGCGCGACAAGCCCCCACCGGCCCGCAGACAAAGAACCGCCGATCCAGCGAAGCGTCACGCCCCGCAGGAGCGAAGGAACGCCCGCGTCCGCTGCGCGATGGGCAGCGGCTTGTCCGGCTCGCACGGGTACATGTCCTGCTCGACGATCGCGAACAGGTCCACGTCCAGCTTCTGGGCGGCGGCCAGGACGGGGGCCAGTTCCGGTACGCCGGACGGGGGTTCGCACATGACGCCACGGGCGACCGCGGGGCCGAACGGGACCTCGTTCGCCCGTACGTCCGCGAGGATCCCGGGGTCGACCTGCTTGAGGTGGAGGTAGCCGATCCGCTCGCCGTAGGTCTCGATCAGCTTGACGCTGTCGCCGCCGCAGTACGCGTAGTGGCCCGTGTCCAGGCACAGCGAGACGAGCGACGAGTCGGTGCCGTCGAGGAAACGGGTGACGTTCTCCTCGCTGTCGATGTGCGTGTCGGCGTGCGGGTGGACGACGATCCGGAGGCCGTACCGCTCCCGCACCTCATGGCCGAGCCGCTCGGTCAGCGTGGTCAGGTTGCGCCACTGCTCGGGCGTCAGGGTGTCCGGCTCCAGCACCTCGCCCGTCTTGTCGTCCCGCCAGAAGGACGGGATGACCACCAGGTGGGACGCGCCCATGGCCTGCGCGAGCACCGCGTTGTCCGCGACGTGCGCCCAGGTCTTCTCCCAGACGGACTCACCGTGGTGCAGCCCGGTGAACACCGTGCCGGCGGACACCTTCAGCCCACGCCTGGCCGTCTCCTCGGTGAGGACGGCCGGATCGGTCGGCAGGTACCCGTACGGGCCCAGCTCGATCCACTCGTACCCGGACTGCGAGACCTCGTCGAGGAAGCGCTGCCAGGGCACCTGCTGGGGGTCGTCGGGGAACCACACGCCCCAGGAGTCGGGCGCTGAGCCGATCCGGATACGTGACAGCGGGGAACCCGACGGGGAGGAAGGGGACGACGTAGTCATGGGCGTCAGCTTCAGCCGACGCCGGGACACGTGTCAAGGTCTGGTCCGAATGTCCGGACAAAGTATTGACAGGGCTCCGCGAGGCGGGCTAGACCTGACTGCGAGCTGCTGTGCCGACGGGCGTACGGACGGGGCACGCCGACCGCTGTGCGGACCGCTGTACCGACCGCCGGACGAGCCGCATGGGCCGCTTGACCCGGAGAAACGCCCGTAGAAACGCGAAGGGAAGTCGATGGCGTACGACCTGATCACCATGGGGCGGATCGGAGTGGACATGTATCCACTGCAGACCGGTGTGCCGCTCACCCAGGTGGCGTCCTTCGGGAAGTTCCTCGGCGGCTCGGCGACGAACGTCGCGGTCGCCGCGTCCCGCCTCGGGCGCAGCACCGCGGTGATCACGCGGACCGGTGACGACGCCTTCGGACGCTATGTGCACGACGCCCTGCGCGACTTCGGCGTCGACGACCGCTGGGTCACGCCGGTCCCCGGCCTCAACACCCCGGTCACGTTCTGCGAGGTGTTCCCGCCGGACGACTTCCCCCTGTACTTCTACCGGCAGCCCAAGGCGCCGGATCTTGAGATCGACGCCCACGATCTGGACCTGGGCGCGATCGGCGAGGCGAGCATCTTCTGGGTCACGGGCACCGGCCTGAGCGAGGAGCCCAGCCGTACGGCGACCCTGGCCGCCCTCGCCCACCGCGCCAAGTCCGGTACGACCGTCTTCGACCTCGACTGGCGCCCCATGTTCTGGAAGGACCCCGAGTCCGCGCGCCCCTTCTACGCCGAGGCCCTGCGCCACACCACCGTCGCCGTCGGCAACCTGGACGAGGTGGAGGTGGCGACCGGCGTACGCGAGCCGCACGCCGCCGCCCGCGCACTTCTCGACGCCGGAGTCGAACTGGCGGTCGTCAAGCAGGGGCCGAAGGGTGTCCTCGCCGTCAACAGCAAGGGCGAGAGCGCCGAGGTGCCCCCGCTCCCGGTGAACGTCCTCAACGGCCTCGGCGCCGGTGACGCCTTCGGCGGCTCCCTCTGTCACGGCCTCCTCGAAGGCTGGGACCTGGAGCGGATCATGCGGCACGCCAACGCCGCCGGCGCGATCGTCGCCTCCCGGCTGGAGTGCTCGTCGGCGATGCCCACCCCGGCCGAGGTCGAGGCGGCCCTCGCGGCGGGAGCGGTCCGATGAGATCCGCCGCCGCGACCTCCATCGGCATCGATGGGAGCGGCATCAGCCCCCTCGCCCCCGTGGACCTGGCCGCCCTCGCCACCACCCGCGCCCGTCACCCCGAGGCCATCGCCGAGGCCGCCGCCCGCCGGACCCGGCGCCCCCTCCTCGGCGACTCCGGCCGGCTGATGATCGTCGCCGCCGACCACCCGGCCCGTGGCGCCCTCGGCGTCGGCAACCGCAGGCTGGCCATGGCCAACCGCGCCGACCTGCTCGAACGCCTGTGCCTCGCCCTCTCCCGCCCCGGTGTGGACGGTGTCCTCGCGACCGCCGACATCCTGGACGACCTGCTGCTCCTCGGCGCACTCGACGGCAAGGTCGTCATGGGGTCGATGAACCGCGGCGGTATCTCCGGCGCCCGCTTCGAACTCGACGACCGCTTCACCGGCCACCGCCCCCAGGACATCGCCCGCCTCGGCTTCGACGCCGGCAAGCTGCTCCTGCGCATCGACTACGACGACCCGGGCTCCCTCGACACCATGGAGTCCACGGCCCACGCGATAGACGCGATGGCGGAGCGCCGACTCCCGCTCTTCGTCGAGCCGTTCATCAGCCGGCGCGGCCCCGACGGCAAGGTCCGCAACGACCTCTCCGCCGAGGCCGTCACCAGGTCCATCGCCATCGCGTCGGGCCTGGGCGGCAGTTCGGCGTACACCTGGCTCAAGGTGCCCGTCACCGAGAACCCGGACGACATGGCCGAGGTCATGCAGACCTCGACCCTGCCCGCCGTACTGCTCGGCGGCGAAGTCGGGGACGACCAGGAGGGCGCGTACGAGAAGTGGCGCGGCGCTCTCCAACTCCCCACCGTCCAGGGCCTGGTGGTCGGCCGCTCGCTGCTCTACCCGGCGGACGGCGATGTGTCCGCCGCCGTGGACACCGCCGTCGGACTGCTGTGAGGCGCGCGATGAACGAGGCATACGGCAGCGGCGTACAGACGGAACACGGCACGGTGTCGACGCACGACAAGTTCCAACTCCTGGGCAGGAAAGGGGTGTTCGCGTCGGTCACCGACCCCGCGCACGCACCCTTGACCGCCCGGGCACCGATCCCCTCCGGCGCGGGAGACCGCTTCGCCCTGGCAGGAGCGAGGTGCGGGCGACGACTCCCCGCTCGCTACGGCCCCGCGCCGGAGGTTCACCTGGCCGACGTACGCACCGCACGGGGGATCCGATGACGAGGCTCACGGTCGCGCAGGCGCTCGTACGCTTCCTGGCCGCCCAGTACACCGAACGGGACGGCGTCCGCCGCCGGTTGATCGAGGCGACCTGGGGCATCTTCGGCCACGGGAACGTCGCCGGGCTCGGCCAGGCGCTCGTCGAGTACGCCGACGACATGCCGTTCCACCAGGGCCGCAACGAACAGTCCATGGTCCACGCGGCAGTCGGTTACGCCCGCCAGTCCAACCGGCTCTCCACACACGCCGTGACGACGTCGATCGGCCCGGGTGCGACCAACCTCGTCACCGGCGCCGCGCTCGCCACGATCAACCACCTCCCGGTGCTGCTCCTGCCCGGCGACACCTTCGCGACCCGTTCGGCGGACCCGGTCCTCCAGCAGCTCGAAGTCCCGTACGCCGGTGACGTGTCGGTCAACGACTGTCTGCGCCCGGTGTCGCGATACTTCGACCGCGTGACGCGCCCCGAGGCCCTGATCCCGGCGGCGCTGCAAGCGATGAGAATCCTCGCCGACCCGGTCGAGACAGGTGCCGTGACTCTCGCTCTCCCGCAGGACGTTCAGGCGGAGGCGTACGACTGGCCGGACGAGTTCTTCGCCGACCGCGTCTGGCACGTACGCCGCCCGGCCGCCGACCCCGACGAACTCGCGGAAGCCGTACGGGCGATCCGTACCGCCCGCCGCCCCCTGATCGTCGCGGGCGGCGGAGTCCACCACAGCCGAGCCGAGGAGGCGTTGGCGGAGTTCGCGACGGCGACCGGTATCCCGGTGGCCTCCACCCAGGCGGGCAAGGGCTCCCTCCACTACCTGCACCCCCAGGACGTGGGCGGCATAGGCCACACGGGAACGGCGACAGCCGACGAACTCGCCCGCCTGGCAGATCTGGTGATCGGCATCGGCACCCGCTACACGGACTTCACCACCGCCTCCAACACCCTGTTCGAGACGCCGGACGTCCGTTTCCTGAACCTCAACATCGCCCCGTACGACGGCCACAAGCTGTCCGCCACCCCGCTGATCGCGGACGCCCGCAGCGCCCTGGAACAACTGACTGAGGCCCTGGCTCTCCACGACCACCGGGTCACGGACACGTACGCGGCCGAGTACGCCGTGGACAAGGACAGCTGGGAGCAGCGCGTCGACGCCGCCTACGAGGCCGACGAGCCGGACGTACGCCCGACGCAGCCGCAGGTGCTGGGCGCGCTGGACGCGATCGCCGACGAGTCGGACATCGTCATCAACGCGGCCGGTTCCCTCCCCGGTGACCTGCACAAACTCTGGCGTGCGAGGTCGCAGGACCAGTACCACCTCGAATACGGTTATTCCTGCATGGGATACGAGATACCGGCCGCGATCGGTGTGAAACTGGCGGCGCCGGAGCGTCACGTATGGGCGCTGGTGGGCGACGGCACGTACCTGATGATGCCGACGGAGATCGTGACGGCCGTACAGGAGGGGATCGCGATCAAGCTCCTCCTCATCCAGAACCACGGCTACGCGTCCATCGGCGGCCTGTCGGAATCGGTCGGCGGCGAGCGCTTCGGCACCGCCTACCGCTACCAGGCCGACGACGGTACGTACACGGGTGCCCCACTGCCCGTGGACCTGGCCGCCAACGTGGCGAGCCTGGGCATGCGCGTCCTGCGCGCGAAGACGGTACGGGAGCTGCGGGCGGCGCTCGCCGAGGCCCGTGCCGCCGACACTCCCACTTGTGTCTACGTCGAGACGCAAACGGCAGACACAGTGTCGGGCGCGCCCCCGGCGCAGGCCTGGTGGGATGTTCCTGTGGCCGAGACCGCGACCCGCCCGTCGGCGGTCAAGGCACGTGAGCTGTACGAACGGCACGTCTCTACCCGACGCCGCCATCTGTGAAGGAGAACCTGGGCATGACGAAGATCGTCAACCACTGGATCGGCGGCAAGACCGTCGAGGGCGCGTCGGGCACGTACGGGCCGGTCACCGACCCCGCGACCGGCGCGGTCACCACGAAGGTCGCCTTCGCGACGGTCGACGAGGTCGACGCGGCGGTGGCCGCGGCCAAGGACGCGTACGCGACCTGGGGCACCTCGTCGCTCGCCAAGCGGAGCACCATCCTCTTCAAGTTCCGCGCGCTGCTCGACGCCAACCGCGACGCGATCGCCGAGCTGATCACGGCGGAGCACGGCAAGGTGCACAGCGACGCGCTGGGTGAAGTAGCCCGAGGCCTGGAGATCGTAGAACTGGCGTGCGGTATCACCGTGCAGCTGAAGGGCGAGCTGTCGACGGAGGTGGCGGGGCGCGTCGACGTCTCGTCGATCCGCCAGCCCCTCGGTGTCGTCGCGGGCATCACGCCGTTCAACTTCCCGGCGATGGTCCCGATGTGGATGTTCCCGCTGGCCATCGCGTGCGGCAACACCTTCGTGCTGAAGCCGTCCGAGAAGGACCCGTCGGCGGCCATGAAGCTCGCCGAGCTGCTCGCCGAGGCGGGACTGCCGGACGGCGTCTTCAACATCGTCCACGGCGACAAGGTGGCGGTCGACCGCCTTCTCGACCACCCGGACGTAAAGGCGGTCTCATTCGTCGGCTCAACTCCCATCGCCCGCTACATCCACACCACGGCCTCGGCGAACGGCAAGCGCGTCCAGGCCCTGGGCGGCGCCAAGAACCACATGCTGGTCCTCCCGGACGCGGACCTGGACGCGGCGGCCGACGCCGCCGTCTCCGCCGCCTACGGCTCGGCGGGCGAGCGCTGCATGGCGATCTCGGCCGTGGTCGCGGTGGGCGCGATCGGCGACGAGCTGGTGGAGAAGATCCGCGAGCGCGCGGAAAAGATCAAGATCGGCCCCGGCAACGACCCGACGTCGGAGATGGGCCCGCTGATCACTGCCGCCCACCGCGACAAGGTGGCGTCGTACGTCACGGGCGCGGCGGCCGAGGGCGCGGAGGTCGTCCTCGACGGCAGCGGCTACACGGTCGACGGCTTCGAGGACGGCCACTGGATCGGCATCTCGCTCCTCGACAAGGTGCCCACGTCGGCGAAGGCCTACCAGGACGAGATCTTCGGCCCGGTGCTGTGCGTGCTCCGCGTGGACACGTACGACGAGGGCGTGGCGCTGATCAACGGCTCCCCCTTCGGCAACGGCACGGCGATCTTCACCCGTGACGGCGGCGCCGCCCGCCGCTTCCAGCTGGAGATCGAGGCCGGCATGGTCGGCGTCAACGTCCCGATCCCCGTCCCGGTGGGCTACCACTCCTTCGGCGGCTGGAAGGACTCGTTGTTCGGCGACCACCACATCTACGGCAACGACGGCACCCACTTCTACACCCGCGGCAAGGTCATCACGACCCGCTGGCCCGACCCGGCGGACGGCCCGTCGGGCGTGGACCTGGGCTTCCCGCGCAACCACTGAGAATCCCCTAGGCGTGCCCGCTGACCTGGACTTTCCTGGTCGGCGGGCATTGCTGTGCGGCGCAGGGTGAGACGGCGGCCACTCATCGTCGCTCAGGGCTGCCAGCGCGGGGCCTCGTCATCGGGGGTGTCAGGACTCGCGAAGTGGAAGGGTACTGAGAGATGGTCGGCAAGCGCCCGACCAGCCCGCTCGGCGGCCACCGCTACGGGGTGGCGCGGGTCGCGAGTCTCTTCCTCACCTAGATATCGCTGAGCCGTCGACCAATAGACGGTGGCCAGCTGAACCTCTCCCGGCCGGTCGGCGGTGACGGCCAGCAGCTGCACAAACCAGTCGTGGACGGTGTCACCGTCCCAGATCGCCTCGACCGCCACGATGCGACCCCCGCACCCGGCCGCCCGATACGCCAGAGACTCGAGGTCGAGAGGGCTCTCCGGTGCGCGGGCAATCTGATCCCCGTAGTGGACATAGCGCTCGTTGGCGATCAGCTGAGCGGTGCCGACCCCAATGCCGTGAGGAACGCGGCCAATGTCGGTGATGACCTTCACCGCCATGAGCAGGGAGTCCTGGAGGACGTATCCGTCTATCTCGTCGCGGATCCCGGCAGGCAGGTTCTCCCACCACTCGGTCCTGGCGGCCTTGTTCATGTCCATGGCGATTCCCGTCCCCCTGAAGGCTCCAACGTGGAGCGGTGATCCGAACCAGTCAGCGATCCGACACCGGTCAGAGACCCGACGGATGACGGGAAAGCCAGTCGGCATGCCGATCGCGCATCCGGTCCCGCTCCTCGGACGTGGTGAGGAAGACGTCGGCGCCACCGTCGTAGGGGTGGTGGACGCGCCGCATCCCGGTGTCGCTGATCAGGATGCCCCCCACCTTGTCGTCGGCGATGTTGCGGAGCAACTCGTCGATACAGCCACGCCTTCGTTGGCTGGAATGATGCTCCCGTGAACCACTCTTCGTATTTCAGTACCGGCCCTGGTCGCGACCGGCACCATCACCCGGAGCCCCGGCCGGCAGAGCCCGGCCAGTGGCCGAAGCTGGAGGCCGCGCTCGCGGTGGTCAACCGTGACGTGATGGCGACCCTGCCGGGCCAGGACGCGCTGATACTGATGGTTGTCCCTCCTGGGCAGCATTCGCCCCCGGGCGGAATCGACCGGGGTCAGGTCTACGTGGCCATGCCCGACGGCCGCTGGCACGGCAATCAGGTGAACGTGTGGGACCCGGAAGAGGACGACCCGCCGGAGCCGCACGACGCGGAGACAGTCCTGGCCACGGTCGCGGACGCGGCGCAGTCGACCATCATGGAACTGCTCTGGCAGGCCTGGCCGGTCTGCTGGGAACACAAGACCGGGACGCACGTTCGTTGGCCAGCGGCCACCGCCGACTTCTACGAGGACCCACCGGACGACGCCGGCCCACCGGTGTGGTGGTGCCGAGGCGGCCAGGGCGGCATTTTCCACGACGTCTCCCTGGTGGGCGAGTTGGCCGCAACACTGCCGGGAAAACAGCGTCGCGAACTGCGCCGCAGCGAGCGCAAACGAAACGGCGGCCGATAATCGGATAGTTGCGGAGCCGGAGGGCCCTCGGTGGTTCTTGCGGCCTGTGAGTGCCGCGGAGACCCGATCAGCGCTTCGACGCCAGGTCCAACACCATGGCGCACAGCTCAGGGGCGCCGTCGAACGGCACAGCCTCACCGACCGTCCGATAGCCCCAATCCTCGTACAGCGCACGCACCTTGCCGTGTTCCTTGTGCACCAGCAGCGTCACCCGGTCCTCGGGGCGGCCGTCCAACAGCGCATCGTGGATCCGGCGCGAGGCCCCCGTGCGCCGCCAAGGCGTCCGGACCATCAGCTCGGACAGGGCGAAAGTGCGTGCTCCGCCGGTCTCCTCGGTGAACGCCCGGGGCAGGGCTGGAACCACCTTGGCCCACCACGTCGTTGCCGGGCCCAAGGGCGCGCCGTAGGCGTAGCCGACAGGCCGGCCCTCGTCGTAGGCGACGAGACAGACGAAGCCGGGGTGTGCGGACCAATGGTCGACAAACCTGGCGAAAGCGTCCCGTCCGGCGAGCGGGTCGTCCAAGCCCTCGTACACCTCGTCGTGGATGTCGAGGAGAAGTTCACGGATCTCGGGTGCGTCCGCGTGGCCGTACTTCTGGAGGCCGAGTCGGGTGGGTGTGGTCACAGGTTTCCTTCCTGCTGCCGGGCCGCTTGGGCCACCCGGTCGAGACGGGCGGCGATACGGCTGCTCGCCACCCCGGACGCGGGCACGGCCGCGACAGTCGCCGCGGTCCTCTCGATGTCGCCCTGTGCGAGTTGCAGTTCGGCCAGGAGCACCGTGTAGTAGACGCGATTTCGGCTGAAACGGCCGTCGAGGAGGCTGAGAGCCTGCGCTGTCTGTGATTCCGCGCGGGTGTATTGACCGGCGCTCCGGTGGGCGATCGCGCCGAGTCCGGACAGCTCCGCCGGTGTCAGGAACGCCAGCCAGCTCGGGGCGCCTTCGGGGTCCGCGCGGTCGTAGACACGTTCGGCGGCGGCGAGTTGACGGCCCATGCCCGACCGGTCGTCGATCTGCGCGAGGCAGTCGGCCAGCCGTGCGTGGAGGAGCGCGGAGATCAGAGGCTGAGTGCGCAGGTGGCGCTCGGACAGCGCGGCCTTGTTGATCCGTGCGGCCTCGGCTGCGCGTCCGGAATGCCCGGCCTGCGCGGCGAGGTCGGACCAGGCGCGGGTCACGGCGACCGGATCGCGTGCCAACAGGGCGGCTTGCAGGGCTTGGTTGCGCAGTTGCGCTGCCTTCGCGTAGTCCCCGCAGTCGTGGGCCGACCATCCGGCGCAAGCCGCCACGTCGGCCACGGCCTTCAACAGGGCACGCTCGACGCGCTCGCCGAACGTGCAGCGATCCAGGGCGCGTTGGAGCCGGACCAGATAGTCGGTGGCGACCTCGAAGAGCGCTCCGCCGCCGAGCCCGTTGAAGTGGGCGTCGAGTCGAGTGATGGTGCCCTGGACCCGGTCGACGTCGGCCATGCCCAGGCGCCCCCGCTGGGGCGCCTGGTCGGTGCCGAGCGCGGCGATGAGGGCACCGGCGATGAAGGTGCGGCGCTGCACGGCATGGTGTTCCTCGGCAGGTTCCGGCCGACGAGTTGTGCCGGTGCTCTGCGTGTTCTTGCGCGGAACGAACCCCATGGCCTCCGGGGCGCGACCGAAGATCTCCTGGAGCGGGCGAAGGTACCTGGCCCAAGGCCACCGCACCTCGCCTGCGATCCACCGGCGCACATGCCGGTCGGTGCAGTTCGCGGATGTGCCGAACTTGTCGAGGGCGATGCGGTTGACCTCGTAGGCGAGTTGCTCGTGCGTGTAGCCGAACTCGCTGAGCAGAGACTCCAAAACGGTGTTCCGCTGCTTCGGCATGGCCGTGCCCCCTCGTGCGCGTGCCCTCGACGGTAGTCCTACCGTTGTGGCCCGTCCGGTCAAACTGTCCTGTCCGCTGTCGGTAACTGCCGTGCTTCTGTCCTGATGTGCGGCAGGGCACGTCCGGGAGTCTGAGGGCATGAGACCTCAGCAGACGACACCTGGGCCGCCCATCACACTGCCCGACCCGACCAGGCCGCCACGGCCCGCGTCCGGCTGTGACGTGTGTGCAGCCCTCGACAGGCAGCGCGCTCAAGCGGAGGAGGCCGCGGACACCCGACGCGCCACCATGTTCGAGGTCGAGATGCGCCGCCACCCCAACCACCGCGACGGCGCGTCATGACGAACAACGAGCCGGGGAAGCGCGGCAGCTCCGGCACCAGCATCCGTCGCCCGCAGCGGTTTATGGTCCCCGACCATCTTCCCGGGGAGGAGGCGTACGGGACCTTCATGCGACACCTGACGGGGTGCGCGGACTGTGGGTACGGGCAGTTCCAGTGCGAGCAGGCAACCGAGCTCTGGCAGGCGTACAAGGAAGCTCGGCGTAGACGCACATGAGCTCGGGGCAGGCGCTCACCTCCACCGCCAACCCCGGGAAGAGGGGATCGCGTCCCCGGGGAGCACCCATCGCGATCCCGGGTCAGCATTGGTGACGCCGACCCGGGGGCTGCGTTGTGCCTACGCCTTGGCGGTGCGTAGTTCGGCGGTGCGGGCTTTGAACCGGCGGTCGCTCGCCTCACGGTCGAGGCGGGCGATCTCGGGGTCACCTTCGAAGTCGTCAGCCGCGATTCCCTCTGCCTGCTCGACCACAGCCTGCAGTTGGGCAACGAAGCCTTGCATCTCGGTCAGGGCTTTCCGTGCCTGGGCCGGGGACAACTCGGCTATTTGCTTGCCGTAGTCCAACCACACCTGGGTTTTTCGGCCGTAGGCTTGAGGCAGGTAGTTCGAGACGACGATCCGCGCGGCCAGCCACGGCAGGTCGTTGTCTTTGGCGGTGTAGCTGTTGGAGTCGAGGTTCGCGGCCCGTATTTCCGTTTCGACCGGAATGCTGGTGTGCCACTCCGCTGCGACGGGGTCGGTGTGGTCTTCGACGCACCATGGGGTGCAGCCCCAGTAGGTCATCCACTCGGGGCCGCGCCGGGCAGCGGTGAGTGGCTGCTCGTTGCTCTCACAGGCACCGTCGTCAACGGCCGTCGTGGTGGAGATGTGGTTCTGTGTCACGGTCTTGCTCCTTGGCCCGAAAGGTATGGCAACGGGCTTCGGTCGGCATTCGAAACACCGGCCGAGGCCGTCCTGCTTTCGTTGGTAGTCGTCTGGGCGAGGGCAGACCAAGCGGCACTTCTCTTTCGAGGGTGTTGTCTCTGACCTGAGTTACTACCTGGTAAGTGACCGTTAAGATGCGCACTTTTTGAGATCTTGAGCGTCTGTTGCGGCGCAGCGAGAGCCGCGACGTCAGCCGAGGGAGACTCGGGGACTCGACGAGCTAACCTCCGGCGGCACGGTGCACGGCTTCATCGGGACTGGAGCGAGACCGAGGCACTCGTACGTCGCGGTGGCAGCGGTGAGGTGCGGAGTCCGAAGACCGTCTTCTTCATTCAGTGCTGCCCGCCCGCCCTCCGCTTGATCAGCGCACTCAAGTCCGCGACCTCCGCCACCGGCGGCGGTGTGACCTTGACCGCGGTTCCGTACTTCCGGAAGTCCATGGTGACCGTCGCCTTCCCGATCACCTGTTTGACCCGGACCGGCAGGTCGTCGGCGCCGATCCAGAGATCCACGTCGATGGAGGTCGCGCCGCCGGACATCGAGTTGAGGAGGCTGTCCTTGTCGCCGTAGACGTCCTTCAGCTTGCCCAGCCGGGCGGTGTCGATCACGGCCCGGTAGTGGGTCGTGCGCCGGCCGTTCAGGGTCTGCTCACCGAGGTTCTTCGTGTCCTGCGCGTACTTGAGGCTGCCCATGACGGCCGACGGGTCGCCACTCTCGACCCCGCTCATCGCCTGGGCGCCCTTCTTGCCGAGCAGGACCGACCCGTCGATCTTCAGCCAGTGCTTGCCCTTGAAGGGGCCGGAGGCCCGTGGGCCGACGCTGTAGTAGTAGGCACCGCCCACGAGCAGCGCGTGGACGGTCGGGCTGTGCGCGACCAGTTGCATCTGCGTGCCCTTGGTGGCCATCTCGACGTCGTACGTGAACCCGTGGTCCCAGGAGAACGTGCCCTCCATGCGAATCGGGCCCGTGCCCAGGTCGGTGCTCGCGGAGATCTCGGCGGACCCCAGTTTCTCGGTCCGGTCGGTCGCCCGGGCCAGCGCCGCCGCGATCGTGCCGTTGTCGTCCACCTTGTTGGCGGCGGCGTGCTTGACGGTCTGTGTGCCGCACGCGGAGGCCGAGACCAGTGTCACCGCCGTGAACCCTACCCAGGCAGCGGTGTACCGCAGCTTCATTTGTCCCCACCCAGTGATTTATGTCCCTTGTAGACATGGAATTACTGAACTGTAGGTCGAAGTACTGACATCAGTGCGAATGGTTTTCGTACCTTTGACCGAACTCTCAACACACCCATAGGGCCCGCTCCTACCGCGCCTGCTGTACGTCGCCCCCGTGCCCTACTCCGCCAGGATGGCCGCAGGTTCCGACCAGCGGCTGCCCCGGATGTCAGTGGTGGCCCGTACCGTTGACACATGGATCTTCGAACGCCCGGGCTGACCGGAACGAGGGGAGCGCGGCTCCGGCGGCCACGGTGGCTGATCGCCGTCGTGGCCGCCGTCGTCCTGCTCGCCGGTGCCGGTACGTGGTCGGCCGTCGCCTCCGACGACGCGCCCTCGGTGCACCGCGTCGACCGGGTCATGGACATGGGGGGCGGGGTGCGCGTCGACACCTCGTACTTCACCTCCGGTCCCGCATCCCACCGCCGCCCCGCCGTCCTCCTCGCCCACGGCTTCGGAGGCAGCAAGGACGACGTACGGGCCCAGGCACAAGACCTCGCCCGCGACGGGTACGCGGTGCTGACCTGGTCCGCGCGTGGCTTCGGCCGCTCGACCGGGAAGATCGGGCTGAACGACCCCAAGGCCGAGGTCGCCGACGTTTCGAGACTCATCGACTGGCTTGCCACCCGTCCCGAGGTCCAGCTCGACAAGAAGGGTGACCCGCGCGTGGGCATGGCCGGCGGGTCCTACGGCGGGGCGATCTCCCTCCTGGCCGCCGGATACGACCACCGCGTCGACGCCATCGCACCCGCGATCACCTACTGGAACCTCGCGGACGCCCTGTTCCCGGGCGGCGTCTTCAAGAAACAGTGGGCCGGCATCTTCATCAACACCGGCGGCGGCTGCGACCGGTTCGAGCCCACGCTCTGCCGGATGTACGACCGGGTCGCCGAGGCCGGTAAGCCGGACCCGGCGGCCACCGAACTCCTCACCGCGAGGTCACCGTCCGCCGTCGGCGCCCGCATCAAGGTGCCCACCCTCCTCATCCAGGGCCAGACCGACTCCCTCTTCCCGCTCGGCCAGGCCGACGCCGCCGCGAAGGCGATCCGGGCCAACGGCGCCCCCGTGGACGTCGACTGGATCGCGGGCGGCCATGACGGTGGCGACCTGGAGACCGGCCGGGTCCAGTCCCGGGTCGCCTCCTGGTTCGACCGGTATCTGAAGGGCGACAAGAGCGCCGACACCGGGCCCGCCTTCCGGGTCACCCGCGTCGGCGGCATCGACTCCACCAACGGGACGACGACCCTGCGCGGCGCCACCTCCAACGCCTACCCGGGACTGGAGAGCGGACAGTACGCACTCCGCCTGACCGGCAAGGAACAGTCGTTCGACAACCCGGCCGGCGCCGCCCCGCCCGCCGTCTCCGCCCTGCCCGGTCTGGGCGCGGCGGGCGGCGGCCTGTCCCAGCTCTCCTCCTTCGGCGTCGGCCTCTCGCTCGACTTCCCGGGCCAGAACGCCCGCTTCGAATCGGCGCCGGTCATTGACGATGTATGGATCACCGGGGCCCCCACGGTCACCGTCCACGTCAAGTCGACCAGCGACGACGCCGTCCTCTTCGCCAAGCTGTACGACGTCTCGGCCAACGGCAGACAGCAGGTCCTGCCCGGCCAGCTCGTCACCCCCCTCCGCGTCGAGGGCGCCAAGGAGGGCAAGGACGTCACCATCACCCTCCCGGCCATCGACCACGAGGTCGAACAGGGCCACCGCCTCCGCCTGGTCCTCGCCTCCACGGACCTCGGCTACGCCTCCCCGGTCGCCCCGGCCACGTACACCGTCTCGGTCAAGAGCGACCTGACGATCCCCACCGCCCCCGGCGTCACCACGGCCTCGGCCGGGCTGCCCGCCTGGGTGTGGTGGCTGCCCCTCGCGGGCGCCGCGACCGCCCTGGCCCTGCTGCTCAGCGGACGCAGGCGTACGGCCGCACCGGCCGCCCCCGACCCCGAACTGGCCGAAGTCCCGCTCCAGATCACCGACCTGAGCAAGCGGTACGCCAAGTCCGCCGACCGGTACGCCGTACGGGACCTGTCGTTCCGCGTCGAGAAAGGCCAGGTCCTCGGACTCCTCGGCCCCAACGGCGCGGGCAAGACCACCACCCTGCGCATGCTGATGGGCCTCATCAAGCCCGACGGCGGCGAGATCCGCGTCTTCGGGCACGCCATCCGCCCCGGCGCCCCCGTCCTCTCCCGCGTCGGCGCCTTCGTCGAGGGCGCCGGCTTCCTCCCGCACCTCTCCGGACGCGAGAACCTGGAGCTGTACTGGCAGGCCACGGGCCGCCCGGCCGAGGACGCCCACATGGCCGAGGCCCTGGAGATCGCCGGCCTCGGCGACGCACTCGCGCGCGCCGTCCGCACGTACTCCCAGGGCATGCGCCAGCGCCTCGCCATCGCCCAGGCCATGCTCGGCCTGCCCGACCTCCTCATCCTCGACGAACCGACCAACGGCCTCGACCCGCCCCAGATCCGCGAGATGCGCGAGGTCATGATCCGGTACGCGGCGGCCGGCCGCACGGTCATCGTCTCCAGCCATCTCCTGGCCGAGGTCGAGCAGTCCTGCACCCACCTCGTCGTCATGGACCGGGGCAAGCTCGTCCAGGCGGGCCCGGTCAGCGAGATCATCGGCTCGGGCGACACCCTGCTCGTCGGCACCACCACCCCGGTGGAGGAACCGGTCGTCGAGAAGATCGCCGCCCTGCCCGGCGTCGAATCCGCCGTACGCGCCGACGACGGCCTCCTGATCCGCCTCGCCCCCGAGGACGGCAGCGCCCAGCGCCTCGTCGTCGAACTCGTCCGCCTCGAAGTGCCCGTGGAGTCGGTGGGCCCCCACCGACGCCTCGAAGACGCCTTCCTCACCCTGATCGGAGGATCCGCATGACCACGCAGGGCACGACAGACGCGACGAACACGGCCAGTGCGCTCGTGGAGCGGGCGGAGACCGCCGACGGGTACCGCGCCCGGCGGACACTGCCGCTGCGCGTCGAGCTGGCCCGCCAGCTCAAGCGCCGCCGTACGCTCGTCATGGGCGGCATCCTCGCCGCGCTGCCGTTCGTCCTCGTCGTCGCCTTCGCGATCGGCGGCGACCCCGGCGCGCGCAACGGCCAGGTCACCCTGATGGACACGGCCACCGCGTCCGGCGCCAACTTCGTCGCCGTCAACCTCTTCGTCTCCGCGGGCTTCCTGCTCGTCATCCCCGTCGCCCTGTTCTGCGGGGACACGGTCGCCTCGGAGGCGAGCTGGTCCTCCCTGCGCTATCTGCTCGCGGCGCCCGTGCCACGCGCCCGCCTCCTCTGGTCCAAACTGGCCGTCGCCCTCGGCACGAGCCTGGCCGCGATGATCCTGCTGCCGGTCGTGGCCCTCGCGGTCGGCACGGCGGCCTACGGCTGGGGACCACTGGAGATCCCCACCGGCGGTTCGCTCGCCGCGGGCACGGCCGCCCAGAGACTCGTGGTCGTCGTGGGATACCTCTTCGTGTCCCAACTGGTCACCGCCGGCCTGGCGTTCTGGCTGTCGACGAAGACGGACGCCCCCCTCGGAGCGGTCGGCGGCGCCGTCGGCCTGACCATCGTCGGCAACGTCCTGGACGCCGTGACCGCCCTCGGCGACTGGCGCGACTTCCTGCCCGCGCACTGGCAGTTCGCCTGGGCCGACGCCATCCAGCCCCGCCCGGAGTGGGGCGGCATGATCCAGGGGACAGCCGTCTCCATAACGTACGCCCTGGTCCTGTTCGCCCTGGCCTTCCGGGGTTTCGCCCGCAAGGACGTCGTCTCCTAGGTCACCGGAAGATCACCTACCGGTCTCGACGACCGCCCGCTGTGGCCACTTCGAGATCCATCCGCAACACCCCGTACCGCACATTCCGGCTCTCTCCGCCGTCACAGTCACAGAAGTTGACGTCGTCCGACGTCAACGGACGGAGGGGGCACGGCAGATGGAGCGGACGACCCGGATCCACCGAGTACGACACCTGCGGGGCACGCTGATCGCGCTGACGGCCGCGACCGGCCTGCTGCTCACCGGATGCAGCGGAGACAGCGGCGGCAGCGGCCAGAGCAGCAAAGCGGACAGTCGCCAGAACTCCGGCGGCGGCTCGGGCTACGCACCCGCGCCCGCCGAGGGCAACGGCTCCGGAGAACAGTGGGACGGCGAACAGGGCGAACGCGAGACGGAAGGTGAAGGGGAAGGAGAAGGCGAAAGGGACTTCGCCCCACCCCCCGACTTCCTCTCCACCTTCGCCCTCGACGTCGACACCGCCTCGTACGGCTATGCGCGCCGCACCCTCGCCGACGGCCACCGCCCCGACCCGTCGACGATCCGGCCGGAGGAATTCGTCAACAGCTTCCGCCAGGACTACGAACGCCCCGACGGCAACGGCTTCTCGGTCACCGTCGACGGCGCCCGCACCGACCGCGAGGACTGGTCCCTGGTGCGCGTCGGCCTCGCCACCCGCACCGCCGGGCAGAAGGGCGAACGCCCTCCGGCCGCCCTCACCTTCGTCATCGACATTTCTGGTTCCATGGCCGAACCCGGCCGCCTCGACCTCGCCAAGGACTCCCTCGGCGTGATGACGGACCAGCTGCGCGACGACGACTCGGTAGCGATCGTCACCTTCAGCGACGAGGCCGAGACGGTCCTGCCGATGACCCGCCTCGACGACGACCGCGACCGCGACCGGGTCCACGACGCGATCGACGAACTGGAACCGACCGACTCGACCAACCTCGGCGCAGGGGTGAGCACCGGCTACGCCACCGCCGTCGAAGGCCTGCGCGAGGGCGCCACCAACCGGGTCGTGCTCGTCTCGGACGCGTTGGCCAACACCGGTGACACCGAAGCCGACTCGATCCTCGACCGTATCTCCGACGCCCGCCGCGAACACGGCATCACCCTCTTCGGCGTCGGCGTCGGCAGCGACTACGGCGACGCCCTGATGGAACAGCTCGCCGACAAGGGCGACGGCAACACCACCTACGTCTCGAACGAGGCCGACGCCCGCAAGGTCTTCTGCGAGCAGCTCCCTCGCAACATCGACCTCACGGCCCGCGACGCGAAGGCCCAGGTCGCCTTCGACCCGCAGACGGTCGCCGAGTTCCGTCTGATCGGCTACGACAACCGCCGCGTCGCCGACGACGACTTCCGCGACGACCGCGTGGACGGGGGAGAAGTGGGCCCCGGCCACACGGTCACCGCGCTCTACGCCGTCCGCACCAAGCAGTCCGCCTCGGGCCACCTGGCCACGGCAACGGTCCGCTGGCTCGACCCCAAGACCCGCCAACCCCACGAGGAATCAGGCCAGTTGGAGGCGGAGTCGGTCGACAAAGCCCTCTGGGACGCCCCGCCCCGCCTCCAGGTCACCGCGGTGGCCGCCTACTTCGCCGACGCCCTGCGCAGGGGCGACGACCACTGGACCAGGCTTCCCGGCGCCCCGTCCCTGAGCGAACTGGCGCACAAGGCCGACGAGTTGGCGGACAAGACCGAGGACAAGGCGGTCGGCCGGCTGGCCGAGGCGATAGAACAAGCGAACCGCTCAGACGGCTGAACGGTCAGCACACAGACCGGACAGCCCGCCCGAGCCCCTCCAAGTGCAACCCGTCCAATCGGAACCCATAAGCGGAGCGCCCCGCGGCAGCCAGCAGCCGAGGCTCGCACCCGTACCCGGCCCGAACCCCCTCCGTCTCCTTCAGCGCGTCCAGCAACTCGGTGGTGATCCGATCCAGGATCGGCCGAACCTCCTTGACCAGATCGGGCCGCTCGGTCGGCCGCAGCTCGGGATGCGCGTCCCAGCGGGCGTACAGCCCACGCTGGACCAGCTTGTTCGCCTCGATCTGGTCCCGGAACACGGCGGCCACCGCCACCGGGTCGAGCCCGAGCCCGACGGCCCGCGCGGAGACATCGTCCAGGATCTGCTGCTCGCGCACCGGATCGTCGATCGGCCTGTCGGTGCCGTACTTGGCCGCGGCGACCTTGTCGGCCACCAGCAGCCGCTCGGCGAGCAGGTCGGTCAGCGGGGCCAGGGAGGACGTGGGAGAGGCGGGGGA
>NZ_LIQQ01000135.1 GCF_001418565.1 Streptomyces graminilatus | reverse complement strand
GTGCCTGCGGCGGGGCCGGTGCCGGAGCTTGTGCCAGGACTGGTGCCAGCGCCGGAGCCAGAGCCCGCCCCGGAGCCAGAGCCCGGCGCCGCGCCGGACCCGGAGCCCTTACCGGGGCCGGAGCCCGATTCGGCACCGGAGCCAATGCCTGAGCCCGAGCCCGAGCCCGAGCCGGAACCCGGCCCCGCACCCGCGCCTGTGCCCGCGCCGGAACCGGAGCCCGAGCCCGGACCAGTGCCGGAGCCCGGACCAGTCCCGGAGCCGGAACCCGGACCAGTCCCGGAGCCGGAACCCGTACCGGAACCCGGGCCGGAGCCAGAACCCGTGCCCGTGCCCGTGCCCGCCCCCGCGCCCGCGTCTGCGCTCACGCTCACCAGGGTTCGGCCCGCGTTCGCCAGGAAGCGGATCGGGGTGCCGGGGGTGGGGTCGGTGAAGGCGTCCGAATCGGGCTGGATGAGGGAGCCGAGCAGGGCTCGGTGGGTTTCGGGGAGGTGGGCCGTGCGCCAGGCGGCGACGCCGAGCAGGAGGGCCGCGCGTGGGTCGGTGGTGCGCAGCGAGTCGGCCGCGTCGGCTATGCGGCGGGCCGCTTCCTCGGTGCTGTCGTGCTGCGCCTCCTCGTACTGCTGCCAGCCGGCCAGGCCTGCCACCACCGCCACCGCGAGCAGCACGGATATCGCACCGGTCAGTACGCGTGAGCGGCGCCGGGCGCGGACGGTGGTGCGCGCCTCGGCCTCACGGTCGTCCAGCGCGGCCAGCAGGAACGCCCGCTCCGCCGTCGTCAGCGCCGGATCCAGCGCCGGATCGGGGAACAGTTCCTCGGCGCGCGCGAGGCGGGTGCCCCGGTAGAGGGTGCCGGGGCAGCGGTTGTCCTCCAGCCAGACCCGGGTGGCCTCGGCCAGGGCCCGGTGGTGGCGCAGCCGTTCCCGGTCCTCCTCGATCCAGCCGTGCAGCCGGGGCCAGCAGGTCAGCAGCGCCTCATGGGCGAACTGCACGCCGTCCTCGTCCATGGTCAGCAGCCGGGCCCGGGCCAGCCGCTCCATCACCGCCGGGACGTCGGGGTTCGCCCACTCGTCGAGTTCGGTGCGGGTTAGCGGGCGGCGGGTGTCGGAGGTGCCCTGGCCGGGCTCGACCATCCGCAGCAGCAGCATCCGCGCCGCCCGCGCCTGTTCCGGGGAGAGGCTCGCGTACACCGTCTCCGCGCTCGTGGCGATCGCGCCGCGCACCCCGCCCGCCGCCTCGTACCCGGCGAGGGTCAGCATCCGGCTGCGGCGGCGGCGCCAGGTCTCCAGCAGGGCGTGCGAGAGCATCGGCAGTCCGCCGGGCTCGTCCACCAGTTCGTCCACCAGGCGGGCCGTCAACTCCCGTTCCACCAGCAGCCCGGCCGCCTGGGCCGGTCCGGTCACCGCCTCGCGCAGCTCGTCCGCCGTCATCGGGCCGAGCACCAGCCCGGCACCGGACAGGGCGTCGGCGAGGCCGCGGTGCTCGGCGCACCGAACGTAGAAGTCGGCCCGTACGGCGATGAGCACCCGCAGCCGGGCGTCCGGGGCCCGGGCGGCCACCAGCATGTCCAGGAAGCGAACACGTTCCTCGGGATCCCGGCAGAGCGTGAACACCTCCTCGAACTGGTCCACGACGAC
>NZ_LIQQ01000134.1 GCF_001418565.1 Streptomyces graminilatus | reverse complement strand
GGCGTCACCCGGATTCGTGCCGGAACGAGCCGGGACCCGCCTGAACGCGCCACCGGCCCGGCGGAGGCCGCCGGGCCGGTCGCACAGATGCTCGGTCGGATCAGTCCCGTGCGCTGTGGTCGTACGGGCGCGAGGAGGCGGCCGGGGCCGTGTCCAGGCGGGCCGTGATGACGAGGGTGCCCTCCTCGATCTGGTAGTCGAGGGGCAGGCCGAGGCCGCGCATCGCGGCGACCATGCCGGTGTTGGAGGACTGCGTGACGGCGTACACGTGCTCGCAGTTCGCCTCGCGCGCCATCGCCACCAGCCGGCGCAGGAGTTCGCCGCCGATACCGCGCCGCTGCCACTCGTCCTCGACGATGAGCGCTATCTCGGTCTCGTCGCCGTCCCAGAGCAGGTGCCCGAGGGCGACGATCTGCCCTGACGCGGTCTGTACGGCGAGCGTGCGGCCGTAGCGCGGGCTGAGCAGGTGGTTCAGGTAGCGGTCGGCCTCGCCCATCGGGCCGTGGTAGCGCAGCGAGAGGGTGCGCGGCGAGCAGCGCTCGTGCATCGCCTTCGCCGCCTCCAGGTCGCGCGCGTCGGCCCGCCGTACGGTGATGGCGTTGCCCCGGGGCAGCGTCAGTACGTCATGGCCGTGCGGCACCCGGGGACCGAGCCGCGCGTCCAGCTCCACCAGCGCCCGCGCGCGGGCGAACTCGGTAGGGGTGAACGGCAGATACGGCCGCTCCACGGTGATCACTCCGCCTTCCGGTGCGCGCAGCCGCATCACCGTGTCCGTCTCCTCCAGAGCGCCCCCGACCGGTACGCCCTCCTGCGCCGCCGGGTCACCGCCGGGCACCGACCGGATCGTGCAGCGCCCAAGCAACTGGCGCAGCGCGAGCGGCAGTTCGGCCGCGTCCAGGGCCGTACGGGTGGCCAGACCCAGCACCCGGGTCGGCGCGTCGACGAGATCGTGGGCGTCGGCCCGCTCGATCCACGTCCCGGTGCCGCCCGCCCGGGACACCGCTCCGGAGATCTCGTCGGCGGCGAGGTCGCCGGGGGCGCGCAGCAGGAACTCGTCGACGGTGCCCCGGGCCAGCGGATGCGTCTGGAGGCTGAGGATGTCGATCCGCCGCCCGGCGAGCGCCGTGCACAGCGCGGCGAGCGATCCCGGTTCGTCCTTGACCGTCGTCCGCATCCGCCACAGCACGCTCGCGCCGGACGCCGTCTCGATGCCCGTACCGGCATCGGCGTGGTCCGGCGGTGCGTGACCGTGGCGGCCTGCCCACCATGTGCGCAGCAGTGCGGCGAGTTCGACGGCGTTCCGCCGCCACTGGCGTACCGGACGGCCGTTCGCCACAGGGGCTCCCTCGGTCACTTTTCGATTCATGCAGCCACCATGCGCCAGTGGTGTTGCGTGATCACGAACGGATTGTGACCGAAGGGTTAAGTTGCGTTCCGCCCCTTTTGTTTACTCTTGTACCACTCTTGTACGACTACTGTCCTGCCTGCGCCTACTGCCCCACGCGCCCCGGCTGGAGCACCTTCGTGAACAGCACGGTCCCGTCCTGCTCGCGCAGCCGTACCGTCAGCTCACCGCTGTCGCCGTCGATGTCGACCTCGCCGAAGAACTGGTAGCCGCCGGCGGGCGAGACGTTCGCCGCGGTCGGCGCCTTCACGAAGACCCGCTCCGGACCGAACGTGCCGTCGAGCGCGCTGGCCGGGAACGCCCCGGCGTTCAGCGGACCCGACACGAACTCCCAGAACGGCTCGAAGTCGGTGAAGGAGGCCCGCTCGGGCTGGTAGTGCTGGGCCGAGGTGTGGTGGACGTCGGCGGTCAGCCAGACCGTGCCGGTGATCCGCCGGTGCTTGATGAACCGCAGCAGCTCGGCGATCTGCAGCTCACGCCCGAGCGGCGCACCCGGGTCGCCCTGCGCGACGGCCTCGATGTTCGCCTTGCCCTCGGTGGTGTCCGGCACGACCAGGCCCAGCGGCATGTCGGCGGCGATCACCTTCCACACGGCACGCGAGCGGGACAGCTCCCGCTTGAGCCACTCCAGCTGCTCGGCGCCGAGGATGCCCTGCGGGTCGACGCTCTGGCCGTCGGGCGAGTTGGCGTTGCGGTACGTCCGCATGTCGAGGACGAACACGTCGAGCAGCGGCCCCTGGCGCAGTACGCGGTGGACGCGGCCCTCCTTGGCGCCCGGCCGGAGCGTGGAGACCGGGAAGTACTCACTGAACGCCCGCCGGGCCCGGCCCGCGAGGACGTCGACGCTCTTCTCCGTGTAACGGGTGTCCGACTCGGAGATCCGCTCACCCGGGTACCAGTTGTTGCGCACCTCGTGGTCGTCCCACTGGATGATCGACGGGACCTGGGCGTTGAACCGCCGGAGGTTCTCGTCGAGCAGGTTGTAGCGGAAGTTGCCGCGGAACTCGGCCAGCGTCTCCGCGACCTTCGACTTCTCCTCGGTCGTGATGTTCCGCCAGGTGGAGCCGTCGGGCAGCGCGGCGGTCGCGGCGATCGGGCCGTCGGCGTAGATGTTGTCGCCGCTGCACAGGAAGAAGTCGGGGTCGAGCTTGCCCATCGCGTCATAGATCCGGTAGCCGCCGAGGTCCGGGTTGATGCCCCAGCCCTGCCCCGCCAGGTCCCCCGACCACAGGAACCGCACCCCGTCGCGCCGCCGCGCCGACGCCGTACGGAAGGTGCCGGTCACCGGCTCACCGGTACGGCGCGGGTCGTCCGGGTCGGCGAGGAGCACGCGGTAGTGGATCTGCTCGCCCGACGGCAGCCCGTGCAGGCGCGTCGTACCCGTGAAGTCGGTGTCGGGGCCGAGCCGCGGGCCGTGCCAGCGGCGGGCGTTGCGGAACGACTCGGTGGCGGACGTCTCGACGATCATCCGGGCCGGCCGGTCGGAGCGCACCCACACCAGCCCCGACTTGGCGGTCACATCACCTGTCTGTACACCCCATCCGGCGTTCGGCCGCCCGGACAGGGCGAACGCGGGCGCCGCGGAACCGATGGCGGCGGGCAGGGACAGGGCCGCCGACGCGGCGAGCGAACCGCGCAGGACGCTGCGACGACCGGGCAGGGAAGAAGCTGACATGGGGCGTGCCTCCGGGGGCGGGATCCGGCGAGTGTGCACAGCCACAACTACTGGGACACCGCAGCGCCCACGCAAACCGCACATGAACAACTGCCAGCAAGGACAAGGGAACCGGTACGCGGGCAGCGCTCAGGGAGCGACAGCCTCCGCCATCAGCCGAACCCCCTCCCTGATCCGCGCGGGCGACAACTGCGCGTACCCCAGCACCAGTCGCACGGCCCCGCCCCGCGCGCGGGTGTGCGCGAACTCCGTCAGGGGCCGTACGGCGACCCCGGCCGCCGCTCGGACACGCCGCTCGGATACCCCCGTCAGCGGCTGCCGTCGAGGAGCACCCGGGCGACCAGGGCCGGGTCGTCGTTCATCGGGACGTGGCCGCAGCCGGGGAGCCGGATCAGGCGGGCCTTGGGGATCATCCGCTTGGCGCGGATGCCCTGACGGCGTACCAGAATCAGGTCGCGGGTGCCCCAGGCGACGGTGACCGGGATGCCGGGGACGTCGTCCGTGAAGCGGAGGTCGCGGCCGGCCCTGAGGGTCTCCGTGAACCGCCGGGCTTTCGCCAGGGCAAGGGTCTCGGCGACGACCGCCTCGGGTGAACGGCGGCCGGGCCGGGCGTAGATGCTGCTCGTCAGGACGCTCCGCCCCGCCGCCGACCGCGACAGCCGCTCGACCAGGGGCACCGGCATGGCCCGCGCGGCCCGCCGCATCGCGAGCAGCAGCCCGAACGCGTACCGCTGCTCCGCCCGCGACCAGAAGCCCGCCGGGGAGAGCGCGGTGACGGACCGCACGCGCTTCTCCCGCCCGAGTTCCAAAGCCAGCAGACCGCCCAGCGAGTTGCCCGCCACATGCGGCCGGTTCAGCTCCAGCGCCTCGCACAGGGCGGCGAGAACGGCCGTCATCGTCGGCAGGTCGTGCGCGAAGCCGTCCGCCAGCGCGGGCGACGCGCCGAACCCGGGGAGATCGACGGCGATCACATCGCGCCCGGTGGCCAGGACGTCGATCACCGGGTCCCAGGCCTGCCGGTGGTGCCCGATGCCGTGCAGCAGCAGAAGCGGCTCACCGTTGCCGACGCGCGCGTACGACAGGGTCACGGCCCTGGGTTCGGCCGCCGGATCGTACGGCGAGGGGACCTCGAAGGTGACAGTGGTGGCTGCGGTGGCGGTGGCGGACATGGAGCTGCTCCTCGGCGTCGTACGAGTCTCTGCGTAGCTGTCGACGGGGCACTGCGTAGACAGTTTGTCAGCAGTTACTACTGACGGGTAGCCCCCGGACGGCGGCAGCCGGCAATGCGCTGGACAGCACCCTCGGTGCCGGGTTGGGATGGGACCGTGACCACCGACACCGTGAACGACGTCTTCGAAGAGCACCGGCCCGTCCTGATGGGCGTCGCCTACCGCATGCTCGGCCGGGTGGCCGATGCCGAGGACGTCGTCCAGGACGCGTGGCTGCGCTGGTCCGGCGCCGACCGGACCGAGGTACGCGAACCGCGCGGCTACCTCGTGCGCGTCACGACCCGGCTCGCCATCGACCGGCTGCGCCAGGTGAAGGCGCGCGGCGAGACCTACGTCGGCCCGTGGCTGCCCGAGCCGTACGTCACCGAACTCACCGGCGCCGCCGGTGTCGTGCCGGACGCCGCCGAGCGGGCCGTGCTCGCCGACACCGTGTCACTCGCGGTCATGGTCGTCATGGAGTCCCTCTCGCCGCTGGAGCGCGCGGTGTTCGTCCTCAGAGAGGCCTTCGCGTACCCGTTCACGGAGATCGCCGCCATGCTCGACCGCTCCGAACCGGCGGTGCGTCAGCTCGCCGGACGCGCCCGCAGGCACGTCGACGAACGGCGCCCGCGCTACGACGTCGACCCGGCCCAGCGCCGTGATCTGACCGAACGGTTCCTCGTCGCCGCCGAACAGGGCGACCTCGCGGGCCTCATGGAACTGCTCGCCCCGGACGTCTCCCTCGTCGCCGACAGCGGCGGCCTCGCACGGGCGCCCCGCCGGATCCTGGAGTCGGCCGACCACGTGGGCCGCTTCGTCGTCGGCACCGCCGGCAAGGGCCTCGCGGACGCCTCGTTCCGCTTCCTGGAGGTCAACGGCGGCTTCGCCGTGCTGATCCTGGACGGCGGCAAGCCCGACGCGGTGTTCCAGGTGGATGTCGCGGACGGCCGTATCCAGTGCGTGTACATCATCCGCAACCCGGAGAAGGTCCGGTTCCTGACCCTTCCTCAGGAAGGCTGATTGGTCTTGACCAAGCTTCGGGGCCGCCCTATGGTCGCAGGAAAGTGAAACAACCTTTAATAAACAAGGGCGCCAAAACGCCGTCCGACCACGGCGATTGCGGAGGACATGGTGGGGACCACGCAGTTGGAGACGGTGCCGGAGCCGAAGTACTGGCAGCTCAAGACCGTGCTCAGTGAGGCACTGGACTCCGAGTTCACGGTGGGCGAGATCCTGCCCAACGAGCGCGACCTCGCGGCCCGCTTCGGCGTCGCCCGCGCCACGCTCCGCCAGGCGCTCGAACAGCTCGAACTCGAAGGCCGGCTCCAGCGCCGACGTGGTGTCGGTACGACCGTCGCCCCGCCGCGCGTGGGCGTCCCCGTCGGCACGGCCCGGCACACCTGGCCGGGCGGCCCGGCCGACGACGCCTGGGAACCCATGGACAGCGCGCTGACCGTACCGGCCGGATCCGTGGCCGCCGCCCTGGACACCGGCAGGGACGAGCCCGTCCACACCGTGCGCCGCTCCCGCGTCTCGCACGGCCGGCCGGTCGCCGCCGAACTGCTCTACGTACCGGCCGCCTCGGTGCCCGACCTGCCGGCGACGGACGCCTCGTCCGGAGCGGCACGCGCGCGTGCGGTGCTGCGCGAACTCCAGCGCCTCGAACTGGAGGGCCAGGACCGCGCCGTGGAGCTCGGCTCGGCCCGCGCGGACGACGCCAGGGAACTGGACCGGCTCCCCGGGGCGCCCGTCCTCGTCGTCACGACCCGCTTCTTCACGGAGGGCCGCACGGCCGCGCTGTCCGTGGCGACCTACCGCGCTGACACGTGCCGCTTGACTTTCGGTGACACCGGGGGAGTGGAAATACACGACGGCCCGGAAGTCCAGGCGCCCTGACCGGGTTCCGGCCGGCCGGGTCACGTGCGGCGCGGGCAGGGCGGAGCGTAGTCGAGGTGGGGGAAGTGGCGGGCCCACTGGGCGCGGCTGATGGTGCTGTGGACGTGGTCGCAGGCATCGGTGAGCGCCCGGTCGAGGTCGGTGTACCAGGTCTGGACGCTGTGGTAGGCGGTAACGGTGAGGAACGTGCCGTCCGCCTTGAGGTAACGCACCTGCTTGACCGTCCCGCGAGGGTTGGTGAGGTGGGCCAGGGCGGAGGGGCGCGCGCGGTCGGTCACGTCCCAGAGGTTCACCGCGCTGTCCACGCCGACGGTTGCCGCCGTGCGGCCGTCGGAGGCGAAGGCGACGCTGGTGACGACGTCGCCGTGTCTCGCAAGGTCGCCCAGCTCTCGGTACCGGGGAAGATCGCTGATGTCCCACAGCTTCGCCGTGTGGTCGTCGCTCCCGCTCAGCAGCGTACGGCCGTCGGGACTGTAGGCGAGGGCGTCGACGAAGTTCCGGTGCCCCTTGAGGACGGCGACGGGGGCAGCGTGGCGCGGGTCGGTCACGTCCCAGATACGGACGTCGTGGTCGTCGGAGCCCGAGGCCAGAGTCTTTCCGTCGGGGCTGAACACCACAGGTTTGACGTTACGGGTGTGCCCGGTGAGCGTGTCGAGCAAGCGGGGGCGCGCCGGGTCGGCGATGTCCCAGAGACGGATGGTGTCGTCGTAGCTGCCGGTGGCGGCCACGAGACCGTCGTGGCGCACGTCGACGGAGAAGACGTCTCCGGTGTGTTCCGTGGACCGCTTCGACAGCACCCGGGGGTTGCGCGGGTCGGTCACGTCCCACAGCCAGAGCGTGCCGGCGCTGTCCACACCGAGCAGCGTGCTGCCGTCCCGGGTGAACTGGATCGGGCCGAGGCCGACTCCGGCGGTGGTGCCGAGCCGGCGGGGCCGTCGTGGATTCCTCATGTCCCACAGGACGAGCTCCGAGCCGTCGGCCATGGCCAGCGTGCGGCCGTCGGCGGGCACGGCCGGTGTGTGCCCGGCCGGTACGCGCCCGATTACTTCGGGGCCGGTCGGGGTGCGGCCGACCGATGCGACGGACAGGGCGCTCACCAGGGCGTCCCCCGTGCGTTTCTGCGGGGTCTGGCGGTAGGCGGCCAGTGCGATCTGGACGGCCAGTGACGGATCGTCCGAACTGAGGCGCACGGCCTCGTCGGCGGCGCGGAGGGCCACGGCCTCGTCGCGCGTGTTCTGTGCCCGTACGGCGAAGCCGGCGGCGGTCGCGGCACACGCGAGGAGAACGGCCAGGGTCCCGGCCAACCGGCGCAGATGGCGGCGGTCGCGCTGTCGCGCCCGCTGTACCGCCGACTCGCCGGCGTCGAGGAAGGCGCGTTCCCGCGCGGTCAGCTCCTGCGGCGGGAGGGCCTTCGCCGCGGCGAGGCGTACCCCGCGGTACAGGGTGTCGGGGTCGTGGTCCAGGGACTCCCAGAGAGTGGTGGCCTCGGTGAGCGCGCGGTGCAGACGTACCTGGCCGCGGTCCTTCTCCAGCCAGCCGCCGAGCCGCGGCCAACAGCGGATCAACGCTTCGTGGGCGATCTCCACGTGGTCGCCGTCGGCGGTCAGCAGCCTCGCCTTGGTCGCCTGTTCGAGGACGAACCCGGTATCGGGACCGCCGTCGAGTTCCCGCCTCGGCACACGGCGTTTGGTGTCCTCGGTGCCCTCACCCAGCGCGACGAGCCGCAGGAACAGCTGCCGCGCGGCTTCCTGCCGGCTTTTGCTCAAGGCCTGGTGGAACTCCTCGGCGGTCTGGCTGAGCGCGTCCTCGAAGCCGCCCGCCGCGCGGTAGCCGGCCAGCGTGAGGGCGTTGCCCCGCCGTCGCTTCCAGGTCTCCAGCAGGGCGTGCGAGAGCAGGGGCAGCGCGCCCGGCCGGCCGTGGGCGTCGGCGGTGAGGGTGGTCAGCAGGGCGCTCTCGACGGTGAGCCGGGAGCGGGCGGCGGGCTGGACGATCGCCGCCCTCAGTTCCTCGGCGGTCATCGGGCCGACGGGATGGTGGGCGTGGGACAGGGCGTCGACGAGGCCGGGCAGCCGCGTGCAGTGCGTGTAGAAGTCGGACCGCACGGCGATGGCGACCCGAGTGCGGCTGTCGGGGGCCAGGGCCGCGTGCAGGAGCGCGGCGACGAACTGCTCCCGTTCCCGCGCGTCGCGGCAGACGGTGAACACCTCCTCGAACTGGTCCACGACGACGAGCAGTTCGTCCGCTGCGGAGCCTGTCTCCTGCTGCCCGGCGAGGATCTGCCGCACCATCCGGTGAAAGGTGTGCGGCTCGGCAGCCAGCGATGCGTGCACTGCCCCGGAATCAGTGCCGATGCGGGTCGCCAGCCGGACGGCGCACTCCTCCAGCGGATGCGGGCCGGGCGTGAAGACAAGCGGGGAAACACCGGGAAAGGCGGGAAGCACACCTGCGCGCAGCACCGATGACTTACCGGATCCCGATGCCCCGAACAACACAAGAAGCCGTTTTTCCTTCAAATGTTCGACGAGTGCGCCGGTGAGTTTCTCGCGGCCGAAGAAAAACCCGGCGTCCGCCTCCCCGAACGCGAACAGGCCGACATAGGGCGGCTTGGCGCTGTTCCCCTGCCGGTTCTCCGCGCCGGTCTCGGTCGACGTGTCCGTGCCGGTGCACGCGTCAGCCGTCCGTTGCCAGATCACCTTCCATTCCCGCTCGTCACCGCCACAGGCGCGGACATAGGCGAGGGTGACGGCCAGGCTGGGCAACTGACGTCCCGCCGCGGCCGAGGACAGTGTCGCGATCCCGTAGTGCGCGTTCCGTGCGAGGTCCCGGTAGGTGGGACGGCCCGCCTGTTCCCGGAGTTTCCGTAAACGCGCCGCGAATTCGAACAGAGGACCGCCCTCCGGGTCCAGAGGACTCTCTCCCCGTGCCACATTCCCACCCTTCCCCCGGTCGCGCCGATTGTTCGGCATCTGTTTGTTCGGCGTCGGACGACCCGAATTGAACAACAGATTAGCGGCTACAAACGGTGCATCAGGTCCCGCACCGAGGACCGGACAACGAACCGAAAAGAGGAATCCCATGAAGAAGCGGAAGCACGTGATCGGGGCAATGACGGCCTCGATCGCCCTGGCAACCGTCGCCCTGGCCACCCCCGCTCTGGCCACGGCCGCCTCCGCTCACGCGGAGACCTCGGCGGCCCGGTCCCACGCGGCCACGGTGGGTTCGGCCGGCGAGCGGACCGGATCAAGCCGGGCTGTGCCGGCGGATGACGGCCTGGACGTCCACCGCGACAAGTACCTGACCCTGGGCGGCTGCCAGACGGCCGGCCAGCAGGGCATCGAGCGCGGGCACTGGGACCGCTTCCAGTGCGCCGATGGCACCTGGCCCTTCAGGTGGAACCTGTGGACCAACCGTTGAGCGTCTAGCGCTGTCGGCGGGGACAGGCCTGTCGGCTCCTCAGCCGCCGACGCGCGGCTGACAACGACCGACTCGCTCGCCGGAGCGCCATCGCGGGCCAAATGACCGGTCCCACGCCGCCTTGGCGCACCGCGACCCGCGCTACTTCCATCCTGACGGGCCGACCCCGTCGGCCCGTCAGGACAACCCACCCACACCCCGAAGAAAGAGGACTCCATGCCCACCACCCGCCATCACAGCATCCGCCTGCTCCCCGCCCATCACCCCAGCGTGCTGCGCCGGTTCCTGCCGGCGCTCGCCCTGGCCTGTCTTGCCGCAGGCGGCCTCGCGGTACCCGCCCACGGCACCACCGGCGCGGCGGCTCCCGCCGCCGGCGCCGTGACCCTTCAGCCTGCCGCCCGGCAGGCCGCCGCTTCCTTCCCCACCTGGGGAACACGCTGGGTGGTGCACTCCACGCCGGGCATCGACTCGCCCTCCGTGGGAATGATCAACCGGACCTCCCCCGGCGAGGACCGCATCACGGCCGACTACCAGGTCGACACCGGCCGCAGGGTGTGCGAGGGCAGCGCCTGCTCCACCTTCATGGCCCACATCACCCAGCCCGTCACCGGCTTCCTGACCGTTGTCGCGGTGGACATCCCAGAAGACCGGCTGCCGGGCGTTCCGGTGCAGCCCGCTCCGACCACGCCGACTCCTCAGCCAGGCTCACGGGAGCAGACCCTGGAACGGGCCGCGGTCTGGCTCACCGCCAACAACGGACGCCCGGTGCCCTACAACCAGCAGGCCCACTGGCGGGACGGCTACCGGCAGGACTGCTCCGGCTACGCCTCCATGGCACTCGGCCTGCCCACGCCCGGTGAAACCACCGTGGGGCTGGCCAGCAGGAGGATCACCCGCCCCATCCCCATGAGCGAGCTCCAGCCCGGCGATCTCGTCATCGACGCCCTCGGTAACAGCAACACCCGCCACGTCGTCATCTTCGAGAAGTGGGACGACGACGCCCACCGCACCTACACGGCCTACGAACAGCGCGGCACCTACGGCACCAGCCACCGCTCCCTGACCTACGGACTGGCAGCAGGCAGCGAATACAAGGCCTACCGCCCCCTCCAGTACGGCAACTGACACCCGATGCCGAGCCCGGTGGGTGCCCCGCTCTCCAGCGGGGCACCCACCTCCACCACCTCAGAAGCGGACAGCCAGTGCAAGCGACAGCACACCCGCCGGCTGCGTTCCCCGCTCAACGGCCCGCCCGGCCGGCTCTCCTGACAGTCCTCGATGCACCCCCTTGTCCCCACATCCGCGAAGGAGCGTTCATGCACGACCGCGTACCGGACAGCGCCCCACGTCCGCCCCAGGCCCCCATCCGCCCGGTCCACCTCAGCCGGGCCGGTTTTCTCCGGGCGGCCGCCACGGCGGCCCTCGCCGGCGGCCCCCTGCTCCGTATCCCGGCGCACGCGGCGGAAGACCCCCTCCGCGTTTCCAAGGTCGCCGACCTCACCGGCCCCGGTGTCACCACCCGGTTCCGTATGGAGGCCACCGACCTGGGCGTGCCTGTAAGGACGCCGGACGGCCGACTCCTGTTCGTCTTCGGCGACACCTTCGAGGAAGCCCGGGTCGGCGGCGGCTGGTGGCGCTCACCCGTGGCGCTGTACGGGCGTTTCGACGGGCCCGGTCGGCAGGTCGTCTGGACCGGTGCGGTGGGGGGACGCCAAGCCCGGCAGCTCGTGCCGTACGACCACGACAACCCCGAGTACTCCACCGTGCTGCCGTCCGACGTGATCACCCTCGGTGATGCCATGTACCTGCACGTCATGGTGAACAAGGGGCTCGGCAACGTCGTACGCACCGAGATCTGGCGGTCGGACGACTCGGGCGCGACCTGGGTTCCCACCGGTGCGGTGTTCGCCCCGGACGTGCACGACGGCATGTTCCAGCTGCTCACCTGGGCCCTCGGCGATGACGGATACGTCTACGTCCTGTCCACCGGGTTCCAGCGGGACAAGCCGGTCATCCTGCACCGGGTCCGTCCCGACCGCCTGACCGACCCCGGAGCCTACGAGCCATGGGGCCGCGGCCCGGACAGCCGCTGGGCCTGGGGCAACCCACCCACGCCCGTCCTGGACGGCACGTTCGGTGAACTGTGCCTGCGGCTGCTCGACGGCCGGTGGATCCTGACCTGGTTCAATCAGGGCGACTACCGGATCGAGGGACTGGTCGCGGACCACCCCACGGCCAACCTGCGCACCGCCCACCGCCGCACCCTGCTGTGGGGCACGTCCTGGGGCAACGAGGACGACACCCACGTGGCCCAGTTGTACGGCGGCTACATCATTCCCGGGTCGACGCTCGACGACCTCCACCTGTCAGTGAGCCAATGGAACACCAAGGAGGGATGGCCCTACCACGTCATGCAATTCCGCGTTCGCGGCCTGTTCTCCGCCCCCGCCCCTGGTGCGGCACGGCGGTGAGTTGAGCGGTATCCGCCGACCGACCGTCTCCGGATGCCGAGCGGCCTGCCTCCGGCGTTCCAGGTGTTCCTGAACTCCGGACAGCGGAACCGGGCCACGGGTGCCTGCGGCCCCCGATCAGAGCCCGGTTTCCTGGTCCGTCCCGCTCGGGTCCGTTCCTGGAGGGCCCTCAACGCCGGGCCGTCACAGTCCCCTCCACCGCGAACAACTGCTCCTCGACATGGTCGAGGGCGAGACGCAGCGCGCCCGTCGCCACGGCCGCCTCGCCCAGGAGGGACAGGGCCACGCCGGGCGGGCGCAGACAGTAGCGCGCCAGCTCGTCGCGCAACGGTTCCAGTACGCCGTCCAGTCCCGCCGCCCAGCCGCCGACGACGACCAGCTCGGGGTCGAGGGCCAGGACGAGCGCGGCCACGTCGTGCACCAGCCGCTGGATGAAGCGGTCGACGGCCGCGCGGGCCCGCTCGTCGCCCTCGCGGGCGCGGCCGAACACCTCGGCGACCGCCACCTCGTCGAGTGGGGGAAGCGGCTCGCCCGTGGTCGACAGCAGCGCCTCCGGAGTCGCCTCCCGGCCCAGCAGATGCAGTGCGCCGATCTCCCCGGCCGCCCCGCCGTACCCCCGGTGCAGCCGCCCGCCGATCAGTGAACCGGCGCCCGGACTCAGCCCGGCCAGGACGAACACCACGTCGTCGGAGTCGATCGCGGCGCCCTTCCAGTGCTCGGCGACGGCAGCCGCGTTGGCGTCGTTCTCCACGAGCACCGGGCACTTGAAGGACCGGCTGAGCCGCTCACCGAGCGGCAACCCGGTCCACCCGGGCAGCGCCGTGCACAGCCGTACGACCCCGTCGGCCTCCACGATCCCGGGCGTGGCCACGCCGACGGCCCGCAGCGAGTCACGGGCCACCCCGGCCCGGCGCAGCAGCTCGGCGACAGCGGAGCGCAGCCGCTCCAGCCGCTCGTCGGCGGGCGCCGCCTCGTCGACGTCCTTCGAGATCGACCCCAGCAGCCGCCCGTCCAGGTCGGACAGCAGCGCGGCGACCCGATGGGACCCGATCTCCAGCCCCAGCAGATGCCCGGCCTCCGCCCGGAACCGGAACCGTCGCGCGGGCCGCCCCTGCCGCCGCGCGACGCTCTCGTCGGCCGCCTTCTCGACGACGAGCCCGCCGTCCATGAGCCCCTCGACGACACCCTCGACGGTCGGCCGGGACAGCCCGGTCACCCGGGTGATCTCGGTCAGCGTCGCGCAGTCCGTGGCACGCAGCGCGTGCAGCACCACCGCGGAGTTGATCCTTCGCAGCAGCGAGGGATCCCCACCGGTCAGCTGCCCCAACGTACGACCTCCCGGCTGAGCGGCCCTGATGAAGCCGGCGGAGCGCTTGGTGCGCGATTGGGCGGATCGTACTCGGCGCGGGGCATCCGGGCGAGAGCCGGGCACCCCCGGCCTCTCCGACAGGCCGGGATCATCCCGGCGCCACGAATCCGGACTCGTACGCCACGATGACCGCCTGCGTACGATCCCGCGCCCCGACCTTCGCCAGCACCGCGCTGACGTGCGACTTCACGGTCTCCGCCCCGACGATCAGCCGGGCGGCGATCTCCGCGTTGGACATGCCCCGGGCCATCAGCCGCAGCACCTCCGCCTCCCGCTCGGTCAGCCGCGCCCGCTCCAGCGCCGCCCGGGCGGCCCGGTTCCCGCCGTCCTGGCCGCCCTCCCCGTACTCGGCCGCCAGCCTCCGTACCGAGGCCGGGAACAGCAGCGATTCGCCCTCGGCGACCAGCCGCACCGCGTGCACGATCTCGGCCGGCCGGGCCCGCTTGAGCAGAAACCCGTCGGCACCGGCCCGCAGCGCCTCGTACACGTACTCGTCGTTCTCGAACGTCGTCACCACGAGGATCTTCGGCGGCTCCGGCACGGTCCGCAGAATGGCGCGCGTGGCCTCGATGCCGTCCATCAACGGCATCCGTACATCCATGGCGACCACATCGGGCCGTAGCTGCCTGACCAGCGGAATGGCGGCGGCCCCGTCCGCGGTCTCCCCGACGACATCGATATCGGGCTGAGCCCCCAACACGGCCCGCAGACCTGCCCGTACGAGGGGCTCGTCGTCGACCAGGAGCACGGTTATGGGCATCCGGTCAGCGTAGATCAACCGGGTGCGGGGCACCGGACGCGGAGGGGGAGGG
>NZ_LIQQ01000133.1 GCF_001418565.1 Streptomyces graminilatus | reverse complement strand
CCGAGCATCTGGTCCAGCGGGAGAGCAACCCCCTCTTCCGGGTGCGATACGCCTACGCCCGTACCCGCGCCCTCGGGCGCAACGCCGCCGATCTCGGCTTCGCCGCGTACGCCGGTGACCTCACCGACGTACCGGCGGCGGCCCCCCTTCATCTCGCCCTCGCCGACCACCCCCGTGTTCTCCTCGGTGCCGCCACCCACCGCGCCCCGGACCGGCTCGCCCGGCATCTCGTCACCCTTGCCGATGCCACGCTCGCCTTCATCCCCACCGTGCTGCCGCTCGGCGACGAGAAACCCTCGGCCGCCCACCGGGCCCGGCTCGCGCTCACCGAAGCCGCCGGGACGGTGCTGGCCGGCGGCCTGTCCCTGCTCGGTATCGACGCACCCGAATTCCTTTGAAACCCGCATACCTCACATACCTCTGACATCGCCGAGGAAGCCGCACCGCCATGAGCCGTTCCGCACACCCCGCCGGGCCCCGTCACGCCGATGTGCTGCCCGAGGGGCACCCCTCCGCGCCGCCCGCCGACCTCAATCACCTCGACCGGAAGGTCTGGGCGTCGACCGTCACCCGTACGGCCGACGGTGTCGTCACCGTCGGCGGGGTCGAGGTCACCCGGCTCGCCGAGGAGTTCGGGACGCCCGCCTATCTCCTCGACGAGACCGACTTCCGCGAGCGGGCCCGTGCCTGGCGTACCGCCTTCGGGGCCGACGCCGACGTCTTCTACGCCGGCAAGGCGTTCCTCTCGCGGGCCGTTGTGCGGTGGCTGCACGACGAAGGGCTCAATCTTGATGTCTGTTCTGGTGGTGAGCTGACCACTGCCCTCTCCGCCGGTATGCCCGCCGATCGCATCGCCTTCCACGGCAACAACAAGTCCGTCGAGGAGATCGAGACCGCTGTTCGGGTCGGCGTCGGGCGGATCGTGCTCGACTCCTTCCAGGAGATCGTGCGGGTCGCTCACATCGCGCAGTCCCTCGGTAAGCGACAGCGCGTGCAGATCCGTATCACCGTCGGGGTCGAGGCTCATACGCATGAGTTCATCGCCACCGCCCACGAAGACCAGAAGTTCGGGATTCCGCTTGCCGGCGGGCAGGCCGCCGAGGCCGTTCGGCGGGCCTTGCAGCTCGATGGGCTTGAGTTGGTTGGCATTCACTCGCACATCGGGTCGCAGATCTTCGACATGTCCGGGTTCGAAGTCGCCGCTCACCGTGTTGTCGGGCTACTCAAGGACGTTCGTGACGAGCACGGGGTCGAGCTGCCCGAGATCGACCTCGGCGGCGGGCTCGGTATCGCCTATACGAGTGCCGACGACCCGCGCGAGCCCCACGAGATCGCCAAGGCGTTGACCGAGATCGTCAGCCGGGAGTGTGAGCGAGCGAAGCTCCGCACCCCTCGTATCTCCGTCGAGCCGGGGCGGGCCATCGTCGGCCCCACCGCCTTCACCCTCTACGAGGTCGGCACCATCAAGCCCCTCGACGGGCTGCGGACGTATGTGTCTGTTGACGGTGGTATGTCCGATAATATTCGGACCGCGCTCTACGATGCCGAGTACAGCGTCGCTCTTGTGTCGCGGACCTCGGAGGCCGCGCCCATGCTCGTCCGCGTCGTCGGCAAGCACTGCGAGAGCGGGGACATCGTCGTCAAGGACGCCTTCCTGCCCGCAGACCTGGCGCCGGGCGACCTCATCGCCGTACCGGCGACCGGTGCGTACTGCCGGTCCATGGCCAGCAACTACAACCACGCCCTCCGGCCGCCCGTCGTCGCGGTGCGGGATGGGGAGGCGCGGGTGATCGTCCGGCGCGAGACCGAGGAGGACCTGCTCCGGCTCGACGTGGGGTGACGGCGGAATCGAAGAAGGCGGCGGAAGATCTCCTGTCTTTCGCCGCCCGGAAAACGAAATAAACATCTCACGATCCGGACGATGGGTAGAAACTTCAGTCCGGTGAGTGAGACTTGTCGAACCTAGACGGTATGAGGAAACGAGGTCGGATGATGCGTACGCGTCCGCTGAAGGTGGCGCTGCTGGGCTGTGGGGTAGTCGGCTCAGAGGTGGCGCGCATCATGACGACGCACGCCGACGATCTCGCCGCACGCATCGGCGCCCCCGTCGAGCTTGCCGGGGTCGCCGTGCGGCGGCCCTCCAAGGTGCGTGAAGGCATCGATCCCGCCCTCGTCACCACCGACGCCACCGCCCTCGTCAAACGCGGCGACATTGATGTCGTGGTCGAGGTCATCGGGGGTATCGAGCCCGCGCGCTCCCTCATCACCGCCGCCTTCGAGCACGGGGCGTCCGTCGTCTCCGCCAACAAGGCGCTCCTCGCCCAGGACGGCGCCGCTCTGCACGCCGTCGCCGAGGATCACGACGCGGATCTCTACTACGAGGCCGCCGTCGCCGGTGCCATTCCGCTCATCCGGCCGCTGCGCGAGTCCCTCGCCGGGGACAAGGTGAATCGCGTTCTCGGGATCGTCAACGGCACCACCAACTTCATCCTCGACAAGATGGACTCGACCGGCGCCGGGTATCAGGAGGCCCTCGACGAGGCCACCGCCCTGGGGTACGCCGAAGCCGACCCCACCGCCGATGTCGAGGGGTTCGACGCCGCCGCCAAGGCCGCCATCCTCGCCGGAATCGCCTTCCACACGCGCGTGCGGCTCGACGACGTCTACCGCGAGGGCATGACCGAGGTCACCGCCTCCGACTTCGCCTCCGCCAGGAACATGGGCTGCACGATCAAGTTGCTCGCCATTTGTGAGCGGGCCGGGGACGGGCAGTCCGTCACCGCGCGCGTGCACCCCGCCATGATTCCGCTGACCCACCCGCTCGCCTCCGTGCGCGGCGCCTACAACGCCGTGTTCGTCGAGTCGGACGCCTCCGGACAGCTGATGTTCTACGGGCCCGGAGCCGGCGGCGCGCCGACCGCCTCCGCCGTGCTCGGTGACCTCGTCGCGGTGTGCCGCAACCGGCTGAACGGGGCCACCGGCCCCGGCGAGTCGGCGTACGCCGCGCTGCCCGTCTCGGGCATGGGCGATGTTGTCACCCGCTATCACATCAGCCTTGACGTCGCCGACAAACCGGGCGTTCTCGCCCAGGTGGCCACCGTGTTCGCCGAGCACGGTGTATCCATCGATACGGTTCGGCAGACGGGCAAGGACGGCGAGGCCTCCCTCGTCGTCGTCACCCATCGTGCGTCCGACGCCGCCCTGGGCGGAACCGTCGAGGCGTTGCGCAGGCTCGACACCGTGCGGGGTGTCGCAAGCATCATGCGGGTTGAAGGAGAGTAACCAGCAATGACCCACCAGTGGCGCGGAATCATCGAGGAGTACCGGGACCGGCTGCCCGTCTCCGACAGCACGCCGGTCGTGACGCTCCGCGAGGGCGGTACGCCCCTCGTCCCCGCGCAGGTGCTCTCCGAGCGCACGGGCTGCGAGGTCCACCTCAAGGTGGAGGGCGCCAACCCGACCGGGTCCTTCAAGGACCGCGGTATGACCATGGCCATCACCAGGGCCAAGGAGGAAGGCGCCAAGGCGGTCATCTGTGCCTCAACGGGCAACACGTCTGCCTCCGCCGCCGCGTACGCCGTGCGGGCCGGAATGGTCTCGGCCGTTCTCGTGCCGCGGGGCAAGATCGCCCTCGGCAAGATGGGCCAGGCGCTGGTCCACGGCGCCAAGATCCTCCAGGTCGACGGCAACTTCGACGACTGCCTCACCCTCGCCCGCTCGCTGAGCGACAACTACCCCGTGGCGCTGGTGAATTCGGTCAACCCGGTGCGTATCGAGGGACAGAAGACGGCCGCCTTCGAGATCGTCGACATGCTCGGCGACGCGCCCGACATCCACGTCCTGCCGGTCGGCAACGCGGGAAACATCACCGCGTACTGGAAGGGCTACACCGAGTACGCCGCCGACGGCATCGCCCGGCGCACCCCGCGCATGTGGGGGTTCCAGGCGGCCGGCAGTGCCCCCATCGTGCGCGGCGAGATCGTCAAGGACCCCTCGACGCTCGCCACCGCGATCCGCATCGGCAACCCGGCCTCCTGGAAGCAGGCGCTGGCCGCGCGCGACGAGTCGGGCGGCCTCATCGACGAGGTGACGGACCGTGAGATCCTGCGCGCCTACCGGCTGTTGGCCGCGCAGGAAGGCGTTTTCGTCGAGCCGGCGTCCGCCGCTTCCGTCGCCGGTCTGCTGAAGCTGGCCGAGCAGGGCAAGGTCGACCCGGGCCAGACCATCGTCTGCACGGTCACCGGAAACGGCCTGAAGGACCCGGGCTGGGCCACCGAGGGCGCACCGCAGCCCGTCGTCGTCCCGGTGGACGCCGCGACCGCCGCCGAGCGACTCGGACTCGCGTAGACCGCGTACTGATCGCCTGAACCGGGGTACTCCCCACAGCGGGTGCACAGGGGGCTTACGACACGCATCGTGCGCCTCCTGTGCGCCCTATGTCGCCACAGAACCTTCCTTCGATAAGCTGGGGTGAACCCGCCCGCCGCATATGCCTCCGCGCATGCCACGGCGCCGTGCCGCCCCGGCGGCCTGAGGGTCTCCCCGTGGTCCCCAGCAGTTCCTTCCGTAGTCGTTCTCCAGTGTCGTATCGAAGATCTTCGACGACATCGCAGCTCAAGGAGAGTCATCGAGCGATGGCCGGTCCAGCGTTCCGAGCCGCCGCCGTCCGGGTGCGCGTCCCCGCCACCAGCGCCAACCTCGGTCCGGGCTTCGACGCCCTGGGCCTGTCGCTGGGGTTGTACGACGACGTGGTCGTCCGGGTGGCCGACTCCGGGCTGCACATCGACATCGCGGGCGAGGGCAGCGAAACCCTCCCGCGCGACGAGAACCACCTTCTTGTACGGTCCCTGCGCACCGCCTTCGATCTGCTCGGCGGACAGCCGCGCGGCCTTGAGATCGTGTGCGCCAACCGCATTCCGCACGGGCGGGGACTCGGGTCCTCCTCGGCCGCCATCTGCGCCGGCATCGTCGCCGCGCGGGCCGTCACCATAGGCGGCGACAGCCGTCTCGACGACGAGGCGCTGCTCGAACTCGCCACCGAGATCGAGGGCCACCCCGACAACGTCGCCGCCTGTCTGCTCGGCGGATTCACGCTCTCCTGGATGGAGTCCGGCGCCGCCCGGGCGATCCGGATGGAACCCGCCCGTTCCGTCGTTCCGGTGGTTTTCGTACCCGGGAAGCCGGTTCTGACGGAGACGGCGCGCGGACTCCTGCCGCGCACCGTCCCGCACGTCGACGCCGCGACCAACGCCGGCCGCGCCGCACTGCTCGTGGAGGCCCTGACCAGGCGTCCCGAACTGCTGCTGCCGGCCACCGAGGACCGGCTGCACCAGGACTACCGCGCCCCGGCCATGCCCGAGAGCACCGCGCTGGTGGAGCGGCTGCGGGCCGACGGCATCCCCGCGGTGATCTCCGGCGCCGGACCCACGGTCCTGGCGCTGACGGACGAGGCCACCGCCGACAAGGTCTCCCGGCTGGCGGGTGAGGGCTGGGCCGCCAACCGGCTCGGACTCGACGCCCGGGGTGCGAGCGTGCTGCCGCTCGCGGCCCCCGGAGAGAGCTAGGCGACGACATCAACGGGGCGTGTACCAGCGGACTTACGGCCTTCGAGGTTTCCATGGCCGGCGGCGCGCGGGGCGCTGGGACCGTCGATGCCGCGACATCCGGCGCCGCGATATTTAACGTTGCGACATTCAACTACATACGGTTGCCGGATTTGGAGAGGGGGAATGTTTGTTGGATCCGGTAGTGTTAACCTCAAGTCTGCACCCGACCCCACCATGGCGAGGTGCTTCGAGTCCCCGTCCGGGACAGACATTCTTCCGGGAGCCCCCCAAGCCACTCTGTGTTTCATACGGCGTTCGTTTTGTCGTGTGCAGGCGCTGAGCGGCATTCAGGGCACGCTCCGGAACCGGTGTGACCAAGCCACCCGACACAGTGCTTCGGTGTCACGGTTCTGGGAAACGCCATCACCAGAAATCTCTTCCGCCGCTTCGGCGGACCACCGCCCCGGCACGGTCCACTCATGAAGGACCGCAGCCGGACAGCAAAACCGGTCGCCGTGCCAGACAGGCCGACGTCCGCTCCAGGGAAGGACCCTTCGTGAGCGACACCACCGATCTGATGGGCGCACGTGTCGAGGAGACCGCTGCGGCGCCCTCCACGGACGCCTCCGCGCCTGCCACGGGTGCCGGCTCCCGGCGGCGCCGCGGCACCGGCCTCGACGGCATGGTGCTGGCCGAGCTGCAGCAGGTCGCATCCGGCCTCGGTATCAAGGGCACCGCGCGGATGCGCAAGAGCCAGTTGATCGAGGTCATCAAGGAGGCGCAGGCCGGGGGCGGGACCCCCAAGGCCGCAGCCGCCCCCGCCGGGGACGCCGCCGAGGCCAAGCCCAGGCGCCGCGCCACCTCCAAGGCACGTACGGGCGAGGACACCGCGCCCGCCGCCGCCGAGAAGAAGGCGGCCGTACAGGTCGTCGAGGCGCCCGCCGAGAAGGCAGTGGCCCAGCCTCAGCAGCAGATCGAGATTCCCGGCCAGCCCGCTGGGGGCCCCTCCCGCGCGAGCGAAGCCGAGCGTGGGGGAGAGGATGCCCCGGCCGAGCGCCGCAGGCGTCGTGCCACCGCCGAGGCCGGCAGCCCCGAGACGATCGTCGCCGAGGCGAAGACCGACACGCAGACCGCGCCGGCCGGCGAGGCCGACGGTGACGGCCGTCAGGGCCGCCGCGACCGCCGGGACCGCGGTGACCGCGGCCGTGACCGCGACCGCCGGGGCAACAAGGGCGACGAGCAGCAGGGCGGCACCCAGCAGCGCGGCGCGCAGCAGGGCCAGCAGGGTGGTCAGGGCGGTCAGCAGCAGGCCGGCGGCCGTCAGGACCGTCCCGAGCGCCAGGACCGTCAGGACCGCCAGCAGCGGGAAGCCGGACCGCGCGACAACGGTCCCCGCGACAACGGCCCCCAGGACGACGACGACTTCGACGGCGGACGCCGTGGCCGTCGCGGACGCTACCGCGACCGCCGTGGCCGCCGCGGGCGCGAGGAGTTCGGCCCGAACGAGCCGCAGGTCGCCGACGACGACGTCCTGATCCCCGTCGCGGGCATCCTGGACATCCTCGACAACTACGCCTTCATCCGCACGTCGGGCTACCTGCCGGGCCCCAACGACGTGTACGTCTCCCTCGCCCAGGTCCGCAAGAACGGCCTGCGCAAGGGCGACCACGTCACGGGTGCGGTCCGTCAGCCCAAGGACGGCGAGCGCCGCGAGAAGTTCAACGCGCTGGTCCGTCTGGACTCGACCAACGGCATGGCCCCCGACTCCGGTCGCGGGCGCCCCGAGTTCAACAAGCTGACCCCGCTCTACCCGCAGGACCGCCTCCGTCTGGAGACGGACCCGGGCATCCTCACCACCCGCATCATCGACCTCGTCGCGCCGATCGGTAAGGGCCAGCGCGGTCTGATCGTGGCCCCGCCGAAGACCGGCAAGACCATGATCATGCAGGCGATCGCCAACGCGATCACGCACAACAACCCCGAGTGCCACCTGATGGTCGTCCTGGTCGACGAGCGTCCGGAAGAGGTCACCGACATGCAGCGGTCGGTCAAGGGCGAGGTCATCTCCTCGACCTTCGACCGCCCGGCCGAGGACCACACCACGGTCGCCGAGCTGGCCATCGAGCGCGCCAAGCGCCTGGTGGAACTGGGTCACGACGTCGTCGTCCTGCTCGACTCGATCACGCGTCTGGGCCGTGCGTACAACCTCGCCGCCCCGGCCTCCGGCCGCATCCTGTCCGGTGGTGTCGACTCGACCGCCCTCTACCCGCCGAAGCGCTTCTTCGGTGCGGCCCGCAACATCGAGGACGGCGGCTCGCTGACCATCCTCGCCACCGCGCTGGTGGACACCGGGTCCCGCATGGACGAGGTCATCTTCGAGGAGTTCAAGGGCACCGGCAACGCCGAGCTCAAGCTCGACCGGAAGCTCGCCGACAAGCGCATCTTCCCGGCGGTGGACGTCGACGCGTCCGGTACCCGCAAGGAAGAGATCCTGCTGTCGGGCGACGAGCTGGGTGTCGTCTGGAAGCTGCGCCGGGTGCTGCACGCGCTCGACCAGCAGCAGGCGATCGAACTGCTCCTCGACAAAATGAAGCAGACGAAGTCGAACGCCGAGTTCCTGCTCCAGATCCAGAAGACGACGCCGGGCAACAACAACGACTGACGCCGGTAAACAGTCGTAGAACCATCGGCAAAGGGCCATTCCCAGTTCTGGGAGTGGCCCTTTGCCGCGTATGCGACAGGTGTACGATCGCGCTCTTCGGGCCAATTCTCTTGATGTGCCCGAACTGACGATCCCTAGGGGGGACTTGAGTGGGTATATCCCTGTCCGGTGAAGGCCGCCACAGACGCCGTGGGCGGATCGCCGTACCCGTGATCGCCGTGGGCCTCGCCGCCGCTGTCTCCGGCGCGCTGATGATGTCGTCCGCGAGCGCCGCCACCGCGCCGCCGAGGCCCACCGCGGACCTGGGCCACAGTGGGCCCAGCACCGCCGAGTTGGAGAAGCGCGTCGCGGGCGCGGCCACCGCCGACGACACCCTGGCCGCCAAGTCGACGGCGTCCACCGCCCGCACCGCGAGCGGCACCAAGAGCGCGCGGATCATCGGCGGTTCGACCACGAGCGTCACGTCGGCGCCGTACATGGCCCAGCTCTGGTACCTCGACACCAAGGGCACCAGCACGACGAGCGACGACGTGAGCTTCTTCTGCGGCGGCTCCGTCATCGCGCCGACGAAGATCCTCACCGCCGCGCACTGCGTCAAGGGCTTCAACTGGAAGGCACACGGCGCCGTCGTCACCGGCACCTCGACGCTTCCGGACGTCGACGGGCACACGAACGGCACCGTCACGGGCGTCTGGCGCCAGTGGAACAACCCGTCGTACAACTCGGTGAAGTTCGACAACGACGTCGCCGTCCTGACGCTCGCGTATCCCGTCACGGCCACGCCGATCCGCATGACGACGGCCGGTGACACGACCTCGTACAAGGCGCTCACGCAGGCCAAGGTCTACGGCTGGGGACGCACCAGCTCCACCAGCCAGGACATCTCCCAGACCCTGAAGACGGCCACGCTGCCCATCCAGTCCGACGCCACCTGCGCCGGCAAGTACGGCACCCGCTTCATCAAGGGCCACATGGTCTGCGCGGGCAACCCCGCCACCGGCAGCGACACCGGCACCACCACGCCCTGCAACGGCGACTCCGGCGGCCCGCTCGTGGTCGCGGGCAGGATCGTGGGCGTCGTCTCGTGGGGGGTCACGAACTGCGTGGAGAAGGGCGCCTACAGCGTCTTCTCGAAGGTCACCTCGTACGTCGGCGCCGTGTACCCGCGGGTCGAGGACGCGAACCTCAACGGTGACCACCTGGCCGACCTGTGGCTGCGCCGCGCCTCCACGAAGATCGGCTACGAGAAGGACTCCACGGGCACCGGCTTCGGCGGGGCCAAGAGCTGGGGCAACTGGGACGGCGTCAACGTCGTCCTGCAGACCGACCTGAACCGGGACGACTACCAGGACCTGGTGGTCCGCGACAGCGCCTCGGGCGACGTCTACTGGATGCACTTCGTGCCCAAGCCCGACGGCAGCGACGGCAGCTGGGCCACGAAGAAGATCTTCAGCAACTGGAAGTCCCGCACCCGGATCATCACCCCCGGCGACGTCACCGGCGACTACCGGCCCGACGTCCTCTCGGTCGACTCCGCGGGCGCCCTGTGGATCTACCCGGGCAACGGCAACGGCACCTTCGGGACGCCGTCGAAGGTCTCCACGGGCTGGAACCAGTACAACGCGATCGTCGGCCACGGCGACTTCAACGGCGACGGCAAGGCCGACCTGCTGGCCCGCACCAAGACCGGGGTCGGGTACCTCATCAAGGGCAACGGCAAGACCGGCTCCCAGGCCTTCGCGGCCCGGGTCAAGGTGCGCGCCTGGGGCGGCTTCAACACCCTGGTCACCCCCGGTGACGTGACCGGCGACGGAAAGGCCGACCTCATGGCCCGTACGCCCGCCGGGACGATGTACCTCTACCCGGGCACTGGCAAGGGCACGACGGAGATCTTCGGCGCACCGAAGTCCGTCGGCACCGACTACAAGCAGTGGGACATCATCGGCTGAATCGGCAGGTGAACGGGGTCTTCCGAGCGATTCGCGAGGAAGATCCCGCCCGTACGGTCACGCACTGTGCCCTTCGCGCCACGCGAAGGGCACAGTGCGTTGTGCAACCCTTTTTCCGTAATGACCGTCTGACTGGTTGGTTACGACGGTTACGAAGGTTACGAAGGAAATCAGGACTCGCCCTGAAAGTAGGGGGTAACCGACCGGACGACACCGAAGGAAGCACATGTCCGCCGAGAAGAAGCCGCTCGATCCGGCCTGGCCGGCGAGGCGGGGCAGCCGCCGCAAACCCCGCGGCAAGCACTCCAGGGCGCTGCTGGTCTCCGCCTGGGTCGCCGCCGCCATCGTCGTGCTCGGCGGCAGCGGCCTCGGCTACGTGTACTTCAAGCTCAACGGCAACATCAAGAGCATCGACATCAACCGGGCCCTGGGCACCGACCGCCCGACCGATGTCGACAACGGCTCCGAGGACATCCTCGTCCTGGGCTCCGACACCCGCTCCGGCGCCAACAGGAAGCTCGGCGGCGGCGCGGACGACGGCAGCGCCCGCGCGGACACCGCGATGATCGTCCACGTGTACGAGGGTCACAAGAAGGCCAGTGTCGTCTCCATCCCCCGGGACACCCTCGTCGACCGCCCCCGGTGCACCGACGCCAAGGGCGTCACGCACGACGCGGCGTCCGGCGTGATGTTCAACTCCGCGTACTCCACGGGGGGCGCCGCCTGCGCGGTGAAGACCGTCGAGTCGCTCACCGGGATCCGGATGGACCACTACGTCGAGGTCGACTTCACCGGCTTCCAGAAGCTCGTGGACGAGCTGGGCGGGGTCGGGATCACCACGACGAAGGACATCAGGGACACCGACAGCCACCTGAACCTGAAGGCCGGCACGCACCGGCTGAACGGCAGGCAGGCCCTCGGCCTGGTCCGCACCCGACACGGCGTCGGCGACGGCTCCGACCTGGGCCGCATCCAGCTCCAGCAGGCGTTCATCAAGGCCCTGGTCGACCAGATCAAGCACGTAGGGGTCCTCACCAACCCCAAGAAGCTCTTCGACCTGGCCGACACCGCCACCAAGGCCGTCACCACCGACTCCGACCTCGGCTCGGTCCGCTCCCTGGCATCCTTCGCGACGGGCCTGAAGAGCATCAGCTCGTCCCACATGACCATGGTCACCATGCCGGTCGAGTACGACCCGGCCAACCGCAACAGGGTGATAGTGGACACGGCCAAGTCCAAACTGGTCTGGACGGCCCTGAAGGCCGACCGCCCCATCCCCGCAGCGGCGACCAGGGGCACGGCAAAGGGCGACGCGGCGGGCGTGGTGAGCTAGAGGCCTGGAAACAGGGGGCGCAGCCCCCGTTTCCAGGGGCGCGGGGAACTGCGCGACAAGCCACAGCGGACCCGCACCCGCCCACGAACGCCGCTCACCACCCCCTGAAGCGCCCCCGGGGAATATCCAACCCCCACCCCCGGTTTTGGGGGATGCGCCCAGTCCTGGCAGACTGGTACGTCGGCCCCGGTTCACGCACCCGCACCCCGCGGCGGCGACCCGGAGCCCTCCCGAACCTAGGAGAACCCCTTGAAGCGCGAAGTCCACCCCGAGTACGTCGAGACGCAGGTCAGCTGCACCTGTGGCGCGTCGTTCACCACCCGCAGCACGATCACGAGCGGCACCATCCGCGCCGAGGTCTGCTCCGAGTGCCACCCGTTCTACACGGGCAAGCAGAAGATCCTCGACACCGGTGGCCGCGTGGCCCGCTTCGAGGCCCGCTTCGGCAAGGCCGCTGCCGGCTCCAAGAAGTAGCGAGGTACCAGCGCCGGTCCACGGTCGCCCTCCGGGGCGTACCTGGACCGGCGTTTTTGGTCGCCCGCCTTCCCCACGCACCACACGTTTTCAGGAGCCCCCATGTTCGAGGCCGTCGAGGATCTGCTCACCGAGCACGCCGACCTGGAGAAGAAGCTCGCCGACCCGTCGGTCCACGCCGACCAGGCCAACGCGCGCAAGCTCAACAAGCGCTACGCCGAGCTGACCCCGATCGTCGGGACGTACCGCTCCTGGAAGCAGACCGGGGACGACATCGGCACGGCGAAGGAGTTCGCCGCCGACGACCCCGACTTCGCCGCCGAGGTCAAGGAACTGGAGAAGCTGCGCGAGGAGCTGACCGACAAGCTGCGCCTGCTGCTCGTTCCGCGTGACCCCAACGACGACAAGGACGTCATCCTGGAGGTCAAGGCCGGCGCCGGCGGCGACGAGTCCGCCCTGTTCGCCGGGGACCTCCTTCGGATGTATCTCCGGTACGCCGAGCGCGTCGGCTGGAAGACCGAGATCATCGACGCCACCGAGTCCGAGCTGGGCGGCTACAAGGACGTCCAGGTCGCCGTGAAGACCAAGGGCGGCCAGGGTGCCACCGAGCCCGGCCAGGGCGTCTGGGCCCGCCTGAAGTACGAGGGCGGGGTGCACCGCGTGCAGCGGGTGCCCGCGACCGAGTCCCAGGGCCGTATCCACACCTCCGCCGCCGGCGTCCTCGTGACCCCGGAAGCGGAAGAGGTCGACGTCGAGATCAATCCGAACGACCTCCGCATCGACGTGTACCGCTCCTCCGGTCCCGGCGGCCAGTCCGTCAACACGACCGACTCGGCGGTGCGCATCACGCACGTGCCCACCGGAGTCGTCGCCTCCTGCCAGAACGAGAAGAGCCAGCTCCAGAACAAGGAGCAGGCGATGCGTATCCTGCGCTCCAGGCTCCTCGCGGCAGCAGTGGAGGCAGCGGAGCAGGAAGCCGCCGACGCCCGCCGCAGCCAGGTCCGCACCGTCGACCGCTCCGAGAAGATCCGTACGTACAACTTCCCGGAGAATCGCCTCTCGGACCACCGCGTCGGCTTCAAGGCGTACAACCTCGACCAGGTGCTGGACGGCGACCTCGACGCCGTCATCCAGGCCTGTGTCGACGCGGACTCCGCAGCGAAGCTCGCGGCGGCGTAAGCCTCGTACGAGCCCCGTACGAGTGACGAGTACCGGAGGACCAGCGTGCAGCAGAACATTGGGGGACGGCCCCCGAGCCCCCGCAGCTTGCTGCTCGCGGAGGTGGCCCAGGCCACCCAGCGGCTGGCCGCCGCGGGCGTGCCCTCGCCGCGCAACGACGCGGAGGAGCTCGCCGCGTTCGTGCACGGTGTGAAGCGGGGCACGCTGCACACCGTCAAGGACGTGGACTTCGACGCCCGCTACTGGGAGGTCATCGCCCGCCGCGAGGCCCGCGAGCCGCTCCAGCACATCACCGGGCGCGCCTTCTTCCGGTACCTGGAACTCCAGGTCGGGCCGGGCGTGTTCGTACCGCGCCCGGAGACCGAGTCGGTCGTCGGCTGGGCCATAGACGCCGTGCGCGCGATGGACGTCGTCGAGCCGCTGATCGTCGACCTGTGCACCGGCTCCGGCGCCATCGCGCTCGCGCTCGCCCAGGAGGTCCCGCGCTCCAGGGTGCACGCCGTGGAGCTGTCCGAGGACGCCCTGGCGTGGACCCGCAAGAACATGGAGGGGTCCAGGGTCGACCTGCGGCAGGGCAACGCCCTCGACGCCTTCCGGGATCTCGACGGCCAGGTCGACCTGGTCATCTCCAACCCGCCGTACATCCCGCTCACCGAGTGGGAGTACGTCGCCCCGGAGGCCCGGGACCACGACCCCGAACTCGCCCTGTTCTCCGGCGAGGACGGCCTCGACCTCATCCGGGGCCTGGAACGCACCGCGCACCGGTTGCTGCGTCCCGGCGGCGTCGTCGTCGTCGAACACGCGGACACCCAGGGCGGCCAGGTGCCGTGGATCTTCACCGAGGAGCGGGGCTGGGCCGACGCGGCCGACCACCCGGACCTCAACAACCGCCCGCGCTTCGCGACCGCCCGCCGGGCCACACCGTGAACGTCACCCGCACTTCCTACCCCCAGCAGTACGTGTACGAGGAGGCCCGCTAAATGGCTCGGCGATACGACACCAACGACGCCACCGACCGCACGACCGGTCTGCGCGAGGCCGCGTCCGCCGTCCGCCGCGGCGAGCTGGTGGTCCTCCCGACCGACACGGTCTACGGCATCGGCGCCGACGCGTTCTCCGCCGAGGCCGTCAACGACCTGCTGGAGGCCAAGGGCCGTGGCCGTGGCATGCCCACGCCCGTCCTGATCGGTTCCCCGAACACCCTGCACGGCCTCGTCACGGACTTCTCCGAGATGGCCTGGGAACTCGTCGACGCCTTCTGGCCGGGCGCCCTCACGCTCGTCGCCAAGCACCAGCCGTCCCTCCAGTGGGACCTGGGGGACACCCGTGGCACGGTCGCCGTACGCATGCCGCTGCACCCGGTCGCCATCGAGCTGCTGACCGAGGTCGGCCCCATGGCGGTCTCCTCCGCCAACCTGACCGGCCACCCGGCGCCGGAGAACTGTGACGCCGCCCAGGAGATGCTCGGCGACTCCGTCTCCGTCTACCTGGACGGCGGCCCCACGCCCGGAATCGTCCCGTCGTCGATCGTCGACGTCACGGGCAAGGTGCCGGTCCTGCTGCGCGCGGGCGCGCTGTCGGCCGATGAGCTGCGCAAGGTGGTCCCCGACCTCGAGGTGGCGAATTGACAGCCCCTGACGCGGGGCGTGGCATAGGCACGCGTACGGGGGTCACGGGGGCTCAGCACTGGAACGGGGCCTCGCGGGACGCCTTTCGCATCCTCTATGTCAGCACCGGCAACGTCTGCCGCTCACCGATCACCGAGCGGCTGACCCGGCATGCCCTCGCGGACCGGCTCGGCGACCCGCTGTGGGGCGGCCTCATCGTGGAGAGCGCCGGTACGTGGGGCCACGAGGGCGCACCCATGGAGGCCAACGCGGAGGCGGTCCTCGCCGAGTTCGGCGCCGACCCCTCCGGCTTCACGGGCCGCGAGCTGCTCGACGAGCACGTGATCCGCGCCGACCTGGTGCTGACGGCCACGCGTGACCACCGCGCGCAGGTCGTCTCCATGGGGCACTCGGCGGGACTGCGCACCTTCACGCTGAAGGAGTTCACCCGCCTGGTGAAGGCGATAGACCCGGCGACCCTGCCCCCGCTCGACGACGGCATGATCGAACGGGCGCGCGCCCTGGTCCGCGCCGCGGCGGCTCTACGCGGGTGGCTCCTGGCGCCCACGGCCGAGGCGGACGAGGTGTACGACCCGTACGGGGCCCCTTTGACGTTCTTCCGGTCCATCGGGGACGAGATACAGCAGGCGCTGGATCCGGTGGTCACGGCGTTGACCGGGGTCGCCGCGAAGGCCTGAGCGCCCACGGTCCTGCCTGTGTCTGTCGTCGTGCGGCTGCGGGTGCGTTGTGGCTGGTCGCGCCCACGCGGCGGAGCCGCATATCTACACAGCCCCGCGCCCCTTCAGGGCGCGACAGCCGAGGTTGGTCGTAAGGTTCCCCGCGCCCCTTCACGGCGCGGCGCCTACATTGGACGTACGTCATCGTCGACGTCCGGAGTCAGCCATGTCGGTCAGCCATGCCCTTGAGAGCGACGTCGCCGACGGTGTTGACATGCTGCGCCGGCAGGACCCCGAGCTTGCCGAGGTGCTGCTCGGGGAAGCCCAGCGGCAGGCGACCACGCTTCAGCTCATCGCCGCCGAGAACTTCACCTCTCCCGCCGTGCTGGCCGCGCTCGGCTCGCCGCTCGCCAACAAGTACGCCGAGGGATATCCCGGCGCCCGGTACCACGGCGGCTGCGAGATCGTCGACGTCGCCGAGCGTCTCGCCGTCGAACGGGCCAGGGCGCTCTTCGGCGCCGAACACGCCAACGTCCAGTCCCACTCCGGGTCTTCGGCCGTACTGGCCGCCTACGCCGCCCTGCTGCGCCCCGGTGACACCGTCCTCGCCCTCGGCCTGGCCCACGGCGGCCATCTCACCCACGGGTCGTCCGCCAACTTCTCCGGGCGCTGGTTCGAGTTCGTCCCCTACGGGGTGGACGCGGAGAGCGGCCTCATCGACTACGAGCAGGTGCGCGCCCTGGCCCGTACGCACCGCCCGAAGGCCATCGTCTGCGGGTCGATCGCGTACCCCCGGCACATCGACTACGCCCTCTTCCGCGAGATCGCCGACGAGACGGGCGCCTACCTCATCGCGGACGCGGCTCACCCCATCGGGCTCGTCGCCGGGGGAGCGGCGCCCAGTCCCGTGCCGTACGCCGACGTCGTCTGCGCGACCACCCACAAGGTGCTGCGCGGACCGCGCGGCGGGATGCTGCTGTGCGGCGCGGAGCTGGCGGAACGGGTCGACCGGGCGGTTTTCCCGTTCACTCAGGGGGGTGCCCAGATGCACACCATCGCCGCCAAGGCGGTCGCGTTCGGCGAGGCGGCGACCCCGGCCTTCACGGCGTACGCCCATCAGGTGGTCGCCAACGCGCGGGTGCTGGCGGCGGGGCTGGCCGCGGAGGGGTTCGCCGTCACCACGGGCGGCACCGACACCCACCTGATCACGGCCGATCCGGCACCGCTCGGAGTGGACGGACGTACCGCACGGGGGCTGTTTTCAGCCGCCGGAGTGGTCCTGGACTGCTGTCCGCTGCCCCACGGGGAGGCGCGCGGGCTGCGGCTCGGGACGGCGGCGCCGACCACGCAGGGGATGGGCGAGCCCGAGATGGCGCGTATCGCGGTGCTGCTGGCGGGTGTGCTGCGTGGGGCTGTCGGGAGTGCTGGGGCACGTGAAGAAGTGCGGGAGCTGGCCGGTAGATTTCCGCCGTATCCCGGCCGATGAGGGGTAGTCGTCAACTCGCGCACAGGCGCACGTGCAACCATCGTCACTACCCGGAAGTCCCTATCCCTATGCGTCCCTCGCTAGGGTGTGGGGCCTGGATGGCCAGCGAGACCTGTGGGGAAGCCTGTGCGTGAATACCTGCTGACGCTCTGCATCACGGCCGCGGTGACGTATCTGCTGACCGGGCCGGTACGGAAGTTCGCGATCGTGGCCGGAGCGATGCCGGAGATCCGGGCCCGTGACGTGCACCGGGAACCCACTCCGCGGCTCGGCGGGATCGCGATGTTCTTCGGCCTGTGCGCCGGACTCCTGGTCGCCGACCACCTCACCAACCTGCACGAGGTCTTCAAGAACTCGAACGAGCCGCGGGCGCTGCTCTCCGGTGCCGCGCTCATCTGGCTGATCGGCGTCCTGGACGACAAGTTCGAGATCGACGCCCTGATCAAGCTGGGCGGCCAGATGATCGCCGCCGGCGTCATGGTCATGCAGGGGCTGACCATCCTGTGGCTGCCGATCCCGTCCGTGGGCAATGTCGCGCTGACGCAGTGGCAGGGCACCCTGCTGACGGTGGCGCTGGTCGTCATCACCATCAACGCGGTGAACTTCGTCGACGGTCTGGACGGCCTCGCGGCCGGCATGGTGTGCATCGCGTCGGCGGCGTTCTTCCTCTACGCCTACCGCGTCTGGGTCTCGTACGGCATCGAGGCCGCCGCCCCGGCCACCCTGTTCTCGGTGATCCTGATGGGCATGTGCCTCGGCTTCCTGCCGCACAACATGCATCCCGCGCGGATCTTCATGGGCGACTCCGGGTCGATGCTCATCGGGCTGGTGCTGGCGGCCGGCGCGATCTCCATCACCGGGCAGATCGACCCCGACGCGATGAACCTGTTCTCCGGGTCCGAGCGCGCCACCGTGCACCAGATGGTGCCGGTCTACATCCCGCTGCTGATGCCGCTCACCATCATCGCGATCCCGGCCGCCGACCTGGTGCTGGCCATCGTGCGGCGCACCTGGCGCGGACAGTCGCCGTTCGCGGCGGACCGGGGGCATCTGCACCACCGGCTGCTGGAGGTCGGGCACTCGCACAGCAGGGCCGTCCTGATCATGTACTTCTGGTCGGCGCTGATCGCCTTCGGCGCTCTGTCCTACTCGGTCAACAACGCGTCCATGTGGATCGTCCTGAGCGTGGTGGCGCTGAGCGCGATCGGGCTCGTACTCCTGCTGCTGCCGCGCTTCACACCGCGCACCCCGCGCTGGGCCGAGCGGTTCGTGCCGCCGCGCTACCGCCGCGGCCGGGTTTCGGCGGCGGAGGCGGGGGCGACGGCGCCCACCGCGTCGGCGCCGGCCATGGCCACCGAGGAGGGCACCCCCGAGGGCACCCCGGAGCACCGCGCGCCGGTGCGGGCCGGTGTCTCGGGAGTCAACGGGGCGACGGCGATCAGTCCCCGTTCGCGGCTTCTGGACCGGCGTAAGGCCGGGTCGTCGCGCTGACGCAAGGTAAGAATCTGACTAACGCTTTGCTTGAAATAGAGAGAGCGGGGAGGGGGCGAAGCACCCCAATATCAGACAAGTGGGCGCTGATCTTGCACAGAAGTGCAGGTTCACTCTCATGTGTGACAGCGAGCACACCTTCGAGGTAAAGACCTCATCAAATAGTTTGTGATACGGTTCACGAGAACCCCGGATGGAGCCGAAGGACCGTAGTGCGACGGTCGGTTGGCGTGAGTTTCACCGCTCGAACCGGGACTACGCTCGTCCATGACGACACCCCACTCCCCCCTGCGAAAGCGGAGTTGCCGCCATGCCGTCCAATGACGTCCGGATCCTGCTTCAGGCCGCTGTGCCCACAGCCGTCGTCGGCGCGCTTGCCGCCCTCGTCAGCGCTGTGGTCGCTGGTGCCGAAGGGGCGATCGGGGCCGTCGTCGCGACAGTGGTCGTGATTCTCTTCATGGGGATCGGGCTTTACGTTCTGCAGCGCACCGCCAAAACGCTTCCGCATCTGTTCCAGGCAATGGGCCTGATGCTGTACGCGGCGCAAATTCTTCTGCTGTTCATCTTTCTCGCGGCGTTCAAGAACACGACGCTGTTCAACCCCAGGGCTTTCGCGCTCACGTTGGTCGCAGGCACGCTCGCCTGGATCGCCGCGCAGGCGCGTGCCCACATGAAGTCGAAGATCCTCTACGTTGAACCCGACTCCACGACGGGCGACAAGCCCGAAAAGACGGGGCACTCGTCGTGAGAGGTAGGGCCGGGATAAGCGCGTGTGAGAGATCCTGCTATCGTCCGGTGCCAACTGCGGCATCGCGGGCGCGGGCATCTGAGCTGACGCCTGCTCAATCGCGAGGCTTGATGCCCCACAGCCGCCCCCACATCCGTAACACCAGTCCAGTGCCGAACCGCGGCCGCGTGCCGCGCCGACACAACGAGGTTGCCGTACCTATGCGCCACGCTGAAGGAGCCCGCGGTGAGTGCTGACCCGACGCAGGTGCTCGCCTTCGAGACCGATTGCCACCTCTTCGACGGTTGTGGCTTCCCGGCTCCGGGCCTGCATTCGTTCATGTTCGAGCCGCTCTGGGGCAACGCCGACGGCAACGGGCTCTACTTCAACAAGCCCATGCTGCTCGCCCTGCTCTCGTCCATCATCGTGGTGGGATTCTTCTGGGCGGCGTTCCGCAAGCCCAAGATGGTTCCCGGCAAACTGCAGATGGTCGCCGAGGCCGGTTATGACTTCGTCCGGCGCGGCATCGTCTACGAGACGATCGGAAAGAAGGAAGGCGACAAGTACGTACCGCTTGCCGTCTCGCTCTTCTTCTTCATCTGGATGATGAACCTCTGGTCGATCGTCCCGGTCGCCTCGTTCCCGGTGACCTCGATCATCGCCTACCCGGCGGTTCTCGCGGCCATTGTCTACATCACGTGGGTCTCGCTGACCTTCAAGCGGCACGGTTTCGTCGGCGCCTTCAAGAACTTCACGGGCTACGACAAGTCGCTGGGCGCGGTTCTCCCGCTGGCCATGACGATCGAGTTCTTCTCGAACCTGGTGGTCCGCCCGTTCACGCACGCCGTGCGACTGTTCGCGAACATGTTCGCCGGTCACACCCTGCTGCTGCTCTTCACGATCGCCAGCTGGTACATGCTGAACGGCATCGGCATCGCGTACTCGGGCGTCTCCTTCGTGATGGTCCTCGTGATGACCGCCTTCGAGCTCTTCGTCCAGGCCGTCCAGGCGTACGTCTTCGTCCTGCTGACGTGCACCTTCATCCAGGGCGCGCTCGCCGAGCACCACTGAGCTGCCCGCCCCATCAAGAGACATCCGGTGGCCAACCCCCACCGGATCACTGAAAGAGAAGGAAGAACCGGCATGTCCGCTCTCCAGACCCTTGCTGCGGTCTCTGGCAACCTCGGCTCCATCGGTTACGGCCTCGCCGCGATCGGCCCGGGCGTCGGCGTCGGCATCATCTTCGGTAACGGCACCCAGGCCCTGGCTCGTCAGCCCGAAGCGGCCGGCCTGATCCGCGCCAACCAGATCCTCGGCTTCGCGTTCTGTGAGGCGCTGGCCCTCATCGGCCTCGTCATGCCGTTCGTCTACTAAGACGAACCACGACGACAGCCCCATTCGACGAAAGGCACTGATGTGAACCACGCACTGGTTCAGCTTGCGGCCGAGGCGGAGAAGGAAAACCCTCTCATTCCGCCGTGGCCGGAGCTTGTCATCGGCCTGATCGCCTTCGTCATCGTCTTCGGCTTCCTCGCCAAGAAGCTCCTCCCGACCATCAACAAGGTTCTGGAAGAGCGGCGCGAGGCCATCGAGGGCGGTATCGAAAAGGCCGAGGCCGCTCAGACCGAGGCCCAGAGTGTCCTCGAACAGTACAAAGCTCAGCTCGCCGAAGCCCGGCACGAGGCCGCGCGGCTGCGCCAGGAGGCGCAGGAGCAGGGTGCCACGCTCATCGCCGAGATGCGCGCGGAAGGCCAGCGGCAGCGTGAGGAGATCGTCGCCGCCGGTCACGCCCAGCTCGACGCCGACCGCAAGGCCGCCTCGTCCGCGCTCCGCCAGGACGTCGGCAAGCTCGCGACCGAGCTGGCCGGCAAGCTGGTCGGCGAGTCCCTCGAGGACCACGCCCGGCAGAGCCGCGTGATCGACCGTTTCCTCGATGACCTTGAGGAGAAGGCCGAGGCGACTCGATGACCGTGCACGGAGCCAGTCGCGAGGCTGCCGCCGCCGCACGGGAGCGGCTCGACGCGCTGACGGACTCCACGTCCGCCGACGCGAAGAAGCTGTCCGAGGAGCTGGCTTCGGTCACCGCGCTGCTGCACCGCGAGGTGTCGCTGCGTCGGGTCCTCACCGACCCGGCGCAGCCCGGAGAGGCCAAGGCCGAGCTGGCCCAGCGCCTCTTCGGCGGTCAGGTCGGCGGTCCCACCACCGACCTGGTGGCCGGCATGGTGCGCTCCCGCTGGTCGCGTTCGCGCGACCTGGTGGACGCGCTGGAGGAGCTGGCGGACCTCGCCGACCTCACCGCCGCCCAGCAGGCGGGCGCGCTCGACAACGTCGAGGACGAACTGTTCCGGTTCGGCCGGATCGTCGCCTCGAACACCGAGCTGCGCGCCGCGCTGACCGACCGTGCCGCGACCACCGGAGCCAAGAGCGAGCTGCTGCACAGCCTGCTCGGGAGCCGGGCCGCGGCCACCACCGAGCGTCTGGTGACGCGCCTGGTCACCGCGCCGCGGGGACGTAGCCTGGAGGCGGGACTCGAATCCCTGTCCAAGCTCGCCGCCGAGCGCCGGGACCGCATGGTCGCCGTCGTCACCTCGGCGGTTCCGCTGAGCGACCCGCAGAAGCAGCGCCTCGGCGCCGCCCTCGCGAAGCTCTACGGCCGCCAGATGCACCTGAACCTGGACGTGGACCCCGAGGTCCTCGGCGGGATCCGGGTGCTGGTCGGCGACGAGGTCATCAACGGCAGCATCGCGGACCGCATCGAGGACGCCGGCCGCCGTATGGCGGGCTAGTCCGCCCGGCAGTCACACAGCACGCAGCAACTCAACACTCGTAGTACGTACTTGACTGCGGCCCTGGTTGGGCCGTGCAGAGGATTCACCTCTTATTGGGGGGAGTCCCCATCCCCCCAAGTGAAACTTCGGGCCCAACAAGGAGAGCAGGGAACCCAGATGGCGGAGCTCACGATCCGGCCGGAGGAGATCCGGGACGCGCTGGAGAACTTTGTCCAGTCGTACAAGCCGGACGCGGCCTCGCGCGAGGAGGTCGGTACGGTCACCCTTGCCGGCGACGGCATCGCGAAGGTCGAGGGCCTCCCCTCGGCCATGGCCAACGAACTGCTGAAGTTCGAGGACGGCACCCTCGGACTCGCGCTCAACCTCGAAGAGCGCGAGATCGGTACCGTCATCCTCGGCGAGTTCAGCGGCATCGAAGAGGGCCAGCCGGTCACCCGTACCGGCGAGGTCCTGTCCGTGGCCGTCGGTGAGGGCTACCTCGGCCGCGTCGTCGACCCGCTCGGCAACCCGATCGACGGCCTCGGCGAGATCGAGACCAGCGGTCGTCGCGCCCTGGAGCTGCAGGCTCCGGGCGTCATGGCGCGCAAGTCGGTGCACGAGCCGATGGAGACGGGCTACAAGGCCGTCGACGCGATGACCCCGATCGGCCGTGGCCAGCGTCAGCTGATCATCGGCGACCGTCAGACCGGCAAGACCGCGCTGGCCGTCGACACGATCATCAACCAGCGCGACAACTGGCGCAGCGGTGACGTCAACAAGCAGGTTCGCTGCGTGTACGTCGCCATCGGTCAGAAGGGTTCGACCATCGCCTCCGTGCGTGGCGCCCTCGAAGAGGCCGGCGCGCTGGAGTACACGACCATCGTCGCCGCCCCGGCGTCCGACCCGGCCGGCTTCAAGTACCTCGCCCCGTACACCGGTTCGGCCATCGGCCAGCAGTGGATGTACGAGGGCAAGCACGTCCTCATCATCTTCGACGACCTCTCGAAGCAGGCCGACGCCTACCGCGCCGTGTCCCTGCTGCTGCGCCGCCCGCCGGGCCGCGAGGCCTACCCGGGTGACGTCTTCTACCTGCACTCCCGTCTGCTGGAGCGCTGCGCGAAGCTCTCCGACGAGCTGGGCAAGGGCTCGATGACCGGTCTGCCGATCGTCGAGACGAAGGCCAACGACGTCTCGGCGTTCATCCCGACCAACGTCATCTCCATCACCGACGGCCAGTGCTTCCTGGAGTCGGACCTGTTCAACGCCGGTCAGCGCCCCGCGCTGAACGTCGGTATCTCCGTCTCCCGAGTCGGTGGTTCCGCGCAGCACAAGGCGATGCGCCAGGTGTCCGGCCGACTGCGTCTCGACCTCGCCCAGTACCGCGAGCTGGAGGCGTTCGCCGCCTTCGGTTCCGACCTGGACGCCGCGTCGAAGTCGCAGCTGGAGCGTGGTATGCGACTGGTCGAGCTGCTCAAGCAGGCTCAGTACCAGCCGATGGCCACCGAGGACCAGGTCGTCTCCATCTGGGCCGGTACCACCGGCAAGATGGACGAGGTACCGGTGGGCGACATCCGCCGCTTCGAGAAGGAGCTCCTCGAGTACCTGCACCGCAAGGAGCAGGGCCTCATGACCTCCATCAAGGAGGGCGCCAAGATGTCTGACGACACGATCACAGCCATCGGCGACGCCGTCGCGGAGTTCAAGAAGCAGTTCGAGACCTCGGACGGCAAGCTTCTCGGCGAAGACGCCCCCGCCGCCGCGGGCAAGTGACGACGGAAGGGACCTGACTCATGGGAGCCCAGCTCCGGGTCTACAAGCGTCGCATCAAATCCGTCACCGCGACCAAGAAGATCACCAAGGCGATGGAGATGATCGCCGCCTCGCGCGTCGTCAAGGCGCAGCGCAAGGTGGCGGCCTCCGCGCCGTACGCGACCGAGCTCACCCGCGCGGTCACGGCGGTCGGCACGGGCTCGAACACCAGGCACCCGCTGACCACCGAGGCCGAGACGCCGATCCGTTCCGCGGTCCTGCTCCTCACGAGCGACCGCGGTCTGGCCGGCGCCTTCAACTCCAACGCGATCAAGGCCGCCGAGCAGCTGACGGCGCGCCTTGAGGCGGAGGGCAAGGAGGTCGACACGTACATCGTCGGCCGCCGCGGTCTCGCCCACTACAACTTCCGCGAGCGCAAGGTCGTGGAGTCGTGGTCGGGCTTCACCGACGAGCCCACGTACGCGGACGCCAAGAAGGTCGCGGCTCCGCTCATCGAGGCCATCGAGAAGGAGACGGCGGACGGCGGCGTGGACGAACTCCACATCGTCTACACCGAGTTCGTCTCGATGATGACGCAGAACGCGGTCGACGGCCGTCTGCTGCCGCTCCGCCTCGACGAGGTGGCCGCGGAGTCGACGGGGAAGGGCGAGATCCTTCCGCTGTACGACTTCGAGCCGTCGGCCGAGGACGTCCTCGACGCCCTGCTGCCGCGGTACGTCGAGAGCCGTATCTACAACGCGATGCTCCAGTCGGCCGCTTCCAAGCACGCCGCCACGCGCCGCGCGATGAAGTCGGCCACCGACAACGCGGGAGAGCTCATCACCACTCTCTCCCGACTTGCCAACGCGGCCCGCCAGGCCGAAATCACCCAGGAAATCAGCGAGATCGTCGGTGGCTCCGCAGCCCTGGCCGACGCGACCGCGGGGAGTGACAGGTAATGACGACGACAGTTGAGACGGCCGCTGCCACGGGCCGCGTCGCCCGGGTCATCGGCCCGGTCGTCGACGTGGAATTCCCCGTCGACGCCATGCCGGAGATCTACAACGCCCTTCACGTCGAGGTGGCCGACCCGGCCCTCGCCGGCGAGAAGAAGACGCTGACCCTGGAGGTCGCCCAGCACCTGGGTGACGGCCTGGTCCGCACCATCTCCATGCAGCCCACCGACGGTCTGGTCCGCCAGGCCGTGGTCACCGACACCGGCACGGGCATCTCCGTCCCCGTCGGCGACTTCACCAAGGGCAAGGTGTTCAACACCCTCGGTGAGGTGCTGAACTCCGACGAGAAGTACTCGGGCGAGCGCTGGAGCATCCACCGCAAGGCCCCGCGCTTCGACGAGCTCGAGTCGAAGACCGAGATGTTCGAGACCGGCGTCAAGGTCATCGACCTTCTCACCCCGTACGTCAAGGGTGGAAAGATCGGCCTGTTCGGCGGTGCCGGTGTCGGCAAGACGGTGCTCATCCAGGAGATGATCTACCGCGTCGCCAACAACCACGACGGTGTCTCCGTGTTCGCCGGTGTCGGTGAGCGCACCCGTGAGGGCAACGACCTCATCGAGGAGATGTCCGACTCGGGCGTCATCGACAAGACCGCGCTGGTCTTCGGCCAGATGGACGAGCCCCCGGGCACCCGTCTGCGCGTGGCCCTGGCCGGTCTGACCATGGCGGAGTACTTCCGCGATGTGCAGAAGCAGGACGTGCTGTTCTTCATCGACAACATCTTCCGCTTCACGCAGGCCGGTTCCGAGGTCTCGACCCTGCTCGGCCGTATGCCCTCCGCGGTGGGTTACCAGCCGAACCTGGCCGACGAGATGGGTCTCCTCCAGGAGCGCATCACCTCGACCCGTGGTCACTCGATCACCTCGATGCAGGCGATCTACGTCCCCGCGGACGACCTGACCGACCCGGCCCCGGCCACCACGTTCGCCCACCTCGACGCGACGACGGTTCTCTCCCGTCCGATCTCCGAGAAGGGCATCTACCCGGCCGTGGACCCGCTGGACTCCACGTCCCGCATCCTGGACCCCCGCTACATCGCGGCGGACCACTACGCGACGGCGATGCGCGTCAAGACGGTCCTGCAGAAGTACAAGGACCTTCAGGACATCATCGCGATCCTCGGTATCGACGAGCTGGGCGAGGAGGACAAGCTCGTCGTCCACCGTGCCCGTCGTGTGGAGCGCTTCCTGTCCCAGAACACGCACGTCGCCAAGCAGTTCACCGGCGTCGACGGTTCGGACGTGCCGCTGGACGAGTCGATCACCGCGTTCAACGCGATCATCGACGGCGACTACGACCACTTCCCGGAGCAGGCGTTCTTCCTCTGCGGTGGCATTGAGGACCTCAAGGCCAACGCCAAGGAGCTGGGCGTCTCCTGACCCCCGCGCCTTTGGGAGAGGGGCAGGGGAGCACCCTTCACGGGGTGCGTCCTGCCCCTCTCCGCACTACCACTGCTGCACCGCCTGGGGGATAACCCCCAGACCCCCGGCCGAAAGCCTGGGGGAGGCCCCGACACTTCGGTGCTCGGAGCCCTACTAGACTTATACGCAACACCCGGTGATCCAGCCGGGTGGTGACCCGAGGAGCCAACCTTGGCTGCTGCTGAGCTGCACGTCGAGCTGGTCGCTGCCGACCGTCAGGTCTGGTCCGGCGAGGCCACCCTGGTCGTCGCGCGCACCACGTCCGGCGACATCGGCGTCATGCCCGGTCACCAGCCGCTGCTGGGTGTGCTGGAGTCGGGCCCGGTGACCATCCGTACGAGTGATGGTGGAACGGTCGTCGCCGCGGCGCACGGCGGTTTCATCTCGTTCGCGGACAACAAGCTGTCGCTGCTGGCGGAGATCGCCGAGCTGGCGGACGAGATCGACGTCCAGCGCGTCGAGCGTGAGCTCGAACGCGCGAAGGCGGAGGGCGATGCCTCCGCCGAGCGTCGTGCGGATGTCCGTCTGCGGGCCGTGGCGGCGCGCTGAATCCAGCGCCCAGTGTGATGCTTTGCCTCAGCCGCGGCTGGGACCGGTTACCTCCGGTCCTGGCCGCGGCTGAGGCGAATCCGGACGTTTTTTCTTTTCCGTTACCTAGGAGACGAGGAGGTCGGTGTCGATGTTCCTCGCTCTGACTGTGTGCGGCTTGGTAGTGGTGATCGTGGCGGTGGGCCTGTTCGTCTTCGGCCTGCGCCGCAGACTCATCCAGCGCTCCGGCGGTACGTTCGACTGCAGCCTGCGCTGGGACGCGCCCGAGAAACCCGACCCCAGCGGCAAGGGCTGGGGCTACGGCGTCGCCCGCTACAACGGCGACCGCATCGAGTGGTACCGCGTCTTCTCGTACTCCCCCCGGCCGCGCCGCGTCCTGGAACGCTCCGCGATCGAGGTGTCCGGCCGCCGCGCCCCCGACGGAGAGGAGGAGCTGGCCCTCCTCTCGGACGCGGTGGTGCTGGCCTGCGTCCACCGGGGGACGAGACTGGAGCTGGCGATGAGCGACGACGCGCTGACCGGTTTCCTCGCCTGGCTGGAGGCGGCGCCTCCCGGGCAACAGGTGAACGTGGCCTGACCAGGGCTTACGAGGGCGGTGCGCCTACGCCAGGCCCCCGCTGATCGCGCTCACCAGCTCCCCGTTGCTCGTGTCGCCGCTGAACTCCCAGAAGAACGCGCCGCCCAGGGACTGGTTCTTCGCCCAGGTCATCTTCCCGGCGATCGTCGCGGGAGTGTCGTACGACCACCAGTTGTTGCCGCAGTACGCGTACGCGGTCCCGGCGATCGTGCCGGTGGCCGGGCAGGACGTCCTGAGGACCTTGTAGTCCTCGATGCCCGCCTCGTACGTGCCCGGAGCCGCGCCGGTCGCCGTGCCTCCGGGGGCGGACCGGGTGACGCCGGTCCAGCCGCGGCCGTAGAAGCCGATGCCGAGCAGCAGCTTCGCCGCCGGGACGCCCTTCGCCCGCAGCTTGGCGATGGCGTCCGCCGAGTTGAAGCCGGCGGCCGGGATACCGGCGTACGAGGTGAGCGGTGAGTGCGGGGCGGTCGGGCCGTCCGCGTCGAAGGCGCCGAAGTAGTCGTACGTCATCACGTTGAACCAGTCCGCGTAGGCGGAGGCGCCGCCGTAGTCGGCCGCGTCGAGCTTGCCGCCGGAGGAGCCGTCGGCGGTGATGGCCGCGGTGACCAGGTAGTTCGCCCCGAACGCCGAACGCAGCGCCGACAGCAGGTTCTTGAAGGACGCGGCACCTGACGTGTCACAGGTCAGGCCGCACGCGTTCGGGTACTCCCAGTCGATGTCGATGCCGTCGAAGACGTCCGCCCAGCGCGGGTCCTCGACGACCGCCTTGCAGGAGGCGGCGAAGGCGGCCGGGTTGGCGGCGGCCTGGGCGAAGCCGCCGGAGTAGGTCCAGCCGCCGAAGGAGTAAAGCACCTTGATGTGGGGGTACTTGGCCTTCAGCTCGCGCAGTTGGTTGAAGTTGCCGCGCAGCGGCTGGTCCCAGGTGTCGGCCGTGCCGGACACCGACTGGTCGGCGGTATAGGCCTTGTCGTAGGCGGCGTAGGTGTCGTCGACGACGCACTTGCCGTCCTTGACGTTGCCGAACGCGTAGTTGATGTGCGTGATCTTCGACGCCGAGCCCGAGGTCACCAGGTTCTTGACGTGGTAGTTGCGGCCGTAGACGCCCCACTCGGTGAAGTAGCCGAGCTTGACCTTGTTGCCGGTGGGCGGATCCGTGGGGCCGCCGGTGGTGCGCACGGCGACCGCGCCGCTGACCGGACCGGTCTGGTCGGCGGTGTCCCTGGCCCGGACGGTGTACGAGTAGTCCGTACCGGCGGTCAGACCCGTGTCCGTGTACGAGGTGGCCGTCACCGTCGCGACCTTGGTGCCGCCGCGCAGGACGTCGTAGTTCTTGATGCCCTTGTCGTCGGTGGCCGCGCCCCAACCGAGCCTCACCGAGGTGTTGGTGACGTCGGAGGCGGTGGGAGTGCCGGGCGCCGAGGGGGCGTTGTCGCCCGGGAGTGAACCACCGTCACAACTGGCGCCGTTCAGCTTGCAGTTGGCGGGGGAGCCGGAGCCGACGCCGTTGAAGCCGAAGGAGACGGTGGCACCGGGGGCGAGGGTGCCGTTCCAGGACTTGTTCCTGGCCGTCCAGTGCGTGGCGCTGGAGGTCACATCCGCGTCCCAGGCCGAGGTGACGGACGTACCCGAGGGGAAGTCCCACTCGACCGTCCATGAACTGATCGACGTGGTACCGGTGTTGGTGACCGTCCACTTGCCCTCGAAGCCGGTGCCCCAGTCCTGGGTCCTGGCGTAGGTCGCGGTGGCCGACGTTGCCGCGTGTGCCGGGGTCGAGAGGCCGACCAGGGCCGCGAGGGGGAGGATCAGGGCCGTCAGGCCCGCCGCACATCTGTGTCCGATACGTCCGAAGCGCATGACGTGCCTCCTTGGAGGTGTCAGGGCGGGGTGCGACTGAGCCTTCGCACCCACAGTTCCGCGAGAATAGGAAGGTCTGGACCAACGGTCAATAGGTCTGGACCACTTCGCGAGGTGTATGGCCGCCCGATTGCGCTGATTCCGCTAAATCCCCAACTCCTGTGCCAGTACCGCCGCTTGGACACGGCTGCGCAGCTCCAGCTTGCCCAGCAACCGGCTGACGTGCGTCTTCACCGTCGCCTCGGCCATGTCGAGGCGGGCCGCGATGTCCGCGTTGGACAGTCCGTCGCCGAGGCACGACAGCACCTCGCGTTCGCGGCGGGTGAGGGTGTCCAGGACTGCGGGGTCGGCCCTCGTTTCCTTGACCGGGCCGGCGGCGAACTCGGCGATCAGGCGCCGGGTGACCGCCGGGGCGATCAGACCCTCGCCGCGCGCCACCGTCCGTACCGCCTCGATCAGGTCCCTCGCCTCCGTGTTCTTGAGCAGGAAGCCGGAGGCGCCCGCGCGCAGCGCCCCGAACACGTACTCGTCGAGGTCGAAGGTGGTCAGCACCAGGACGTCGGCGAGCTGTTCGGCCACCACCATCCGGGTCGCCGACACCCCGTCCAGACGCGGCATCTGAATGTCCATCAGCACCAGATCCGGCCGCAGTTCACGGGCGAGCTCCACCGCCCGCTCACCGTCCGACGCCTCGCCGACCACCTCGATGCCCGGCGCGCTGCCCAGAATGAGGACGAGCCCGGCCCGTACGGCCGACTGGTCCTCGGCGACGAGCACCCGGATCACCGCTTCGGCCTGTGTCATACGTCTTCTCCTTCGGCTTCGGCTTCGGTGAGGGGCAGTGTGGCGCGTACGGCCCAGTGGGCGCCGTCCGCTCCAGCTGTGAAGGTGCCGCCCAGCAGCGCGACCCGCTCCCGCATCCCGACCAGACCGGCGCCCGAGCCGGGGGCGCGAGGGCCGCCGAGGCCGCCGTGGTCGCCGTACGGGCTGGTCACAGCGATCCTCAGCGAACTGTCCCGCCGGGCGAGCGCCACCGTGACCCGGCCGGGCGAGGCGTGCTTGAGGGCGTTGGTCAGGGACTCCTGGACGATGCGGTACGCGGCCAGCTCGACCGGCGCGGGCAGCGCCGCGTGATCCGTGTCGGTGTCGAGCGTGACGTCGAGACCGTTGGTGCGGGCGCCGTCGACCAGTGCGCCGAGGCCGTCCAGGGTCGGGGCCGCCGCCGGTTCCAGGTCGCCGCCGCTGTCGCGCAGGATGCCGATCAGGCGGCGCATCTCGGCCAGTCCCGCCACGCTGTTCTCGCGGATGACACCGAGGGCTCGCTTGGAGGTGTCCGGGTCGTCGAGGGAGAGCGCGGCCGTGGAGTGGATCGCGATCGCGGAGAGGTGGTTGGCGACCATGTCGTGCAACTCGCGTGCCATCCGCGCCCGTTCGGAGGTCACCGCCTGGGTACGGTCGAACTCGGCGAGCAGCGCGGTCTGTTCGGCGCGCAGCCGGGCGGAGTCGGCGGCGTCGCGGTGGTTGCGCACGATCAGACCGGTGGCGGCGGGCGTGAACGTCACAAGGCCGACGACCACCCCGATCAGCAGCGCCTCCGGCACCTGCCAGACGGCGAAGGGCACGATCGCGGTCGCCACCGACAGCAGCCCCGTGATCCAGGGGATCCGGCGGGCGGTGGCGGGCGGCCCGTACAGCACGGCCGCGTACACGAGGTCGGTGAACATCACGAGGGTCGCGAGATTGCCCCGGGTGACGCAGTCAACGGTCAGTGCGGCGATACCGATCAGCAGGCCCGTACGCGGGCGGACCCGCCGGAGCAGTTCGCAGCCGGCGGTCACGACGAGCGGCAGCAGGATCGGCCAGCGCCCTTCCATCAGTACGAGCGGATCACGGGCCGTGCGGGTGCCGAGACCGACGCCCCAGATCAGCAGCCCGCCGAGCAGTCCCGCGAGCGCGATGCGCACGTCGTCGCGGTGCGGGCGGGGGAGTCGCGGAGCCATGACTCCATCCAACACGGCCCGGGTGCCGCCCGCCTGATCCCCGGGAAGGGTCCCCAACTGCATCTTTCGATGTACGGCGACTTCCTCACAGCCGACGACGAATCGGGTCCGTCCCGCCGGGAGTCTGGAAGGAGAACGGATTCCCCGGCCCCCTCGGGGGTTCTCCCGCGAGTGGTGAGCTGTGAGGAGCGAAGTCGTGATCGTCGCGTTGATCGTCGCCTGCGAGGTCGGCTTCTGGGTGCTGCTGGCGCTCGGTCTGGCCGTCCGCTACCTGCTGAAGTGGCGCCGCACCAGCGTGGCGCTGCTGCTGTGCGAGCCGCTGCTGGAACTCGTCCTGTTCACCGTCACGGCGATCGATCTGCGGGGCGGCGCCGAACCGGGCTGGGAGCACGGCCTGGCCGCGATCTACATCGGCTTCACCGTGGGATACGGCCACTACACGATCCGCTGGCTCGACGGCCACGCCGCCCACCGCCTGGCCGGCGGCCCACCCCCGCCGAAACCACCCCGCTACGGCATGGCCCGCGCCCGCCACGAGGGCCGCCTGTGGCTGCGTACGGTCGTCATGGCGGCGGTCGCGTGCGCGCTGCTCCAGGCGGCGGTCTGGTACGTCGGTGACGGGAACACCTCGTCGCTGCGGGCCACCCAGTTCGCGGCGCTCAGGATCGTCGGCATCCACGGGCTGATCGCGCTGACGTACGCGATCTGGCCGAAGAAGGCACCGGCCGGCCATGAGGAACGGCATGAGCGGCGGGAGCGGTCAGCGTTCGCCGCCCGGGACCCAAAGGACATCCCCGACCGCCTTGTTGGCCGTCCTGGCGAGGATGAAGAGCAGGTCCGATAGCCGGTTCAGGTAGGTCGCCGTGAGCGGGTTCATGACCTCGGCGTGGACCTCCAGCGCCGCCCACGTGGAGCGCTCGGCACGGCGTACGACCGTGCACGCCTGGTGGAGGAGGGCCGCGCCGGGGGTGCCGCCGGGGAGGATGAACGAGCGCAGTTTCTCCAGGTCTTCGAGGAACCGGTCGCAGTCCGCCTCCAGCTTGTCGATGTACGACTGCTCGACGCGGAGGGGCGGGAACTCCGGGTTCTCGGCCACCGGTGTCGCCAGGTCGGCGCCCACGTCGAACAGGTCGTTCTGCACCCGGGTCAGCACCTTGACGATCCCCTCCGGCAGCGCCCCGAGGGCGACGGCGGTGCCGATCACCGCGTTCGCCTCGTTGGTGTCGGCGTACGCCGAGATCCGCAGATCGGTCTTGGCGACCCTGCTCATGTCACCGAGGGCGGTGGTGCCCTGGTCGCCGGTCCTGGTGTAGATGCGCGTCAGATTGACCATGCCGTCAGCGTAGTGACGCCCACCGAGGACCGCCCAACTAGGCCGTTCGAGGCGACGAATGAGCCACGTCGGTGTGATGTCCGCCAGATGAGACGTGACGCGCATTACTTACCGGTCACAGGGCACCCTCACGACCGCTAGGGTCCGCCGAAGAGGCCCAATACACGAGGCAGACATAAACAGCGCGTCAGGGGAGTCGCACAGTGGCACGGAAGCTTGCCGTCATCGGAGCCGGCTTGATGGGTTCCGGCATTGCCCAGGTCTCCGCCCAGGCGGGCTGGGACGTCGTACTGCGCGATGTCACCGACGAAGCGCTCACCCGTGGCACCGACGGCATCAAGTCCTCGTACGACCGGTTCGTCGGCAAAGGCAAACTTGCCGCGGCCGACGCCGAGGCCGCCCTCGCGCGCATCACCGCGACCACCGACCTGGACGCGGTCGGCGACGCGGACATCGTGGTCGAGGCCGTGTTCGAAAAGCTGGAGGTCAAGCACGAGATCTTCCGCGCGCTCGACAAGATCGCGCGCGACGACGCCGTGCTCGCCTCCAACACCTCCGCGATCCCGATCACCAAGATCGCCGCCGTCACCGACCGCCCGGACCGGGTCGTCGGTACGCACTTCTTCTCGCCGGTGCCGATGATGCAGCTCTGCGAGCTGGTCCGCGGCTACAAGACGAGCGACGAAACCCTCGCCACCGCGCGGGAGTTCGCCGAGTCCGTCGGCAAGACCTGCATCGTCGTCAACCGGGATGTCGCCGGTTTCGTGACGACCCGGCTGATCTCGGCGCTCCTCGTCGAGGCGGTCAAGCTGTACGAGTCCGGGGTCGCCTCCGCCGAGGACATCGACCTCGCCTGCAAGCTCGGCTTCGGGCACGCCATGGGCCCGCTGGCCACCGCCGACCTCACCGGGGTCGACATCCTGCTGCACGCCAGCAACAACATCTACACCGAGTCCCAGGACGAGAAGTTCGCTCCTCCGGAGCTGATGCGCCGGATGGTTGACGCCGGTGACATCGGCCGGAAGAGCGGGCAGGGCTTCTACAAGCACTGAGCGGCTACAAGCACCGAGCAGCACCGAGCAGCACCGAGCAGCGCAGAACAGCACCTAGCGGTACCGCACGTAGTCAACAGGCACGGAAACCGCACGAACCCCTGGGGTGTCACCCTGTGGGGTGAATTGAGTATCGGTTCGCTCACAGACGGCAACCTGACCGCCCCTCGGGCAGTCAGACGTTGCATCACCTACCGACGCGGAGCACGACACGCACTCACGGGAGCGCATATGTACATCAGGGGCGACCACGCCGAGCTGGTCGTCGGGGGCCGCCTCGACGTCCGCAGCGCGGCGGACGCCCGTACGGTCCTGCACACGGCCGTCGACACGGGCGTCGGCGATCTGGTGCTCGACCTGTCCGGGCTGGACTCCTGGGACGCCACCGGACTCGGGGTGATCATGGGGGCCCACCGGCGATGCGGGCGGTGCGGCAGACGGCTCGTGCTGCGCGACGTACCACCGCAGATGCAGCGTTTGCTGGTGGCCACCCGGCTGCACCGGATCCTGGCGATCGAGGGCGGCATCGGGGTGGAGTCACTGCCCCGAGTGTGACGGCCACACCCCGGCTGAGCTGCTCTTCCGCCGGGGGCCCGGGGGCCATTCCCCGGAAAAGACACAGTTCGCACAATCCTCACGAGACCGTGACCTCTCGGACGGCGCGGTACCCCGGCCTGTCATGGATACTGTGCGAAGGTTTAGGGTTCGGTCGCCCGCCGCCTAAATCCCATGAGCGGGTCCGGACCAGAAGCGACAGCGCAGTGTGCGGCAAGGCCGGGAGGGGCCTGGGTCCTGTCGACCCGCACACGACGCTTTTGGGGGGCTTGAACCTTATGGACCCGAACAACCAGGGCTCCGAGGAGTACGGCCATGACGCCGACGGCACCACGCCACGGCAGCGCCCGCCTCGCGACGCCCTCACATCCGATTTCGGCCAGCACACGCCCGCGCTCGCCCGCACGGCGCAGCTCGTCTCGGGCGACTACCTGCTCACCGTCAACCCCGTCGACGGCAGCGAGATAGAGGTCTGCCCGCCCGGCGAACGGCCCGGCCGGCCCGCCAAGTTCACGGCGGCCGAGCGCGCCGAGATCACCCGCGCCGCCACGCCACCCGTACCGCCCGGACCCGCCCGGCCGGAACTGCCGCTCCTGGAGCGCGACGGCGAGCGCGAACGGCTGGTGCGGCTGCTGGCCCGTGGCCGCTCCGTACGCCTGACCGGCCCCGCCGGATCCGGCCGCACCAGGCTCCTCGACGCCGTCGCCGCCGACTGCGCGGACCTCGCCCCCGACGGAGTGGTCCGCCTCACCGGCCTCCACCGCACCTCGGCGGACCTCCTCCACGACCTCTTCCACGCCGTCTACGGCGCACCCCTGTACCGGCCGGATCCGGACGAACTGCTCGCCCTCGTCCGCGAGGTCGGCGCGGTCGTCGTCCTCGACGACGTGGAGTTCGGCGGGGCCGCGCTCGACGAACTCCTCGACGCGACCCCCGAGTGCGCCTTCCTGATCAGCGCCACCCCCGACGTGCCCGCGCCGTCCGCCGGCGCGCTGATCGAGGAACTGTTCCTCGACGGACTCGACCGGTCCGGCGGCCTGGAACTCCTGGAGCGTGCCGTCGGCCGCGTCCTCACCGAGGAGGAGGCCAACTGGGCCGGCGACCTCTGGTTCGAGTCCGAGGGCCTGCCCCTGCGGTTCGTCCAGGCCGGCGCCCTGCTCAGGCAGCGCGACGGCCAGCGCGCCACCGCCCACGCCGTCGACGAGTTCGGCGTCTTCGACGACGCACCGGCCGACACACCGCCCGCCGACGCGGGCGACGAGAACGACGTACCGCTGCCCTCGCTCGCCGAGGGTGCCGCGCCCGCGCCGCTGCTCGCGTCCCGGCTAAGCGAGTCCGCGCGGGAGACCCTGCGGTTCGCCGTCGCGCTCGGCGGCGAGGTGCCCCACCAGGCCCATCTGCCCGCGCTCGTCGGCGACACCCACGCGGACGCCGCCCTCGGCGAGCTGCTCGGGTGCGCCCTGGTCTCCGCCGTCGGCTCCCACTACCGGCTCGCGGCCGGCGTACGGACCCAGCTGGAGGCCGCCGGATACGGCGAGGACGCCCAGGACCGGGCGTTCACCGCGGCCCGGCACTACGCCTGGTGGGCCGGGCACCCGTCGGTGACCCCCGAGCGGGTCTCCGCCGAGGCCGACGCCCTGCTCGCCGCCCTCGCCGTCCTGGTCCCCGCGACCGCGCCGCCGGGGGAGGGCGAGGAAGCGGACGGGGAGAGCACGGCCGTACGGCTGGCCCGCACGGCGGCGCCCGCCTTCGCGGCCGGCCTGTACTGGAGCGCCTGGGAAACCGTCCTGCACTACGGTGCCGAGGCCGCCCGGCTCGCCGGGGACATCTCGGAACAGGCTTATTTCCGCCACGAGTTGGGCATCCTCGCGCTCTGCGGCGAACAGCTCGACATGGCCCGCGCCGAACTGGAGGCCGCGATCGGCCTGCGCGCCGCCGTCGCCGACAAGCGCGGCACGGTCGCCGGCCGCCGCGCCCTCACCCTGGTCGCCGACCGGTCCGGCGACACCCCCGGCCTCGGCTCCGGCCCGGTCCGCACGGCGGGCGAGGAGCGGCCGGACGCACGGCACGAGGAGTCGGCGTCGCCGCCCGGCGGGGTCCCGGCCGCCTTCGGCGCCACGGGCTACCCGCCGCTCAAGCCGTCGCCCCTCGGTTCCGGTTCGGCTTCCGCTTCCGGTTACGGCTACGGGGGCGGTGACTTCCCGGCCACGGTCATCGCGTCGCCGTCCGGGGGCGGCGGGGCGCACAAGGTCTCGGCCGTCAAGCGGCTCGTGGGCGGGGCCCGGCGCAACCTCGTGGCGGTCGGCGCGGGCGCCCTGCTCGCGGCCGTCCTGGGCACGGTGGTGACACTGGGCGCGACCTCGAACCACACCGACGCGCCGTCCGGTCAGGTCGGCGTGAACCCGTCCGCCAGTCCGGGCGGCGACGACGACAGCCTGGGCGCGGACAAGGCCAACAACGGCGACGGCGACAACGGCGACACCGGTACGGCCACCAGCCGGCCGACCGACCCGGGCCCCGACGGCACGATGGGCACCTCGGACGACCCGACGCCCCCGCCCACGGACGACGCGAAGCCGACGGACGAGCCCACGGGGACGAAGACGCCGGGGGGCGGGGAGACCAGCGGCGGTCCGTCGCCCAAGCCCTCGTTGACTCCGTCGTCGACACCGCCCTCCGAGACGCCCGGCTCTCCCACGCCCACTCCGACCGACCCGGGGACGTCGACACCGACAGAGACCCCGACCGGGCCGACCGAGGAACCGACGGGGACGCCGACCGCCCCGGAGACCACCAACTCGGCCAGCGGCCCCGCCACCAGCCCCATCCAGACCGAGACGGCGAGTGAATCGGCGAGCGCCCCGGCCGACGACACCGGTTCGCCGGTGATCTGACGGCGGCACGGGGAGAGCGAGCGAGGAAGGCATGCGGAAGGGGGCGGGCCCGTAGCTACGGGCCCGCCCCCTTCCGCGTACGACCGAGCCGTACGACCGAGCCGTACAGCCAAGCCGTGCGACCAAGCCGTACCAGTCTCCTGTTGGAGTGAACAGACGTCAGAACAGCCGGAGTTTGTCGTCCTCGATGCCGCGCAGCGCGTTGTAGTCCAGTACCGCGCAGCCGATGCCCCGGTCCGTGGCGAGGACCCGGGCCTGGGGCTTGATCTCCTGGGCGGCGAAGATGCCGCGGACCGGCGCGAGATGCGGGTCGCGGTTCAACAGTTCCAGATAGCGCGTGAGTTGCTCCACGCCGTCGATCTCGCCGCGCCGCTTGATCTCCACCGCGACCGTCGCGCCCTCGGAGTCACGGCACAGGATGTCCACCGGGCCGATGGCCGTCATGTACTCGCGGCGGATGAGGGTGTAGCCCTCGCCGAGGGTCTCGATGCGGTCGGCGAGGAGTTCCTGGAGGTGTGCTTCCACGCCGTCCTTGATCAGGCCGGGATCCACGCCCAGTTCGTGCGAGGAATCGTGGAGGATCTCCTCCATCGTGATGATGAGCTTCTCGCCCGCCTTGTTGATGACGGTCCAGATCCCCTCCTCTTCTCCGGCCCCCTCCTTCAACGTGCAGGGCGGAGACATCCAGTTGAGAGGCTTGTAGGCGCGGTCGTCCGCGTGGATCGAGACGCTGCCGTCAGCCTTGACCAGGATGAGGCGGGGGGCCGACGGGAGATGAGCGGTGAGCCGGCCCGCGTAGTCCACGGAACAGCGCGCAATGACGAGACGCATGGTCGGCAACGCTACTCGACGCGCGGTGTTCCACGCGATTCGCCCACCTCAGAGGTGCTTACCGGGCATCGTGGGCCGATGGAACATGCCAGGGGCAACTGTTCGTTGTTGGCTGATTGTGTGCCTACTGGGACGCTCTTGACCGGTCCTCTATCCGCGTTTTCCTGGTGCCGTCACGGTCCGTTGCCTACGGTAGTAACCGGGAGGTCGCGATGCATCTACGGAGCGTGCTCAGTTTCGCGGGCTCCCTTTCCCTGTCCGGCGACCCCTGCGACCCGGGGGTGCGAGAGGAGAACTCATGTCGCTCGACGTCTCACCGGCCCTACTCGAACAGGCCGAGCGAGGCGAGGTCGACGAAGCCGCCTTCGTCGACTGCGTCCGGAACTCCCTGCCCTACGCATGGGAGATGATCAGCTCCCTGGTGGCCCAGCTGAAGGTGGACGGCGGAGACTTCGCCGACAACCAGACGCCGCCGCCGGACGAGCAGGCACGAGGCCAGTTGCTGCGTGCGCTGGCGAGTGACGCGATACGCGGCGCCCTGCAGCGGCACTTCGGTGTGCGGCTGGCCTTCCAGAACTGCCACCGGGTGGCGGTGTTCCCGCTGGACGCGTCAGTTGACGTCAAGCTGGACCGCTTCACCTCGGTGCGCAGCCAACTGCTGAACCAGTCCCCGGAATTCCGGGACTGCTGAGGCGAGGGGCACCGGCTTGCCGCTCCGTACGCGGGAGGTGTTTCTGTACGGGGCGGCAAGCTCCCCGCGGCAGCCGGGTGCTCTCGGCGGCCAGGTGCTTTCGTAGCCGGGTGTTCAGCGCAGTTGGGCGAGCACCTCGGTCCCCAGCCGCCGTACGTTGTCCTCGGTGGCCGCGAGGTCGCCGGACCCCTCGATTAGCAGGGCGAACCGTGAGATGCCCGTCCGTTCCGAGGTCGCCGCGAGCCGGTCGGCGCACAGCCTGGGCGTGCCCACCGGGTGCAGCCCGCAGAGGAGTTCGGTGTACGCCACCGGATCCCGCATCGAACGGGCCCTGCCGTCCACCGTGACATGCGCTTCCAGCCCCTGTCGCAGCCAGCCCGGCATCGCCTTCATCAGCGTCTCGACCGCGTCCGTGCGCCGGTCCGCGATCTGGCAGACGCCCGCCGACACATGGGCGGCACCCCGGATCTCGTCCTCGTCTCGTCCGGCCGCGCGCGCCGACTGCCGCCACAGGGCGACCATCTCGGCCTTCTCCTCGTCCCCGACATGCATCCCGAGGAGCATCGGCAGTCCGCGCTCGGCGGCCAGCCGCACACTCGACGGCGAGGTGCACGCGACGACGACCTCCGGCCCCGCGGTGTCCGTCAGCGACTCCGACGGCCTTGGTACGACGGGCACTTCGCGGAAGCTGAACCGGTCGCCGCCGGCCGACACGGACGGTTCGCGCAGCCAGCGGACCAGCAGATCGAGTGATTCCGGGAACGACTTCTCGTACGCGTCGAGGCCCGTCCCGAACACCTCCAGGTCGACCCACGGCCCGCCGCGCCCCACGCCCAGCGTGAACCGCCCGCCGGACGTCACATGCAGCAGCGCGGCCTGTTCACCGAGGGCCACGGGGTGGGTGGTCGGCAGTACGCTCACCGCCGTACCGATCCGGATGCGCCGGGTGCGGCCCAGCAGCAGGGCGGCCAGGGTGGTCGCGGACGGGCAGGTGCCGTACGGCACGAAGTGGTGCTCGGCCAGCCAGACCGTGTCGAGCCCCGCCTCCTCGGCGACCTCGGCCGACCTGACCGCCCGGTGCAGCGCCTCCCCCTGGCCCTGGCCCGGGAACTGGGCCGCCAGCACAAAGCTTCCTACGCGCATTGCTCTTTCCTGCTTCCTAGGCCCCGACACGGAGCTCCCCCGCACGGCATAACCGCTCGACACGTGACGAAGTCACGGCTTGGCGGAGAGATAGGCGGATTGTCTGCAGAATCGCGCGGCCGGGCGCGGAGAGGCCGGGGTGCCGATGGCAGCTCCTGACTTACCTCTACCCCGGATCGCGCCGCGTAGGCTGGAGGGGTCAAGTGCCCCCTGAACCGCTCCGTGAGGTGTCCTGTGTCCCCGCGTCGCAACCGCCCCCAAGGCTCCGGCGACTCCTCCGGCGGCCGGCCCGCCGACGAGGACGACTCGGGCCGCTACGGCGGCTTCCAGTCCTCGGAGAGCTGGCAGGGCGAGAGCTGGAACGTCCGGCATGTGGCGGGCTCCGGTGCCCAGGGCAAGACGTACCGCTGCCCCGGCTGCGACCAGTTGATCCCGTCCGGCGTCCCGCACGTGGTCGCCTGGGCCGAGCACGCGGGTGTGGACGACCGGCGGCACTGGCACAAGGCGTGCTGGAACGCGAAGGACCGCCGCACCACGCGGGTGCAGCGGTCCCGTAACGCACCGAGGTTCTGAACTCGCCCGTCGCCCGGGGGAGTTCACACATCCGGGTGAATCACACGTCCCGGCGGTCCAGCAGCACGAAGGCGCCCGCGATGGCCGCCGCGGTCACCCCGGCGAGCAGACCGAGCTGAGCGCCACCGCCGGCGCCGCCGCTGCCGTCCTCGCCGCCCAGCCCGAAGATCTTGGCGAGGGCGCTGGGCGCGTTGTACTCCATCATCTTCTCGGCGATCGTCCGCATGCCCTCGGACAGCATCAGGAACCCGGGCAGGATCGCCGGCACCAGGACCAGCCCCAGCATCGCCGTGATCGCGCCCGCCGAGTGCCGCAGCATCGAGCCGACCGCGAGGGCGAGCACCCCGAGCAGCGAGACGTACAGCGCGCCCATGACGACCGAGCCGCCCCACGCCTCGCCGCCGTCTCCGGTGTGCATCGACTCGGTCACCAGGCCGACGAAACCGATCGCGAACGCGGACACCACGAACGCGACCGCGAAGAAGATGATCAGCTTCGCGGCGAGCACCCGATGGCGCTGCGGCGAGGCGGTGAACGTCGTACGGATCATGCCCGTGCCGTACTCCGAGGAGACGACCAGCACGCCCAGCGTGATCAGGCAGATCTGCCCGAGGACCAGCCCGAAGAACGCGGGGATCGTGTACGGCACCTTCCCGAAGTCCTCGGTGGTCGTCTGCGCGGCGACCAGCATGCCGATGCCGATGACGAGCAGCAGGAACACCCCGAGCGTCCAGATCGTGGAGCGCACCGACCTGATCTTCGTCCACTCGGAGGCGAGGGCATGACCGAGGTGCGTGCGCGTGATCGGGATCGGCGAGGTGTAAGGGGCGTACGAGGTGCCGGGCGCCGCCGCCTGCCAGTCGGGCGCGGCCTGTGGTGCCGACTGCTGCGTCGGGGGCTGCTGGGGCGTGCTCATCGGGCGTCCTCGGGCTTGGTCAGGGCGGGGGCGCCCGGCAC
>NZ_LIQQ01000132.1 GCF_001418565.1 Streptomyces graminilatus | reverse complement strand
CCCCGGCCCTCACCTCCGAGCTCGCCCACGCCCCCGTGCCTGTTTTGGGGCGGGCCACCCGCCCCGCCCTCCGGACCGCGCGGGTCACCGTCCCGGAGCGGGAAGGCACCGCGCGCAAGCCTGCCCGCCGCGTGATGTCCGCGCGGCTGGTGCTGCTCTGTCTGTCGCTGGCGCTGCCCGTCGCCGCGCTCGGCTCCGTCGCCCTCGGTGCGGCCTCGGTGCCGTTCGGGGAGGTGTGGCGCGATGTGGTGTCGCAGGTGACCGGTGGCGGGCGGGCGGCCGGGGTCAGTGGGATCGACGACGCCATCATCTGGGGCTCACGGGTGCCGCGCACCCTGCTGGCCATGGTCGCCGGTGCGGGGCTGGCCGTCGCCGGGGCGGTCCTGCAGACCGTCGTACGCAATCCACTCGCCGACCCCTACGTACTCGGCGTCACCTCCGGCGCCTCGCTCGCCGCCGTCGCCGTGCTCACGCTCGGGCCCGCCGGGCTGCTCGGACCGCTGCGGGTCGGGGTGCCGGCGGCCGCCTTCGCCGGGGCCTGCGGGACGCTCGCGCTGGTCGTCGCGCTGAGCCGGCAGCGGGGGACCACGGCACCGGTCAGGCTTGTGCTGGCGGGGGTCGCCCTGTCGTATCTGCTTCAGGGCGCCACCAGTTACCTGCAACTGCGGGCCCGGCCCGACCAGGTGTCCGGCGTGCTGTTCTGGCTGCTCGGCTCGGTCGCGGGCGCGCAGTGGTCCGATGTCGGCCTGCCGGCCGCGCTCGTCGTGGTCTGCACGGCCTGGCTGCTGCTGCACGGACGGTCCCTGAACGCGCTGGCCATGGGGGAGGAGACGGCCGCCTTCCTCGGCGTACGGGTTCAGGTGCTGCGGCTTCAACTCCTCGCCGTCTCCGCCCTGTTGACGGCTGCCGTCATCGCGGTGGCGGGGGGCATCTCGTTCGTCGGGCTCGTCGTACCGCACAGCGTGCGGCTGCTCATCGGCTCCGACCACCGGTCGCTGCTGCCCGCGACCGCGCTGACAGGCGCCCTGTTCCTGCTGCTGGCGGACCTGGCGGCCCGTACCGTCGCCGCGCCCATGGAACTGCCCCTCGGCATCCTCACCGCCGTGGCCGGGGCCCCGTTCTTCCTCTGGCTGCTACGACGCGACCGCTCCGCGTCGGCCGGACGGGGGGAGGCCTGATGGAAGCCCGCCTCGAAGCGGTCACCCTCGACATCGGTGGCGTACGGATCGTCAGCCGGGCCACGCTGCACGCCGCCCAGGGCGACATCATCGGCATCGTCGGGCCCAACGGAAGCGGCAAGTCGACCCTGTTGAGGGCCGTGTACCGGTCGGCGCGCCCCACCTCCGGCGCGGTCCTGGTCGGCGGCCAGGACGTGTGGCGGAGCCTGACCTCGCGGGCGGCCGCTCGCCGTACGTCCGTACTGGCCCAGGAGAGCCCGGCCGCCTTCGACTTCACCGTCGCCGAGGTCGTCGCCGCGGGCCGGACCCCGCACCGTACGCCCTGGTCCGGCGAGAGCGCCGCCGACCGGGACATCGTGGCCGGCACACTGGACCGGGTCGGCATGGCGCACCTCGCCGACCGGCCGTACGCCTCCCTGTCCGGCGGCGAGAAACAGCGCGTCCTGCTCGCCCGGGCGCTGGCCCAGCAGGGGCGGCTGCTCGTCCTGGACGAGCCCACCAACCACCTGGACATCGGCACCCAGCTCGACCTCCTGGAGCTGGTGCGCGACCTCGGGGTGACCACGCTCGCCGCACTGCACGACCTCAACCTCGCCGCCGCCTACTGCGACCGGGTCCACGTCCTGCACGGCGGACTCCTGGTCGCCTCCGGCCCGCCCGACGAGGTGTTCACCCGCGAGCTGCTCGCCGAGGTCTTCCAGGTCCACGCCGCCCTCGGCACGCATCCGCTCACCGGGCGGCCCCAGCTGAGCTTCGCGCCGCTGCCCGCCACCATCCCTCTTCGCCCCAGCCACAACGGAGCAGTTCAATGACCCACCGTCACCTCACAGCAGCCCGGATCGCCCTGTCCGGCACAGGCGTGGCCGCCGCCCTCGTACTCACCGCGTGCGGCGGCGGGCCCGCGGCCACAGACACGACCGGTGCCGCCTCCGTGGCCGCCCGCCCGGACAGCGGCACGGCCTATCCGGCGCAGGTCACCAACTGTGGCCGTACCGTCCGCGTCGAGAAGGCCCCCGAGCGGATCGTCTCCTTCTTCCCGTCCAACACCGAACTCCTGCTCAGGCTCGGTCTGAAGGACCGGATCGCGGGTCAGACCTGGGTCAATCAGTCCCCGCCCAAGGCCGCATACGCCGACGACTACCGGAAGGTGACGGTGCTCGCGCCCGGGGAGATCGGCCGGGAGGCGCTGCTCGCGGCCCGTCCCGACTTCATCCTCGCCGATGGCGAATACCAGTTCGACGGCAAGAAGCTGCCCACCATCGCCGAACTCGCGAAACTCGGCGTCCCCGTCTACATCGACAGCGCCTTCTGTCCTAAGGCCACCGGCACCGCCACCCTCGCCGCCACGACCACCGACCTCACCGCGCTCGGCACACTCCTGGACGCCCGGCCCGCCGCACGTCACGCCACGGCCGAGACCCGCGAACGGCTGTCGGCCGTGGACAAGGCCCTCGCCGGACGGCCCGCCACCACGGCGGCCATGGTCCAGATCGTCGACAGACAGCTCTACGCCCTCGCCGGCGGGCTCTACTCCGACATCGTCCGCCGCGCCGGGGGACGCGACGTCCTCGACGACGCCGTGCCCCAGGGCAGCAACTTCGCGCCGCTCTCCGTCGAGGCCCTCGCAAAGCGGAACCCCGACGTCCTCATCTACCACTTCACCGGCGCCGCCGACCGCGCCGCCTCCGAGCGGTGGCTGCGGACCCACCTCGCCGCCACCAGCGCCGTACGCGGCAACCGGCTCATCGCCGTACCCGCCGCCGACTTCTCCGAACTGCGCGCCGTCGACGGCACCGTGACCCTGGCCAGGTCCCTGCACCCCGACGCCTTCTGATGGCCGTCATCACCCGGACCGGCACCGGCACCGGCTTCGGCCTCTTCCTCACCGCGCGCGTGGTCTCCTGGGCCGGTTCCACGGTCACGGCCGTGGCGCTGCCGGTCCTGCTCTACCAGCGCACCGGCAGCGCCTCCCTCAGCGGCCTGCTCACCGCCCTGGAGGCCCTGCCCTACCTCGTGCTCGGCCTGCCCGCGGGCGCCCTCGCCGACCGCTGGGACCGGCGCCGCACCCTGACCTGGTGCAGTTGGTCCAGCGCCGTTCTCATCGCGGCCGTCCCCGTCGCCTCGTCGCTCGGCCTGCTCACCACGGCCCAGTTGATGCTGACCGGCCCGGCCGTCGCCGCGGTCTTCGTCTTCTTCGACGCCGCCGCGTTCGGCGCCCTCGCCACCCTGGTCGGCCCCGACGGCCTGGCCCGCGCGACCGGCCGCATGATGAGCGGGAGCACCCTGATCGGCCTCGTCGGGCCCTCCGCCGCCGGACTGCTCGTCGCCACCCTCGCCCCACCCGCGGCGGTCACGCTCGACGCCCTCAGCTACGCCGCCGCGGCCCTTCTGCTGAGCCGCCTGCCCCTGGCGTCGAGCGCCCGCACCAAAGCTCGTACGCCCGTACGAGGCACCCTCGCCGACATCGCCGAAGGCCTGCGGTACATACGCGGGCACCCCCTCATACGCCCCCTCACCCTCCTGGGCATCGGCAACAGCTTCACCGAGGGTGCCGTCGTCGGGCTGATCGTCGTCACCGCCGTGCGTACGTTCGGGATGGCGCCGGACGACGAACGCGTCGGCCTGTTCTGGGCCGCCGCCGCGCTGGGGGCGCTCGTTGCCGCCACCGCTCTGCCCCGGTTGCAGAAGACCGTGCCCCTCGGCTGGATCACCCTCGGCGGACTCGCCGCCAACACCGTCTTCCTCGCCTGCTGGGCCGCCTCGCCGGGGCCGGTGACGGGTCTGGCCGCGCTCGCCTGCTGGCAGAGTGCCAACGCCCTGGTCAGCCTCAACGGCATCGTCATCCGCCAGCGGCTCACCCCCGAACACCTCCAGGGCCGCGTCAACACCACGGCCCGCATGATCGCCTGGGGCGGCCAGCCCCTCGGCGCGGCAGTCTCGGGCGTGCTCGCCGACACCGTGGGCGTCCGGACCGCCCTCCTGACGGCCGGCCTCGGGGCACTGCTCGCCCTGTCCGCCGGGCTCGCGACCCCACTTCGGCGGCGGGCGGTGGGCGTGGGTCAGGGGAGCTCCGTGCTCGGCTCGGAGGCTGGGAAGGCGGGATAGGGGGACGGGACAGAGGGATGGGGCAGAGGGATCGGGCAGAGGGATCGGGCAGAGGGATGGGCCGCGTGCGCGCCGCGACTCCTTCGGGCGACTATCTGAGGC
>NZ_LIQQ01000131.1:18865-19230 GCF_001418565.1 Streptomyces graminilatus | reverse complement strand
CGGCGGGGGCGCTGTACGGCCCCGCGGGCTGTCCGGGCGCCGCGAACGGAGGCTGACCGCCGTGCTGGGGCGGCGGCGGGGCGTACCAGCCCGGCTGGCCCTGCCCCGGCACCGGCATCTGCACCGGCGGCTCCACACCCGGCGGCAGCGGCTGCTGGAGCCCGGCCTTCTGGTCGGCGGTCGAGCGGTAGTCGACGGCGCCCTGCGTCATCCGCATGTACGCCTCCTCCAGCGACGCCTGGTGCGGCGACAGCTCCCACAGGCGTACGTCGGCGGAGTGCGCGAGGTCGCTGATACGGGGCAGCGGCAGCCCGGTGACCCGCAGCGCGCCGTCCGGCTCCGGCAGCACCTGGCCGCCCGCCTCG
>NZ_LIQQ01000131.1:0-18846 GCF_001418565.1 Streptomyces graminilatus | reverse complement strand
GGTCAGCGCCATCTCGCTCATCAGGTGGGAGGAGACGAACACGGTCCGCCCCTCCGCCGCGAGCGCCTTCATCAGGTTGCGCACCCAGAGGATGCCCTCGGGGTCGAGGCCGTTGACCGGCTCGTCGAACAGCAGCACCTGGGGGTCGCCGAGCAGCGCGGCGGCGATGCCGAGCCGCTGGCCCATACCGAGCGAGAACCCCTTGGAACGCTTTTTGGCCACGTCCTGGAGCCCGACGACGCCGAGCACCTCGTCCACGCGCCGCGCCGGGATGCCCGACAACTGGGCCAGGCAGAGCAGATGGCTGCGGGCGGACCGGCCGCCGTGCACGGCCTTGGCGTCGAGCAGCGCGCCGACCTGGCGGGGAGCGTTGGGCAGCTTGCGGTAGGGGAAGCCACCGATGGTCACCTGGCCCGAGGTGGGCTGGTCCAGGCCGAGGATCATCCTCATGGTCGTCGACTTGCCCGACCCGTTCGGGCCGAGGAAGCCGGTGACGGCTCCCGGCCGCACCTGGAAGGAAAGGTTGTACACGGCCGTCTTGTCGCCGTAGCGCTTCGTCAGGCCGACTGCCTCGATCATGCTCCGCACCCACCGAAAGATTCAGGACAGCGGGGCACATGCCCCCGTTAGGTTTAGGAGCTTATCCGGGCGCTGACGGTTCCCTTCAAGAGGTGGCAAAAATCCGGCCCCACCGCTGACAGGGACGGGCGCGGGGCTGTTTCGATCGGCGCGGCACGCGCCCGACAGGGGCGCGGGGCTGTTTCGATCTGCGGCTCCGCCGCGGGGCGCGACGGGGACGGGCGCGGCACGCGCCCCGTCAGGGGCGCGGGGAACTGCGCGACCAGCCCCCACCGGGCCCGCACCCGAAGAACCGCCCACCCAGCGGAGCGCCTACGCGTCGCGCTCCCGAAGCACCAGATATCCGCCCAGCAGCGCCACGGCAACCCACCCCACCATGATCGCGAGCCCACCCCATGGCCCGTACGGCGTGTCGTTGTCGACCGGGGTCACCACCTGCATGATCTTGCTCCCGGCCTGATCAGGCAGATACCGCCCGACCTTCTTGGTCGCCGACACGGCACCCAGGATGTTGGAGATCAGGAAGAAGAACGGCATCAGAATGCCGAGCGACAGCATCGGACTGCGCAGCATCGTCGCCACGCCCATGGAGAACAGGGCGATGAGCGTCATGTAGATCGCCCCGCCGATGACCGCGCGCAGTACGCCCGTGTCGCCGATGGACGTCGAGTGGTCCCCCAGCATCGCCTGCCCGACGAAGAACGCGGTGAAGCTGGTGACGACCCCGACCGCGAAGGCGAGCCCGGCCGCGACGGTGAGCTTGCCCGCGAGGAACATGCCGCGCCGGGGCACGGCGGCCAGCGAGGTGCGGATCATCCCGGTGCTGTACTCGTTCGACACGACGAGCACCCCGAACACGATCATCGCGAGCTGGCCGAGACTCATCCCCGCGAAACTCGTGTACGTCGGGTCGAAGGACAGCCGGTCGTTCCTGCTGAGGTCGCTCCACTGGTTCTTGAGGAGCAGCGAGATCAGCGCGCCGAGCGCGATCGTCACCACGGCCGCGAGACCGAGCGTCCACACCGTGGACGCCACCGACCGGATCTTGGTCCACTCGGACCGGATGACCTGAGCGGCCGTCATGACCGTCCTTCCTTCCAGCCGTCGCCCCAGACCCCCACCGGGGAGTCGGCGGGGACCGGTGTGTCGGAGTGGGCGTGGTACTCGACCGACTCGGCGGTGAGCTGCATGAACGCTTCCTCCAGGGAGGCCTGCTGGGGGCTCAGCTCATGCAGGACGAGTTGGTGCTGCGCGGCCAGCTCACCGATGCGCTCGGCCTTGTCGCCGTCCACTTCGAGGGCCTCGCCGCCGGCCTCCACGACGGTGATCCCGGCGTCGTGCAGGACATCGAGCAGCCGCTCACGATGGGGGGAGCGGATACGGACGTACGAACGCGAGTTCTGCGCGATGAAGTCCGCCATGGAGGTGTCGGCGAGGAGTCGTCCCTGGCCGATGACGACGAGGTGGTCGGCGGTCAGCGCCATCTCGCTCATGAGGTGCGAGGAGACGAAGACGGTGCGGCCCTGGGCGGCCAGCGATTTCATCAGGTTGCGGATCCAGTGGATGCCCTCGGGGTCGAGGCCGTTGACCGGCTCGTCGAACATCAGGATCCGTGGGTCGCCGAGCAGGGCGCCCGCGATTCCGAGGCGCTGTCCCATGCCCAGCGAGAACCCCTTCGCCTTCTTCCGGGCCACCGCCGTGAGCCCGACGGTGTCGAGGACCTCGTGCACGCGGGAGGAGGGGATGCCGTTGCTCTGGGCGAGACAGAGGAGGTGGTTGAAGGCGCTTCGGCCGCCGTGCATCGCCTTGGCGTCGAGCAGGGCGCCGATGTCCTTGATGGGGTCCTTGAGCTGGTGGTAGTGCTGACCGTCGATGCGGACGTCGCCGGCCGTGGGGCGGTCCAGGCCGAGCATCATCCGCATGGTGGTGGACTTGCCGGCGCCGTTGGGGCCGAGGAAGCCGGTGACGATGCCTGGTCTGACGGTGAAGGTCAGGTGGTTGACCGCGACTTTCTCCCCGTACCGCTTGGTCAGCCCCTCTAGCTCAATCATGCGGCCACGCTAGTGGGGGGTGATTGGCGGTGCCACTTGTGTGCGGCAACTTTTGGCGAACGTGGGTTCGCGCCGGGGGCGCGGGCGTTGTGTGTCGGCTGTCCGCCCGGTGGGGGCTTGTCGCGCAGTTCCCCGCGCCCCTGGGTGGGTGGGGTTGGCGCCTGTTGGGAAGTGACCGCCCGCGCCTCTGAACGACGGATGCCCGCACCCCCCACAGGGAGGCGCGGGCATCTACAGCCGTTTACGCGACCGTCCGTTCCCGGTGGTTACCGGGACTGCTGGGCCGGGACGCCCCGCGTGATGGGCTCGTCGTCCGTGACCGGGGCGCTCGCGGCGGCGACCGCGGCTCCCGTCAGGGTGGCGAGCATCTCGCGGACGTTCGTCAGCTGGGCGTTGATCGAGTCGCGGCGGTTGGTGAGAGCCGCCAGCTCGCGCTCCGATTCCGAACGGATCCGGTCGGCCTTGGCGTTCGCGTCGGCCACGATGTCCTCGGCCTGGCGCTGGGCCGTCTCGACGGTCTGGCGGGCGCGGCGCTCGGCGTCCGTGCGCAGCTTCTCGGCCTCCAGGCGGAGCTGCTCCGCGCGGTGCTCGATCTCCGCGAGGCGCTTCTCGGCCTTGGCCTGGCGGGACGCGAGGTCGCGCTCCGACTGCTCACGGCGCTTGGCGAGGTTCGTCTCGAAGTCCGCGGCGGCCTGGGCGGCCTTGGCGCGGGTCTCCTCGAAGAGGGCGTCCGCCTCCTCACGCTTGGACTGCGCGTCCTTCTGCGCCTCCTGGCGGAGCTGCGACGCGTCGCTCTTGGCCTTCTCGACGATCCGGACGCCCTCGTCCTCCGCCTTGGACTTGCGGTCCGCGGCGAACGCCTCCGCGTCGTTGCGCACCTGCTGGGCCGCCGACTCGGCGAGCTCGCGGTGCTGCTCCGCCGCGCGACGGGCCTCCTCGCGCAGGTCCTTCGCCTCCTCCTCGGCGAGTCGGAGGATCTTCTCGACGCGCGCGCCGAGACCCGCGTACGACGGCTCGGCGTCGCTGACCTGGGCCTGGGCGTTCTGCGTTTCGAGGTGGAGCTCCTCGATGCGCTTTTCCAGGGCGGTGATACGGGCCAGAGCGCTGTCACGGTCGGAGACGAGCTTCGAGATGCGTTCGTCCACCTGAGCGCGGTCGTACCCACGCCGCACAAGCTCGAAGCCGTAGGGGGAAGTGTCGCTCATGGGGTTCCTGTCGAATGAGACCGGTGAGGTGATAGGTGGAATCCTAGGGGGCCAAGCGGCGTGTCATAGAGCAGAAGCCTGATTGATATGGAGAATCAGGCCCCTTTTGAGTGGCTAACCGGCAGGCTGCTTGCCCAAGAAATGGTCAAGTCGCCTGAAAGTCACACAGAATGCACCCAACATGCCCTCCTGCCTACCCCTCTGACGACTTGCCACCCGAACGAGTCACGCCGACGGCAGCGCCAGCCTTGACGCCGCCGTCCTTGTTCGCTGACGGGGCCTCAAAGGACTCCAACGCTTCCAGGACGTCCTGGACACGGGAGATCTCGGCCTGAATGTCCTCCCGGCGCCGGACGAGGACCTCCAGCTCGCGCTTGCCCTCCTCGACCGTGGCCTTCGCCTCGCGGATCGCCTCGGCCCGCAGTTCCTCGGCCTCCCGGATCAGCGAGGTCTTCTTCTGCTCGGCCTCCTTCAGCAGCCCCTCGGCCTTCTTGACGGCGGCGATCCGGACCTTGCCGGCCTCGGAGTTCGCCTCCGAGACCAGGTCCTTGGCCTTCGCCTCCGCCTTGGTGAGCTGCTCCTCGGCGGCCGTGATCAGCGCGTCGCAGCGGTCGCCCGTCGAACGCATGGTCTCCGAGGCCTCACGGCGGGCCCGCTCGTGCAGGCTTTCGATCTCGGCCGTGATGCGGTCCCGCAGCTCCTCGGCGCGCTCCCTTATGGCGGTGGCGTCCCGGCGCGCGCCGATGAGCAGCTCGTCCGCGTCCGCACGGGCCTTCTCCACCGTCGAGTTGCCCCGGGCGGTCGCCTGCTCCACCAGCCGGTCGGCCTCGGCGCGGGCCGCGCCCACCATCGAGTCGGCGCGCGACTCCGCCTCGGCGGTCGTCTTCTGCGCGGCCTGCTGCGACTCGGTGAGCAGCTTGTCCGCCTCGGCGGCCGTCTCCGTGATGAGCGTGTCGACCTGCTCGGCCGCCTCGGAGCGCCGCTTGTTGGCCTCCTTGCGGGCCTCGTCCAGCGTGGTGTCGGCCTCGTCGCGCGCGGTCGACATGAGCCGGTCGGCCTCCGCCGCCGCCTCGGCCTTGACCCGCTCCGACTCGTTGCGGATCCGCTCCGCGTGCTGCTGCGCCGAACCGACCGTGTCGGCGGCCTCGGCCCGCAGCCGCTCCGCCTCCCCGGTCGCCTCCGAGAGCAGTTGCTCGGCGGCGGCCACGGACTCGGCCCGCACCCGCTCCGCCTCGGCGTTGGTCTCCTCGGTGAGGCGCTCCGCCTCCGCCGTCACCTCGGTGATCAGCGTGTCGGCCTGGGTCGCGGCGTCCGAACGGATCCGGTTCGCGTCCTCGCGTGCCTCCGCACGGCTGCGCGCCGCGTCCTGCTCGGCACCCGCGATGGTGTCCGACGCCTCGGTACGCACCCGCTGGGCGTGCGCGGCGGCCTCCTGGCGCAGCCGCTCCGCCTCGGCGATCGCGTCGCCCACCGTGCGCTCGGCGAGCGCCTTGGCGTGCTCCGACGCCTCCGCGGCCTCGCGCCGCACCCGGCCCGCGTCCTCCGAGGCCCGCTCCCGCTCGGCGTAGGCGTCGGCACGGACCCGGTCCGACTCCTCGGACGCCTCGCGCCGCATCCGGTCGGCGACATGCTCGGCCGCCGAGCGCAGCCCCTGGATCTCCTCCTGGGCCTGCTCGTGCAGCCCGGACACCGACTCCCGTACCTGCTGGGCGTGCTGCTCGGCCGCGGACACCATCTCGCTCGCGCGCCGGTCCGCCTCCTCGACCAGCCGTACGGCCTCGGCCTGGGCGTCCTCCACGCGCTTGCGCGCCGACGCCAGCAGCTCCTCGCTCTGCTCGCGGGCCCGCTCGCGCTCCTGGTCGGCCTCCTGGCGGGCGGAACCGAGGGTCTCCTCGGCCTCGCGCCGCCGCCGGGTGGCCTCCTCCTGGGCGGCGGCCAGCGTCTCCGACGCCTCCGTCGCCAGCCGCTCGGCGGCGGCCTGTGCCTCCGCCCGTACCCGGTCGGCGGTGTCCAGGGCCTCCGACTTCAGCCGCTCGGCCTCGGCCGCCGCCTCGGACCGCAGGCGTACGGCGATGGCCTCGCCCTCCGCGCGGGACGCCGACGCGTCCGCAGCCGCCTCGTCGCGCAGCCGCTGGATCTCGGCGTCGGCCTGCGCCTGGAGGGTGCGGATGCGCTCGGCGGCCTCCGAACGGAGCCGCTCCGCCTCCTCGGACCCCTCACGGCGGCTCCGGTCGGCCTCCGCGCGTGCCTCGGAGAGCACCTCCTCGGCGGCGGTGAGCCGGTCCTCGGCCTCGCTGTGCAGCCGCGCCAGCTCGGCGGCGGCCTCGTCCCGGCGTACGCCTATCGCCCGCTCGGTCTCCTCGCGCAGCTCGCGCGCCGCCTGCTCGGCGTCCGCCGCGATGCCCTCGGCCTGCTCGACGGCCTCCTCGCGGTGCCGCTCGGCCTCCTTGCGGGTGCGCTCAAGGGTTTCCTCGGCCTGCCGGCGCAGCGTCGTCGCGCGCTCGATGGCCTCCGTACGGACCTTCTCGCTGTCCGCCTGCGCGGTCTGGCGCGTCTCGTCCGCGTCCGCCTTCGCCTTGGCGAGCAGCTCCTCGGCGGTCCTGGCCGCCTCCTCGATCTGCTGGACGGCCTCACGGCGCGCCTCCGCGCGGATGCGCTCGCCCTCGGCGACCGCCTCGGCGCGCAACTGCTCGGCCTCGCCACGCAGCCGCCGGGCCTCTTCCTGAAGCTCGACGGTCTTGGCGCGGTACTCCTTGGTGTCGTCCTTCGCCGTGCCCTTGAGCTGCTCGGCGATGTCGTGCGCCTCGGCGCGCAGCCGGTCCGCCTCCGCCTCGGCCTCGGCGCGGATGCGCTCGGCCTCCTCGGTGGCCGCCTTGGTGGTCGACTTCGCTTCCTCGGACGCCTTGTTCAGGACCTCCTCGGCGGTGCGGGCCGCCTTGGAGAGCTGGGAGGCGGTCTCCTCGGCGGTGAGACTCCGGGCGGTCTCCTCGGCCTCCGCGACGATCTTCTCGGCCTTGGCCTTGGCGTCCGCGACGACCTCTTCGGCGGACGCCTTGGTGGCCTCGGCCTCCTGGCTGGCCTCGGTGACCAGCCGGGCGACCTGCTCCTTCGCCGTACGGGTGCGCTGCTCGTTGGCCGACTCGGCACTGGCGGTCGTCTTGGCGGCGGCCTCCTTCGCCTCGGTGACGACCTTCTCCGCCTCGGCGCGGGCCTCCCGCAGGGCGGCCTCGGCCTCCTGCATCCGCTGCTCGGCGGCGCGGCTCAGCTCGGTGGCCTGACGGCGGGCGCTGTCCGACTCGGTCACCGTGGAACTGCGCAACTGCTCGGCGTGGTCGGCGGCCTCGCGGGCCTCGGAGTTCGCGCTGTTCAGGAGGCGCTCGGCCTCGGCACGGGCCCGGCGCAGCAGTTGGTCGGCCTCCGCGCGGGCGGCCTCGCTCTCGCTCTGGAGGCGCTGCCTGGCCTCATTGGCCACCCGCTCGGCCTCGGCGCGGGCGGCGGCCAGCGCCTGCTCGGACTCGGCCCGCGACTCGTCGACGAGGCGACGCGCCTGGGACTCGCTGCGGGCCCGCAACTGCTCGGCCCACGCCACGTTCTCGTTGACGTGCGACTCGACGGTCTGCCGCCGCTCGGCCAGCTCCTGGTCGAGCTGCTGGCGACGGGTGACCGCCTCCTGGTGCAGCTCGGCCTGCAACCGGGCCGCCTGCTCGGCGTGCTCCTGGAGGATGCGCTGAGTCTGCGCGCGCGCCTGGGACATCTCGCGCTCGGCGTCCTGGCGGAGCTGGTCCGCCTGGATCTGCGCGTTGCGCAGCATCTGCTCGGCCTGGTAGCCGATGTCTCCGCCGTCATAGGCGGGCCGGGACATGAGGGTGCGGCGCGCCTCGTGAAGCTTGGCGCGCAGTACCTCGACCTGGTAGCCGAGGTCCTCGGCGTGCTGAATCGCCTTTTCCCGCTCGGTCTTCAGCCGCTCCATCTCGGCCTCGAACCGAGAGAGGTGGTCGACGTCAGCCGCCGGCTCTCGCTCCTGGCGTTCGTAGCCCCGCACTGCGCGGTCCCATCCGTCCCCTGGTCGCAACCTTCTCCGAACGAGCCACGTCCATCCGCCGGACGGGGCCCCCGGGGAATGGTGTCAGATCAACGGCGAAGCACGGACTCCCGCCCTCACCCTCGGCCCCCGAAACCTGTACCCCGGCCCTTGGATCCCGCACCTCCACACACCGGGATCCGGGCCGCTCCCCGACAACACGGCAGCGGCCGTTGCCAACCCTACCGGCCCATATGTACGAGGGTCAGTGCTCAGGTGACTCAACAGTCGCCGAAGTGACCAGTTCTGTCAGTACTCCGTGGCAATCCTTGGGGTGCAGGAAGGTGATCCGGGACCCCATGGAGCCGCGCCGTGGCTCGTCGTACAGAACGCGTACGCCCTTGCCCCGGACGTCCGCGGCGTCCGCGTCCACATCCGCCGTACCGAAAGCGATGTGATGCACTCCCTCCCCGTTCTTGGCGAGCCACTTGCCCACGGCGGAGTCCTCGCGGGTCGGTTCCAGGAGCTGGAGGTAGGAGGCGCCGCCGTCGTCCGTGTTGTTGATCTTCAACATGGCCTCGCGCACGCCCTGCTCCTCGTTGACCTCGGAGTGGAACACCTCGAAGCCGTACGTGGCCCGGTAGAACTCGACGGTCTTGTCGAGGTCGAAACAGGCGATCCCGATGTGGTCGATTCGCGTCAGCATGGAGTCAGTGCAGCGTTCCGGCGACGGTTACGCAACGTGCGCGCTGTCACACCGACGGCCCGGTGACGCAGACCACTACCGCTCAGTACATTCGAAGTAAACCCTCGTTCACACTCCTCAGCTCACCGGCTGAAAGGGGATCGCACCTCATGTCAGGAACGAACAGCACCACCACCTCGGTGATCGTCGCGGGCGCGCGTACGCCCATGGGACGGCTGCTGGGCTCGCTGAAGACCTTCTCCGGCGCTGACCTCGGCGGTTTCGCGATCAAGGCAGCCCTCGACCGTGCGGGGATCGGCGGCGACCAGGTGCAGTACGTGATCATGGGCCAGGTGCTCCAGGCCGGCGCGGGCCAGATCCCGGCCCGGCAGGCCGCGGTCAAGGCCGGTATCCCGATGAGCGTCCCGGCGCTGACCGTCAACAAGGTGTGTCTGTCCGGCCTGGACGCGATCGCGCTGGCGGACCAGTTGATCCGAGCGGGTGAATTCGACATCGTGGTGGCCGGTGGCCAGGAATCGATGACGAACGCCCCCCACCTGCTCCCCAAGTCCCGCGAGGGCTTCAAGTACGGCGCCATCGAGATGCTCGACGCGATGGCGTACGACGGTCTCACCGACGCCTTCGAGAACATCGCCATGGGCGAGTCCACGGAGAAGCACAACGGCCGCCTGGGCATCCTGCGCCCCGAGCAGGACGAGATCGCCGCCGCCTCCCACCAGCGCGCTGCGGCGGCCCAGAAGAACGGCGTCTTCGAGGCCGAGATCACCCCGGTCGAGATCCCGCAGCGCAAGGGCGAACCGATCGTTTTCAGCCAGGACGAGGGCATCCGGGCGGAGACGACGGTCGAATCGCTCGGCAAGCTGCGCCCGGCGTTCACCAAGGACGGCACCATCACGGCGGGCACGTCGTCGCAGATCTCCGACGGCGCGGCGGCCGTGGTCGTCATGAGCAGGGCGAAGGCGGAGGAACTCGGCCTGGAGTGGATCGCGGAGATCGGTGCCCACGGCAATGTGGCGGGACCCGACAACTCGCTCCAGTCCCAGCCCTCGAACGCCATCCTGCACGCCCTCAAGAAGGAGGGCCTGGGCGTAGAAGATCTTGACCTGATCGAGATCAACGAAGCCTTCGCGGCGGTCGCGGTCCAGTCAATCAAGGACCTCGGCGTGTCCACGGATCGGGTGAACGTCAACGGCGGTGCCATCGCCCTGGGCCACCCGATCGGCATGTCCGGCGCACGCCTCGTACTCCACCTGGCCCTCGAACTGAAGCGCCGTGGTGGCGGCGTCGGCGCCGCGGCCCTGTGCGGGGGCGGCGGCCAGGGTGACGCGCTGATCGTGCGGGTACCCAAGGCGTAGCGGATATCCCCGCCCAGGGATATCCGCTAGCAGCGGATTTCCCTACGGCCGTGATCGGAACGGAGTCGTGATGCAGGACGTCCCCACGCTGGTGGCGCAGGCCAGGGAAGGCCGGCCGAGGGCCGTGGCCCGGCTGATCTCCCTGGTCGAGGGGGCGTCCGGGCAACTCCGCGAGGTCATGGCCGCGCTGGCCCCGCTGACAGGCAACGCGTACGTCGTCGGTCTGACGGGATCACCGGGCGTCGGCAAGTCGACATCGACCTCGGCGCTGGTCACGGCGTACCGGCGACAGGGCAGACGGGTCGGCGTACTGGCCGTCGACCCGTCGTCGCCGTTCTCCGGCGGCGCGCTGCTCGGCGACCGGGTGCGGATGTCGGACCACGCCTCCGACCCGGGCGTCTACATCCGCTCGATGGCGACCCGCGGCCACCTCGGCGGCCTGGCCTGGGCGGCCCCGCAGGCGATCCGCGTCCTGGACGCGGCGGGCTGCGACGTGATCCTGGTCGAGACGGTGGGTGTGGGCCAGTCCGAGGTGGAGATCGCCGCGCAGGCCGACACCAGCGTGGTGCTCCTCGCGCCCGGGATGGGCGACGGCATCCAGGCGGCCAAGGCGGGCATCCTGGAGATCGGCGACGTCTACGTGGTCAACAAGGCCGACCGGGACGGCGCGCACTCCACCGCTCGCGAGCTGAACCACATGCTGGGCCTGGGCGCGGCCAGAGCCCCCGGCGACTGGCGCCCCCCGATCGTGAAGACAGTCGCGTCGCGCGCCGAGGGCATCGACGAACTGGTGGAGGCCCTGGAGAAGCACCGCGCGTGGCTGGAGGAGCACGGCGCCCTGGCCGAACGCCGCCGCGCCCGCGCCTCCCACGAGGTCGAGACGATCGCCGTGACGGCCCTGCGTGAACGCATCGGCGACCTTCGAGGAGACCGGCGCCTGGGCTCCCTGGCGGACCGGATCGTGGCCGGCGAACTGGACCCGTACCGCGCGGCGGACGAGCTGATCGCGGGCCTGACCGAAAACCCCTGACGGAGACACGCCACGCGACTCGCAGAGCGGTTGCCGTGGTGATCCGGCGTCCCCGTCTGCCACGGCGAACTTCGCATGCCCGCGAACGCGACGCGGCTTTCCTGTGCCGCCGTCCCGCGTATCCCGTGAGCCCCCCGCACCTTCGCCCCCGCCGCCCCTACCCTTCCCGTCCTCGGGGGCTGCGCCCCCGAACCCCCGCTACGGCCCTGAACGGGCCTTGTCCTCAAACGCCGGACGGGCTGAAAGATCAAGCCCCGGCCGGGGACATCCAGCCTGTCCGGCGTTTGAGGACAAGGGGGGTCTGGGGGCGCAGCCCCCAGGGTCGGGAACGGGAAGGGGCGGCGGGGGCGAGGGAAAAAACTACAGCCGCCCCCGCTGGTCGCGCAGGTGTTCGGCGATCGGCTTGAGGGAGGCGCTGAGCTGGGCCAGCGCCTCGGGGCTCAGCAACTCGATGAAGTGCCGCCGCACGGACGCCACATGATGCGGCGCGACCTTGTTCATCGTCTCCATGCCCTGCGGCGTGAGCACCGCGTACAGCCCCCGCCGATCGGACTCGCAGTTCTCACGGCGCACCAGGTTCGCGTTCTCCATGCGAGTGATCTGGTGCGAGAGCCGGCTCTTGGACTGGAGGGTCGCGGACGCGAGGTCGCTCATCCGCATGCGCACGTCCTTGGATTCGGACAGGTTCACGAGGATCTCGTAGTCGTTCATCGTCAGGCCGAACGGCTGCAGATCCTTCTCGAGCTGGTAGGTCAACAGCCTGTTGACCTCCAGGTGGGTGCGCCAGGCGCACTGCTCCGCGTCGGTCAGCCAGCTTGTGGCCGTCTCGGTCTCCATGAATGAAGTCTACCTAAAAAGTTGAAAGGCGAACTAGCGAGGGTGGTGTGGCGGGTATGACGGCGCGCACACGTTCGACGTCACACTCCGCAGACTACCGTTCACAGCCCGAAGCGACGCTGGAGGTCGCCGAGCTGTCCGGGAAGGCGTGGTACCCCCGGCTGCTGCGGATGACCTGCGGGGGCCCCGCCGCCACCCGGCACTCCGGGCTCGTGCGGAACCACTCCCGTGGCCTGCTCGGCCATGAGCGCCTCGCTGGACTGGAGCAGTACCGTACCCGCCCCGACGAACTCGAACTGGTGCTCCTCGCCGGAGGCCCCGCCGATGCCGGTCATCGCACGCAGACCGCCCATCAGGCCTGTCATGTACCCGTGGTCGTAGTGATGGCAGGGGGACGGGCAGTCGGCCCAGCCGACCAGCGCCTGCGGGTCCACCCGGATCGGGGGTTCCATGAACACCACCGGGCCGTTCGAGGCGGCCACGAACTTGCCCGTGCCGATGAGGGTGAGGAAGCCCGGCACGATCGACTGCTTGAGCGCGAGACTTGGCTGAAACGCGAGCAGGTTGCCCGAGCGAATGGTCAGGTTGCCCTCGTCCAGATCGTACGAGTTCACGTCGAAGGCCCGGTCGGCGAGGAGCATCTTGCCCGAGCCCTCGGCGACGACCCAGTCGCTCGCGTGCAGAGGCGAATGGAACGACGTACGGACGAGACGGTCCAGGCGGCCGTGTCCGATGCCGTTGAAGTCCATCGTGCCGTAGTAGGCGATCATCTTGCCCTTCTGCAGGAACCACTGGCTCCCCTTGAGCTCCACGCAGAAGGTGTACTTGTTGACGTTGTCGTCGGACGGCAGCGTCATCGGGTCGTGGACGACGGGCCCCGCGCCCGAGTAGGTGGTCACAGCTTTTCCTCCGACGCCTGGACGAACACCACACCGTTGCCGCTGAGTTCCAGTTGGAACGCCTCGCCCGAGCCGCGCCCCACCATGTCGCGCCAGCCCAGCGCGGTGGACAGCTTGTTGCGTACGTCGCCGTGGTGGGCGACGTACGCCTGCGGGTCGACGTGGACCGGGCGCTGCGGCGTGATCGGCACCTCGATCACCCCGCCGTGGGCCATGACGGCCACCGCGCCGTGCCCCTTGAGGGTGGTGGTGAACAGCCCCTGGCCCGTCACCTGCCCCCGGACCATGCCCATGACGCCGCCCTGCGAGCCCATGAACATGGTGCCCTGCTGGAGTGTGCCGTCGAAGGCGAGCAGCCGGTCCGCCTCGACGTACAGCGTGTCCCCGGCGAGGTTGACGACCTGGATGTGGTGGCCGCCGTGCCCGAAGAAGACGGTGCCGCTGCCCTCGACGGTCATCAGCGGAGTGGCCTCGCCCGCGACCCGGCGGCCGATCATCGACGCGATCCCGCCCTGGCCGCCCTGGATGTTGGGCGTGAAGGACACGTCGCCCTTGTAGGCGAGCATCGCCCCGCGCTGGCTGAAGACGCGCTGGCCGGGCATGACGGTCACTTCGACCATCTTGGAGTTGATCTCACGGAAGGGCATGTCACACGTCCCCGGCGATCGTGTTGCGCTCACTGGGCTGGACGTACACCAGGCCGTCGCCCTCGAAGCGGATCTGGAAGGCCTCGCCGCCGCCCTCGCCCAGGAATGTGCGGAACGTCACTCCGGACTGGAAGGACTGCCGGACGTTGCCCTGGTGCGCGATGTACGCCCCCGGGTCCACGGTCAACGGGTACTGCGGGCTCACACGCAGCACCACCGCCGGGCCGTCGGACATGATCGCCGCCTGGCCGTGCCCCTCGACGGTCGTCGTGAACAGGCCGTTGCCCTGAGAGGCGCCGCGCATCCCGGTGAACGACGTGCCCGTGCGCAGGCCCGAGTCGGTCGCCAGCAGGTTGCTCGACTCGACGTACAGCTTGTCCCCCTGGAGGCCGACGAGGTTGATCTCGGAGGCCCGGTCGGCGAACCAGCACGTCCCGTGCCCCTTCACCTCCATCATTGTCATCTGCTCACCGGTGATCCGGCGGGTGACCATCCCCCGGATGCCCTCACCGCCGCCGCTGAGCTTCTTGAAGTCCATCTGGCCGTCGTACGCCACCATCGAGCCGTTCTTCGCCTTCACGGCGTCCCCGGTCATGTCGATGGCCAGCACCTTGCTGCCTTGAAGTCGAAACATCGCCACTGGGGGAAGGTAGCCCGCCGGGCACCCCCGGCAACAGATCCCGAAGGTGGAGATCGCCCCTGAAGCTCCCCCTAGGGGACGAACATCCGTCCACCGTCCGGCCGCTGTCCGTCCGTACCCCCGTCCCGGCCGCCGCGACCGCCGGTGTCACAATGGGCGAACGTTTGTGCATCCATTCACAAATGACATGCGCAAAACGGACCCCCTCGCATCCCTCGTACTCACCGAAGGTGACCCGTGGACATCAAGACCGCCTCCGCCCTCCGCCGCCTGCGGCTGGTCTCGGCCCCCGAGGCCGTTTCCTTCCTTCTCCTGCTGGTCTGCTCGGTGCTGAAGCGGACCACGGACTTCAACGCGGTGCCCGTCATGGGCATGGTGCACGGCGTCCTCTTCATCCTCTACGTGATCTTCTGGGCGGACGCCTGGAACCGCGCCAAGTGGTCCCTGAAGACCGCCGGCCTGTACTTCCTGCTCTCCGTCCTCCCCACCGGCGGCTTCTTCGCCGAGCGCAAGCTGCGCCGCGAGGCCGAGAGCGCGGTCGACGTGGCCATCGCCGCCCTGGCGCGCAAGGTGCGGGAAGAGGGTTCCCAGGCATGATCGTCGCCTTCTCCGTGACGCCCCTCGGTGTCGGCGAGGACGTGGGGGAGTACGTCGCCGACGCCGTCCGTGTCGTCCGCGAATCCGGCCTCCCGAACCGCACCGACGCCATGTTCACGTCGATCGAGGGTGAGTGGGACGAGGTCATGGACGTCGTCAAACGTGCCGTCGCCGCCGTCGAGCAGCGCGCCCCGCGTGTCTCCCTCGTCCTCAAGGCGGACATCCGCCCCGGCGTGACCGACGGTCTGACCTCCAAGGTCGAGACGGTGGAGCGGCACCTTTCCCGGTGACCCCGGCCCGCTGACCCTCGCCGGGTGACCGGCCCGCACACACCACCCGCCCGGACGCACCCGGATCGACACACCGCCGTATCTCCACTTCCGTGGGGACATCGGCTTCGTTCGATCACGGGAGGGCGCTGTGCGGCCCGAGGGCTACGACCACGGCCACGGCTACGACCACGGCTATGAGCGCGGCTGCGACCACGGCTACGACCACGACCACGGCTACGAGTACGACAGCCACAGCCGACTCGCCGGGCCCCTCACCGAGGCACCGGCCGCCGGAACCCCGTACCAGGTGCGGTACGTCTCGCTCCTCTCCCGTGAGCCCCGCCGAATACGCGCCGTCCTGCTCATGACCCTCGCGCCGCTGCTCACCGGCGTCCTGCTCGTCTACCTGGTGTGGCCCACCCACTGGGTGGAGCGCGAGGGCGGCGCCAAGTGGACGGTCGGCCTGGACATCGTGATGCTCGTCGCCATCGGGCTGATCGAGCTGTTCATGGTCGTCAACGTGGTGTCCATCGCGCACGCCACCATGGTCGCCCGCGACCCCGTCCCCGTCGCCCCCGAGGACGACACCCGCGTCGCCTTCCTCACCACGTACGTCCCCGGCAAGGAACCCCTCGCGATGGTCCGGGCCACCCTCGAAGGCGCGACCCGCGTCCGCCACACCGGCCCGCTGGACGTCTGGCTGCTCGACGAAGGGGACGACGAGCAGGCCAGGGCCCTCTGCGCCGAGCTGGGCGTGGTGCACTTCAGCCGCCACGGGGTCCCCGAGTGGAACCGGGCCAAGGGCGCCCACAAGGCCCGCACCAAGCACGGCAACTACAACGCGTGGATCGCCATGCACGGCGACAAGTACGACTTCTACGCCTCCGTCGACACCGACCACGTCCCGCTCCCCGACTTCCTGGAGCGGATGACGGGCTTCTTCCGGGACCCCGACGTCGCCTTCGTCGTCGGCCCCCAGGTGTACGGCAACTACACCCACCCCGTGACCAAGGCCGCCGAGTCGCAGCAGTTCCTCTTCCACGCGCTCATCCAGCGCGCCGGCAACCGCTACCGCGCGCCCATGTTCGTCGGCACCAACAACGTCGTACGCATCGCGGCCGTCAAGCAGATCGGCGGCCTCGTCGACTCGATCACCGAGGACATGGCCACCGGCTTCGAACTGCACCGCCACCGCAATCCGCGCACCGGGCGGCACTGGCGGTCCGTCTACACGCCCGACGTGCTCGCCGTCGGCGAGGGGCCCGCCTCCTGGACCGACTTCTTCACCCAGCAGACGCGCTGGTCGCGCGGCACCTACGAGACGCTCGTCAAGCAGTACTGGAAAGCGCCCTTCACCATGCCCTGGGGGCGCCTCTTCTCGTACACGCTCATGCTCGGCTACTACCCGATGACCGCTGTCAACTGGTTGCTCGGCGTGCTGAGTTGTTCCTTGTTCCTCTGGTTCGGGGCCTCCGGCACCCAGGTCGCGGTCTCCGTCTGGCTGATGCTCTACAGCGACGCCGCCGCCCTCCAGATCGGGCTGTACCTGTGGAACCGGCGGCACAATGTGTCCCCGCACGAGCCCGAAGGATCCGGCGGACTCGCCGGCATGGCGATGTCGGCGCTCTCCGCGCCCATCTACCTGAAGTCCCTCGGCGCGGCCCTGCTCCGCCGCCCCAGCAGGTTCGTCGTCACCCCCAAGGGCGGCGACGCCAGCCCCGACCGGCTGTTCACCTTCCGCGTCCACCTCTTCTGGGCCGCGCTCCTCGCGACCGGACTCGTCGCCTCCGTCCACCTCGGCCACACCCACGCGGCCATGCGCACTTGGGCCGTCCTCGCCATGGCGGTCTCCCTGGCCCCGGTCGGGGTGTGGATCGCCACCCTCCTCAAGGCCCGCGGAAAGGAACCCGTCGTCGCCACGAGCACCGTCGCCCCGGTCTCCGGCACCCCGGCAGGAGGGAACTAGGCCATGGCCTCCCGATCGTCGAAGAAGACCACGAGGTCCGAGAAGACCACGAGGTCCGAGAAGACCACGAGGTCCGAGAAGACCACGAGGTCCGAGAAGACCACGCGGTCCGAGAAGACCATGCGGTCCGAGAAGACCATGCGGTCCAGGAAGGTCAGGAAGGTCAGGAAGACCGTTTTGGGCATCGGGGGCGTCGCCCTGCTCGCCGGTCTCAACGCCCCCGCCGTGCTCGCCTTCGCCGCCGAGCGCTACCACGAGTACAAGATCGCCCAGCCCGGCTACCGCGCGAAGTACGGCTCCTGGAGCGCGCTCGACATCCCGAAGGAGTTCCGCACCAACGCCATCCACGCGGCCCTGCTCCACACCGGCAAGGTCCTGATCGTCGCGGGCTCGGGCAACGAGCAGAAGAAGTTCGACAAGGGGTCCTTCGACACGGTCCTCTGGGACCCGAGGACGGACACCTTCAAGAAGATCGCCACCCCCGTCGACTTCTTCTGCGCCGGACACGCCCAACTCCCCGACGGACGGCTCCTGGTGGCCGGCGGCACCGCCCGCTACGAACTCCTCGACGGCGAGGTCGAGCGGGCCGGCGGCGGGATGCGCGTCAAGAACGAGAACCCCGACAAGAAGGTGGTCCTGAAGAAGGGCACCCGCTTCCGCTCGCCCGCCGGGACCGAGTACGTCAGCAGGTTCGACGTCACCGTCCCCAGGGCCAGGCGTACCCAGCAGATCACCTACAACGCGGCCGGGGTCATGCGGCCCTGGGTGACGAAGGTCGTCCCGAGCGAGGCCCGGGTCTTCGTCGAGGCGACCGAGGCGGGGCCCGTGGCGATCACCGCCGAGCAGGCGCAGTACGAGATCGTCGGCCTGACCGGCGAGGACGCGGACAACACGTACGGCCTCTCCGAGAAGATCACCATGGACAAGCAGGACTTCCAGGGGATCAGGGCCGCCTACGAGTTCGACCCGAGGGCCGAGAAGTACGTCCCCGTCGACCCGATGGACAAGGCACGCTGGTACCCGACCCTCGTCGGACTCGCCGACGGACGGGTCCTGGCCGTCTCCGGGCTCGACGACGTCGGCGCGATCGACCCCGGGGACAACGAGATCTACGACCCGACGACCAAGAAGTGGACCCCGGGCCCCAAGCGCTACTTCCCCACCTACCCCGCCCTCTTCCTCACCAAGGGCGGCAAGCTGTTCTACCCGGCCTCCAACGGCGGCTACGGCCCCGCCACCAAGGGCCGCGCACCGGGCCTGTGGGACTTGAACACGAACACCTTCGAGAAGGTGCCGGGCCTCACGGACGCCGACGAGACCGAGACGTCCGCCTCCGTCCTCCTCCCGCCCGCGCAGGACCAGAAGGTGATGATCCTGGGCGGCGGAGGAGTCGGCGAGTCGAGGAAGTCGACGCGCCGCACGGCCGTGGTCGACCTGAAGAAGGACAACCCGGTCTTCGAGGCGGGCCCCGACCTCCCCCGGGGCACCCGCTACCTCAACAGCGTCCTGATGCCGGACGACACGGTGTTCACGTCCAACGGCTCCGCCGACTACCGGGGCCGCAGCGGCAGCAACATCCTCAAGGCCCAGTTCTACGACCCGAGGACGAACCGTTTCCGGGCCGCCGCCGACCCGAAGGTGGGCCGCAACTACCACTCCGAGGCGCTGCTCCTGCCCGACGGCCGGGTCGTCACGTTCGGCTCCGACCCGCTCTACGACAACCGGCGGAACACCAAGCTCGGTCACTTCGAGCAGCGGATGGAGATCTTCACCCCGCCCGCGCTGCACCGGAACGGCAAGAACCGTCCCGTACTGGGCGACGGCCCCCAGGAGACCGACGGACTCGGCCGCGCGACCTTTGCCACCACCCACCCCGAGCGGGTCGCGAAGGCCCGCCTGATGCGCCCCAGCGCGGTCACCCACACGACGGACGTCGAACAGCGCTCCATCGACCTCCCCCTCAGCAAGGACCGCACCTCGGTCACGATCGACGTACCGAAGGACCGGACCCTCGTACCGCCCGGCTGGTACATGCTCTTCG
>NZ_LIQQ01000130.1 GCF_001418565.1 Streptomyces graminilatus | reverse complement strand
TTCGTAGGTAGCGTCAGGTGTGTATCAGAGACAGGACTGCGGCTGCTGTGGGGCCTGCGGGGTCTGCGGTTGCATCGACTGCGGTTGTTGCTGCTGCTGTTGCTGTTGCTGCATGGGGGGCTGCTGCTGCATCTGCATGCCCCCGCCGTAGCTCTGCGGCGCGCTGCCGTAGGTCTGGGCGGTCATCGCCGCCGGCATCTGCATGCCGAAGCCGCCGGACTGCATCGCGGCGGGCATCTGCATCGGCATGGGGGCCGGAGCGGGGGCCGACATGGGGGTCGGCATCGGCGTGGGCATGGGCGTGGGCATCGGGGTCGGTGCCTGCATGCCGGTACCGGCTGCCACGGCCGGCGTCAGCCCCGGCATACCGGTACCGAGGGCCTGAGCGGCAAGGCCCGGCATACCGGCCCCGTTGGTGGCACTGACCAGCCGGTCCACCGCCGCCGTGCCCGAGCTGTAGCTGGTCCCGGCGCTCAGCTCGGGTACGGCGGCCCCCTTCCTGGTCCCGTAGAGCACCTGTTCCAGGCCGGACACCAGGCGACGAACGTCCACCTGGGGGCGCACCACGAGGCGCAGGAAGCGACTGGACGAACCGATCTTGTTGCCGCACTCGCGGACCAGGATGCGATGCTCGGTGAGCATCCGGTCCCGGACCACGGTGCCCTCGGCGCCGACGGGGAGGCGCACGAAGAGGAAGTTGCCCTGCGAGGGGTAGACCGTCAGGCCGGGCAGGGCGGAGAGCTGGCTCGCCATGTCGAGACGGTCACGGCGCACCTGCTGGAGGCTCTGCGCGTACTCCTGGCCGTGCTCCTTGAGCATGAACACCACGTACTCGGCGAAGGCGTTGAGGTTCCACTTCGGCAGCATCGAGCGGACCTTGCCCGCGAGCGAGGGGTTGGCGACCATGTAGCCGAAGCGGATGCCGTGCAGACCGAAGTTCTTGCCGAGGCTGCGCAGGACGATCACGTTGGGGCGGATCATCGCCTCCTGCACGACGCTCGGTTCGGCCTCCGCGTCGGCGAATTCCAGGAACGACTCGTCGATGATGATCAGGTCGAGGTCGGCCATCTGGTCCATGAACTGCACGAGCGCGTGCTTGTGCAGGAAGCCGCCGTCGGGGTTGTTGGGGTTGCAGACGACGGCGACCCGGGTGCCGCGCGCCCGGATGAACTCGGCGTACTGGTTGAGGTCCAGGGAGAAGCCGTTGGACTCCTGGAGCGGGAACATGTCGACCCGCTTGCCGGTCTCCATGGGCTGGTCGGTCCAGCGCCCGAAGGTGGGGACGGGCACGGCGAGGGACTCACGGACCAGCAAGTGGTCTATCCACGTGATCAGTTCGGTCGAGCCGTTGCCCATCGCCACTGCCTGCGGCGGCAGTTGGAGCAGATTGCACAGCTCGGCGGTGATCGTGTCGGCGCTGCTCGGGTAGTACGTGATGATGTCGCGCAGCCGCGCCGCCATGGTGTCCATCATGGCGGGGGTGGGGAAGTACGGGTTGCACGGGATGCAGAAGTCGACCGGGCCGGTCCCGTCGCTCTCTCGCGCAAGCGCAGCCATCGAGGGGCTGTGCGCCGCCGTGCTGCGAAAGAGCGAGGTGACGTTGTCGGCCATGGAACCTCCGTATGTGGCGGACCCGTTGGGGGAGGAGGACGGGTCCTCCAGCTCTGGGTGGCCCGTGCGGGGGAGCACGGGCCGATCCTCAATACGGATGATCGCGGGGCCCTGTTCAACCGTTGTGGTTTAGATGGGAAATTGTAAGACTTCTGTGAAGCCGGTCACTGCCACGCCGACGTGAGTGACAGTCCACGCCGACGTGAGTGACAGTCCACGCCGACGTGAGTGACTGTCACTCCGACGTGAACGAGTGGACCGTCGTCGAGCGGTATGTCTCGCCGGGGCGCAGCACCGTGGACGGGAAGTCCGGCCGGTTCGGTGAGTCCGGGTGGTGCTGGGTCTCCAGGCACAGGGCGTCCCCCTGGCGGTGGATGGCACCGCCGCTGCCGACGAGGGTGCCGTCGAGGAAGTTGCCCGAGTAGAACTGGAGGCCCGGCTCGGTCGTCGCGATGCGCAACGTGCGGCCGGACACCGGGTCCTTGAGGGTCGCCGCGTGTCGCGGAGTCGCCGTCACGCCCTTGTCCAGCACCCAGTTGTGGTCGAAACCCTTGGCGTACAGGAGCTGTTGGTGGGCGACGCGGAGATCCGCGCCGACCGTCTTGGGCGTACGGAAGTCGAAGGGGCCGCCCGCGACCTCGGTCAACTCGCCGGTGGGGATCAGGCCGGCGTCGACGGGGGTGTAACGGGAGGCGGCGATCTCCAGCTCGTGGGCGGCGACCGAGCCGCTGCCCTCGCCGGCCAGGTTCCAGTAGACGTGACTGGTCAGGTTGACGACGGTGGCCCGGTCGGTGGTGGCCTCGTAGTCGATGCGCCAGTCGCCGTCGTCGGTGAGGGTGTAGGTGACCTTCGTGGTGAGCGTGCCGGGGAAGCCCATCTCGCCGTCGGCGCTGGTGTGCCGGAGGATCAGGCCGAGATCCGTCCCCCTGGTGAACGGCTCGACGTCCCACACGGTCTTGTCGAAGCCCTCGCTGCCGCCGTGCAGGCTGTTGTCGCCGTCGTTGACGGACAGTTGGTACGCCGTCCCGTCCAGCGTGAACCGGCCCCCGCTGATCCGGTTGCCGTACCGGCCGATCAGCGCGCCGAAGTAGGGGCTCGCGGCGACGTACTCCTCAAGGGTGCCGAAGCCCAGCGAGACATTGGCGAACCGGCCCTCGGCGTCCGGGATCTCCAGGGACTGCACGATCCCGCCGTACGACAGGACCTTCAGCCGGGTCCCGCCGTTCTCCAGTGACCAGCGGTGGATCTCCGTACCGTCGGCGAGCTTGCCGAAGACTTCCTTCACAGCGTTCCTGCCTTACGGGAATGCCGAAAGGCCCCGCGGGCAGATTGCGTGCCCGCGGGACCCCACGACGAGAGATGACTACGAACCGACCTTGCGCTTGTTCCACACGTCGAACCCGACCGCCGCCAGCAGTACCAGGCCCTTGATGACCTGCTGCCAGTCCGTGCCGACGCCGACGAGGTTCATGCCGTTGTTCAGGACGCCCAGGACGAGACCACCGATGATCGCGCCGAGGACGGTGCCCACACCGCCGCTCATCGACGCGCCGCCGATGAACGAGGCGGCGATCGCCTCCAGTTCGAAGTTCAGGCCCGCCTTCGGCGAGGCCGCGTTGAAGCGCGCCGCGAAGACCAGACCCGCCAGCGCCGCGAGCATGCCCATGTTCACGAAGACCAGGAAGGTGACCTTCTTGTCCTTCACGCCGGACAGCTTGGCCGCCGGGAGGTTGCCGCCGATGGCGTAGACGTGGCGGCCGATGACACCGTTGCGCATGATGTAGCCGAAGCCGACCAGCAGCACGCCAAGGATGAGGAGAACGACCGGGGCGCCCTTGTAGCTGGCCAGGAGCATCGTGAAGGTCAGGACGGCCGCGCTGAGCGCCGCCAGCTTCACCGCGAACAGCTTGGCCGGCAGCACCTCCAGGTAGTACTCCGACTGCCGCTTGCGGTCGCGCACCTCCTGGAGGATCACGAAGCCGCACAGCGCGAGACCGAGCAGCAGGGTGAGGTTGTGGTAGTTGGTGCTCGGACCGATCTCGGGCAGGAAGCCGTTGGCGGTCTTCTGAAGGCCCTCCGGGAACGGGCCGAGTGTCTGGCCTTCGAGGAAGACCTCCGTCAGGCCGCGGAAGATCAGCATGCCCGCCAGGGTCACGATGAACGACGGCATGCCCGCGTAGGCGATCAGGAACCCTTGTGCCGCGCCCGCGGTGGCACCCATGGCCAGGCAGATCAGCACCGCGAGCGGCCACGGTATGTCGTTCTTGACCATCAGTACCGCTGCCACACCCCCGATGAACGCGGTGATCGAGCCGACCGAGAGGTCGATGTGACCGGCGATGATGACGATCATCATGCCGATCGCCAGGATCAGGATGTAGCTGTTCTGAAGCACCAGGTTGGAGACGTTGCGCGGCAGCAGCAGGTCGCCGTCGGTCCACACCGCGAACAGGGCCACGATCACGCCGAGGGCGATCAGCATGCCGTACTGGCGCATGTTGCTGCGCAGCCCGTCGACCAGCAGCCGCAGCAGGCCGTCGGCGGCGGCCCCGCTCTTCCCCGCCGGCGCGGGGGCCGGCGTCTTGGCGGTCACATCCGTGCTCATCGCGTTACCTCTTTGTCCTTCGTCATCTGACGCATCAGCGATTCCTGCGAGGCTTCCGCCCGCGAGAACTCACCGGTCAGCCGTCCTGCGGCCATGGTGTAGATGCGGTCGCACATGCCGAGCAGCTCCGGCAGCTCGGAGGAGATGAATACGACCGCCTTGCCCTCGGCGGCCAGTTTGTCGATGACCGTGTAGATCTCGAACTTGGCGCCCACGTCGATACCGCGCGTCGGCTCGTCCATGATCAGCACGTCCGGACCCGTGAAGATCCACTTGCTGAGGACGACCTTCTGCTGGTTGCCGCCGGACAGCCGGCCCACCCGCTCGAAGACGGTGGGTGCCTTGATGTTCATGGACTTGCGGAAGTCCTCGGCGACCTTGCGTTCCTCGTGGCTGTCGACGACACCCCGCTTGGACACCTTGTCCAGCGCGCTGAGCGAGATGTTGCGGCCGATGGTGTCGTCGAGATTCAGCCCGTAGTGCTTGCGGTCCTCGGTGACGTACGCGATGCCGTGCGCGACCGCCTGCGGGACGGTCTTCGTACGGATCTCCTCGCCGTCCTTGAGGACCGTGCCGCCCGCGTAACGGCCGTACGTCCGCCCGAAGACGCTCATCGCGAGTTCGGTGCGGCCGGCGCCCATCAGGCCCGCGATTCCCACGATCTCCCCGCGCCGCACGGAGATTGACACATCGTCGACCACCTTGCGCTGCTGGTCGATCGGGTGGTGGACGGTCCAGTTGCGGATCTCCAGGGCCGGTGCCGCGCCCGCGTCCGCGTCGTGCGGGGTGCGGTCGGGGAAGCGGTGGTCGAGGTCCCGGCCGATCATCCCGTTGATGATCCGCTCCTCGGAGGTCTCCTCGGCCTTCACATCGAGGGTCTCGATGGTCCGGCCGTCCCGGAGGATCGTCACCGAGTCGGCGACCTTCCGGATCTCGTTGAGCTTGTGCGAGATGATGATGGAGGTGATGCCCTGTTCCTTCAACTCCAGGATCAGGTCGATGAGTTTGCCGCTGTCCTCGTCGTTGAGCGCGGCCGTCGGCTCGTCCAGGACGAGCAGCTTCACCTCCTTCGACAACGCCTTCGCGATCTCCACGAGCTGCTGCTTGCCGACGCCGATGTCCGCCACCCGGGTCGAGGGGTGGTCCTCAAGGCCGACCCGGCGCATCAGCCGGGTCGCGTGCTTGAGCGTCTCGTTCCAGCTGATGACGCCACCGCTGGCCTGCTCGTTGCCGAGGAAGATGTTCTCCGCGATGGACATGTACGGCACCAGGGCCAGTTCCTGATGGATGATCACGATGCCGCGGTGCTCACTGGCCCGGATGTCCTTGAAGGAGACGACCTCTCCCTCGAAGAGGATGTCGCCCTCGTACGTGCCGTGCGGGTGGACGCCGGAGAGGACCTTCATCAAGGTCGACTTGCCGGCGCCGTTCTCCCCGCAGATGGCGTGGACCTCGCCCTGACGGACGGTCAGAGTGACGTCCGACAGCGCTTTTACGCCGGGAAAGGTCTTGACGATCGAGCGCATTTCCAGGACGGGTCCCGCCATGGTCGTGCCTGCCAATCTCTGGGAAGCGGGGGTTACTTGAGGTCGCCGGCCTTGATGTAGCCCGAGTCGACGACGACCTTCTGGTAGTTGGTCTTGTCCACGCTGACCGGGGTGAGCAGGTAGGCGGGAACGACCTTCGAACCGTTGTCGTACGTCTTGGTGTCGTTGGTCTCCGGGGTCTTGCCCTTGAGCGCCGCGTCGACCATGTTCGAGGCCACCTTGGCGAGTTCGCGGGTGTCCTTGTAGACGGTCATCGACTGCTCGTCGGCGATGATCGACTTCACCGAGGCGACCTCGGCGTCCTGGCCGGTGACGATCGGCAGCGGCTTGTTCTTCGAGCCGTAGTCGTCCGACTTGAGGGAGGACAGGATGCCGATGGAGATACCGTCGTACGGCGAGAGCACCGCGTCGACGCGGGCGGTCTTGTAGGCCGCGGTCAGGATGTCGTCCATGCGCTTCTGCGCGGTGCCGCCGTCCCAGCGGAGCGTGGTGACCTGGGTCAGCGCGGTCTGGCCGGACTTGACGACGAGCTGCTTCTTGTCGATGTACGGCTGGAGGACCTTCATCGCGCCGCCGAAGAAGTACTTCGTGTTGTTGTCGTCGTTCGAGCCGGCGAACAGCTCGATGTTGAACGGGCCCTTCTTCGAGCCGTCCGCGAGACCGAGCTTCTGAAGGATGTAGTTGCCCTGGAGCTCGCCGACCTTCTCGTTGTCGAAGGACGCGTAGTAGTCGACGTTCTTCGTGCCGAGGATCAGGCGGTCGTAGGAGATGACCGGGATCTTGGCGTCGGCGGCCTGCTGGAGCACGTTGTTCAGCGACTTGTTGTCGATCGCCGCGACGATCAGCGCCTTGACGCCCTGCGTGATCAGGTTCTCGATCTGCGACACCTGCTGGTCGGGGTCGTCCTCGCCGTAGACCAGCGTGGTCTTGTAGCCCTTGGACTGAAGGTCCTTGACCACGTTGGCGCCGTCGGCGATCCAGCGCTCCGAGGACTTCGTCGGCATCGCGATGCCGATCGTCCCGCCCTCGGCGTCGGCCTTGTCCGACTTGCTGCCGCCCTCGCCGCTCTGGCCACAGGCGGTGAGGGAGAGGGCGAGAACGGCGGTGGAGGCTATGGCGGACAGTGCGGCTCTGCGAGTGCGCATGATCATCTTCCTTGATGTCGTGAGGCCAGGAGCGGTCCGGCGAAACGGGCGCCCGGTAGGCGGAGCGGGGCAAGACAGGTACAGGACAAGGCAGGTACAGGACAACTTAAGGACGGAAACAAGCCAGGGGGTTGGAACGGGAACAGACTCCGACGCGACTACGACGAAGTCGTGTCGCGTCGGAGTCTGTTCGACTGCGTCGCCTTTTGTGAAGGGGAGTTGTCCGTAACGTTATGCAGGCGTTTCGAACCGCTTGAGGTTTCCGGGCAGTCGCGAGCCCAGCGGAGCCATGTCGCCGTCCGCCCCGTGACGCGCCAGCAGGTCCAGGGCGAGCCGTCCGCGCCGCACCCGCTCCTTGGCCGTGTTCAGGGCCAGGTCACGCATGTGGTTGCCGTACGGGTAGATCCCCGGAGCCTTCGAGAGACCGAACTTCAGGTAGAGCGGCGCGCCGCGCCGGATCAGCTCGGCGACCTCGTACATCCGGATGTAGCCGCCGAGGTCGTCGGGCGCCTCGATGTACATGTCCATGGGGGCGCCGGAGACCCGCCGGATCTCGGTGAGGTGATCGAGCGTCAGATCGCTCGGCACGTTGATCGAGTCGCCGCCGAGGTTCTCGTACACGGCGTACGCGGCCGGGTTGACCGGACCGATCAGCGCCGACACCTTGAGCGTCGTCTCGGCCGGGATGATTCCGGCCAGCCGCGCCCGGTGCAGGGCCCACAGCACGCCCTCGTCGGCGACGAGCAGGCACTGCACACCCAGCTCGGTCGCGCGCACGGCGTCCTCGACGCACCCGGCGACCGCGTCGTGACCCCGGGCGCGCAGACCGCCGCCCTTGGAGTCGGTACGGGTGGAGCCGCCGATGTCCCAGGTGCCGCGCGGACCGGTGAACAGGCACAGCTCGATGTCACGCTCGCCCGTCGCCTCCACCATCTCGGTGATCTCGGCGTCGGTGAGCATCCAGATGCCGCTGCCCTGGCTGACCCGGTGGACCGGCACGTCGAGCCGCGAGGACTCCTTGAGGACGACGCCGAGCGCCTCGGGCCCCTCCACGGAGGGGATCTCGGTACGCCAGCGGCCGCCACCGGGGAAGGTGTGCGGGGAGGCGTCGGCGGGGTCGAGGGCGGGCGCGCCCAGGCCGAGCGCGGTGAGCGCCGGCTCTCCGGGGCGTCGGGCTTCTGAGGCGGTGGTGTCGGTCACAATCTGTCCTTCAGGATCGGTGGGTCCGGCGGTCTCGGCAGGTCCGCAGGCCCGGCAGGTTCGGCAAGTTCGACGTCTCGGACAAGGTTCGCGGCTCATGGTGCGCGGGACCGGCAGGACTGGCGGAACTGCCGGAATCCGCGCTGCTGTTGGTCGTACGCCGGTACGGGGGAGTCAGACGCCCCCGTACCGGCGTACCGCTCAGGGGTGTGTCATGGCCGCAGCAGGACTTTCCCGACCTTCGGGTCGCCCGACCCCACCAGCTCGATGGCCCGAGGGAACTCCTCCAGCGGCAGCTCGTGCGTGACCAGCGGCAGCGGGTCGAGGAGTCCGGCCCCGAAGACCCGTACCGTGTGCGCCCAGGCGTCCGGCGCCGCACCGAAGACGGTGTGCACCTCCAGCTGCCGTACGACGAGATCCGTCGGGTCGAGCCCGTCCGCGCCCGCCGCCGGGATCCCGGTGAGGACCAGCCGCCCGCCGCGCCGCAGCAGGGAGGCGGCGACCCGCGCCGCGTCCGCGGACCCGGCGGTCTCGATGACCACGTCGAAGTCGTCGGGGAGTTCCTGGTCCTTCGTGAGGAACTCCGTGGCGCCGAACTGCTTCGACAGCTCCGCCCGGTCCGGGCGCGATCCCACGACGAGCAGCTCGGACGGCGAGCCCGCCTTCAGGAACTGGATCGCGAACATGCCGAGCGTGCCCGTGCCCACCACGGCGACCCGCTCACCCGGAACGGCGTTCGCCTTGAGGGCGGCGGCGGCGATGCACGCGGCCGGCTCCAGCAGCGCCGCCGCCGTGAGGTCCGCGTCCTCGGGCAGCACGTGCAGCAGCCGCGCGGGCAGCGTCAGCGTGGTGGCCATCGCGCCGGGCTCGGTGAACCCGGTCTCCTCGTACCCGGCCGTGCACAGGGTGGTCTCGCCCGCGTGGCAGCGGTCGCACACCTGGCAGTTGCGGAACCCCTCGCCGACCACCTTGCGGCCCACGAGGCTCGCGGGCACACCGGTCCCGACCGCCGCCACCGTGCCGGACCACTCGTGGCCCGGCGTCAGCGGGTAACGGACGTACCCCTCGGGCCTGTTGCCCTGGTAGACCTCGCGGTCGCTGCCGCAGATCCCGGCGGCGTGGACCCGTACGAGGGCCTCACCGGCCTCCGGCTGCCGAGGCTCGTGCGGCACCAGCCGGTGCTCGCCCGGAGCCTCGATGACGACCGCGGTGCTCACTCGGTCCCCTTGGGCTTGCGCTGCTCCCAGCCCTCGGCCCACAGGTCGAAGCGGGCCTGCTGCTGCGGGAACTCCGCCGCCGCGTCCACGTCCAGCTCGACACCGAGGCCGGGCTTGTCGGAGAAGTGGAAGTAGCCGTCCACGACCTCCGGGGCGCCCGAGACGATCTTCTTGATCTCCGCGTCCGCGAAGTCGTTGAAGTGTTCGAGGATCTTGAAGTTCGGGGAGGTGAAGCCGACCTGGAGGGAGGCCGCGGTCAGCACCGGTCCGCCCACGTTGTGCGGCGCGACCAGCGTGTAGTGGGTCTCGGCGGTCGCGGCCAGCTTGCGGGTCTCCCAGATGCCGCCGATGTGGCCGACGTCGGGCTGGATGATGTCCACGGCCTGGCTCTCGAAGAGCTCCCGGAACTCGATCCGGTCGTGGATGCGCTCACCCGTGGCGACCGGGATGTCGACCTTGGCGGCGACCTTCTCCAGCGCCTTCAGGTTCTCCGGCGGGCACGGCTCCTCCAGCCACGCGGGCTTGAAGGGCGCCAGGTCCTTGGCGAGACGGATCGCGGTGGCCGGCGAGAAGCGGCCGTGCATCTCCAGCATCAGCTCGGCGTCCGGCCCGATGGCGTCGCGCACGGCCTCGATCAGGGAGACCGCGTACATGCTCTCGGCGTGGTCCAGCTCGAAGTGGCCGGTGCCGAAGGGGTCGATCTTGAGCGCCTTGTAACCGCGCTCCATGACGCCCTGCGCCGCCTTGTGGTAGGCCTCGGGCGTGCGCTCCGTGGTGTACCAGCCGTTGGCGTACGCCTTGACCTTGTCGGTGACCTTGCCGCCGAGAAGCTGCCAGACCGGCACGCCGAGGGCCTTGCCCTTGATGTCCCAGCAGGCCATCTCGATGACGGCGATGCCGGACATCACGATCTCACCCGCGCGGCCGTAGTCGCCGTACTTCATCCGCTTGACGAGGTCCTCGACGGCGAACGGGTCGGAGCCGAGAATGTGGTTGGTCTTCGCCTCGTGCAGATAGCCGAGCAGCGCGTCGGTGTGGCCCAGCATGCGGGTCTCGCCGACGCCGGTGAGTCCCTCGTCGGTGTGCACCTGGACGTAGGTCAGGTTCCGCCAGGGCGTCCCGACCACGTGCGTGCTGATTCCCGTGATGCGCACGGTACTCCCTCTGTCCTCTGTGGCCTGTTCGAGATTTCGTCACTTGTTCGAAATGCTGTCGTGACAGTAAGGACGCTCCGGGTGGGGTGTCAATGGGGCGAACCGACAACCCTGCCCCCGTTCTGGACGGCCGGCGTCCGTTCCCACAATGCCGCAGCGACCCCCTTCCCGCCCGTTGTCCGCCGCGTTATCCAACCGTGACAGGGTCCCTGACGCAGCCCTCTTGACCCCCGTCGATTGTTAGCGCTCACAATGACGTCCGCATTGAACAGTCTTCAACGAACGGTCTCCAGGGGGTATGAGAGCCATGTCGACAGTGCCCCAATTAGCCGTTATCGCCGCCGAGTTGAAGCTCTCCGGAATATCGGCGTGAAACCGACGGCGAGCGAAGACCCGCCCACACCACAGGACTTACCCGCAGACGAACGCCAAGGAGGTGCAGCCGTGGCCCAGTTGAAGCCCCACACACCGCTCCGGCCGCCCACCATGGCCGACGTCGCACGGCAGGCCGGCGTGTCCCACCAGACCGTCTCCCGGGTGCTCGGCGACCACCCCAATGTGCGCAACGAGACACGGGCCAGGGTCTTGCACGCCATCGAGGAGATGGGGTATCGGCGCAACTCCTCGGCCCGGGCCTTAGCGACTCGCCGAACTCTCACTCTCGGGGTGGTCGCTTCCAACACCACCCTCTACGGGCCGGCCAGCACACTGTTCGCGCTGGAGGAGGCGGCACGCGCCGAGGGGTATCTCGTCTCGACGGTCAGCCTGCGCGAGCTGACGGTGGAGACGGTGTCCGAGGCCCTGCACCGGCTCAGCGAGGGCGGGGTGGAGGGGGTGATCGCCCTCGCCCCGCAGCGCCCGGCGGTCGAGGCCCTCACCGAGCTGCGCCATCCCTTCCCGGTGGTGGCCGTGGGCACCGGCTCCGGCGTGGAGATCCCCAGCGTCAACGTGGACCAGCGGCTGGGGGCGCGCCTGGCCACCGGCCATCTGCTGGCCACCGGCCACCGTACGGTCTGGCATCTCGCCGGGCCCGAGAACTGGCAGGAGGCGGTCGACCGCGCCGACGGCTGGCGGGCCACCCTGGAGGAGGCCGGAGTGACACCGCCGGCCCCGCTGCGGGGGGACTGGAGTCCGCTGTCGGGCTATCGCGCGGGCCAGGAACTGGCCGGCTGGGTGGGCCGGGGGCTCACCGCCGTCTTCGTCGCCAACGACCAGATGGCGCTGGGGGTGCTGTGGGCGCTGCGGGAGGCGGGCGTGCGCACTCCCCAGGACGTCGCGGTGGTCGGCTTCGACGACATCCCGGAGTCGGAGTTCTTCGCCCCGCCGCTCACCACGGTCCGGCAGGACTTCTCGGCGGTCGGCAAGCGGAGCATCGCCCTGCTGCTCGACCTCATCGAGGGCCGGACCCCCGCCGGGACCTCCCGGATCGTCATCGAACCCCAACTCCTGGTCCGCGCAAGCACTTTCCCGTACGCTCCCCGGCCGGGCACCGCTCCCGGCTGAGGCGCCACCGACCGGTTGCCCGCTCCGACGACCTCCCCGCCCCACCGGCGCGGCCGAGATCTCGAACGGCGATCGACAGACAGGACGCGACACGACCTGTCCCACCGAACCCCACGAGCAACACCAACCCCACAAGAACCACCGGAACAACCAGCACCACAGGAACCACCAGCACCACGAGCGTTACCGGTAACCACCAGCACCACTGGCACGACCAGCACGACCAGCACCACCAATCCCCACGAGTACTCCCCACGAGTACGGCGAGCACCACGACTGACGGCGGGCCCATCACCGGGCCGGCGGCTCTTCAAAGGAGAAGACACATGCTCAACAGAAGGAACTTCCTCACCGCGGCGGTCGGCGTGGCGGCTGCGACGGGCCTGGCGGCCTGCGCCAAGAAGGAGGAGGGCGGCAAGGGCGGCTCCGGCGGCGGCGACGGCAAGATCGTCCTCGGCTTCTCGCAGGTCGGCTCCGAGAGCGGCTGGCGCAGCGCCAACACCACCTCGGTGAAGGACGCCGCCAAGGAGGCCGGCTTCGACCTGAAGTTCTCCGACGCGCAGCAGAAGCAGGAGAACCAGATCTCCGCGATCCGCAGCTACATCACCCAGGGCGTGGACGTCATCGCCTTCTCCCCGGTGGTCGTCACCGGCTGGGACGCGGTGCTGAAGGAGGCCAAGGCCAAGAAGATCCCCGTGGTCCTCACCGACCGCTCCGTCGAGACCAGCGACGACTCCCTCTACGTCACCCTCGTCGGCTCCGACTTCACGGACGAGGGCCGCCGCGCCGGCAAGATGCTGGAGAAGGTCCTGGAGACGGCCGGACACAAGGGCCCCGTGAAGATCGCCCAGCTGGAGGGCACCACCGGTGCCGCCCCCGCGATCGAGCGCGCCAAGGGCTTCAAGGAGGTCATGGACGCGGACCACGCCTCCGACTGGAAGATCGTCGTCAGCCAGACCGGTGACTTCACCAGGGCCGGCGGCAAGCAGGTCATGGCCGCCTTCCTCCAGTCCAACCCGGACATCAACGTGCTGTTCGCGCACAACGACGACATGGGCATCGGTGCCATCCAGGCCATCGAGGCGGCCGGCAAGAAGCCCGGCAAGGACATCCTCATCGTCACGATCGACGGTGTGAAGGACGGCTTCATCGCGATGTCCGAGGGCAAGATCAACGGCATTGTCGAGTGCAACCCGCTGCTCGGCCCCCAGCTGATGGAGGTCGTCAAGAAGGTCAAGGCCGGCGAGAAGGTCGAGCGCTGGATCAAGACCAAGGAGGGCGACTTCACGCAGGACCAGGCCAAGGCCGCCCTGCCCTCCCGCAAGTACTGATCCACCAGTACTGATCCACCAGTACTGACCGACAAGTACTGACCGACAAGTACTGACCGACCGCACCCATCGGCAGGGAGCCCCCACCCCGGCCCGACCCTCCGCACGGAGGGCGGCCCCGGGGGCTCCCTGCGGGCCTGAACGACATCGCGGGCCCGGGCAGGGAAACCGTGGGCCCGGGCAGGGAAACCGTGGGCCCGGACCGGGAAACCGATGGCCCGGACCGGGAAACCGTGGGCCCGCACAAGATTCACGCCGTGGGCCCGAACAAGAGTCAAGAGGAGCGCTGCCATGGCAGAGCCGCGGCCCGTCCTGGAAATGACGGGCATAGTCAAGGAGTTTCCGGGGGTACGCGCTCTGTCGGGTGTCGACTTCCGGCTCTTCCCCGGTGAGATCCACGCCCTGATGGGCGAGAACGGAGCCGGGAAGTCCACCCTCATCAAGGTGCTGACCGGCGTCTACCCGCTGGACGGCGGCAAGATCGTCCTCGACGGGCAGCCCGTACGGATCGACAGCCCGTTCCAGGCCCAGCAGGCCGGCATCAGCACCGTCTACCAGGAGGTGAACCTCTGCCCCAACCTGTCGGTGGCGGAGAACATCTTCATCGGACGTGAACCCACCCGCTTCGGCCGCATCCAGTGGGCGCGCCTGCGCAAGGACGCGGCGGAACTGGTCGACCGGCTCGGCCTCGACCTCGACGTCACCGCGCCCCTGTCCTCGTACCCGCTGGCCGTGCAGCAACTGGTCGCGATCGTACGGGCGGTGGGCACCGGGGACAGCGACGGCGCCGGAGCCGGCACCAAGGTGCTGGTCCTGGACGAGCCGACGTCCAGCCTCGACCGCGACGAGGTCCTCGAACTGTTCCGCCTGATGCGCAGGCTCAGGGACGAGGGCGTCGCGATCCTGTTCGTCTCGCACTTCCTCGACCAGATCTACGAGATCTGCGACCGCATGACGATCCTGCGCAACGGCACCCTCGTCGGTGAGCACCTGGTCAGCGAACTCGACCAGGTCGGCCTGATCCAGCTCATGATCGGCAAGGAGATGGACCAGCTGGAGGGGCTCCACGAGCACCAGCTCCACGCCGAGGTCGGCGAGCCGCTGGTCGAGGCGGACGGTCTCGGCCGGAAGGGCGGCATCGCCCCCTTCGACCTGGAGATCAAGAAGGGCGAGGTGCTGGGCCTGGCCGGGCTGCTCGGCTCCGGCCGCACCGAACTCGCCCGGCTGCTCTTCGGCGCGGACCAGCCCGACAGCGGCAAGGTCACCATCGGCGGCAAGCCGGTCTCGATGAGCGCCCCGAACGACGCCATCGGCGCGGGCGTCGCCTTCTGCTCGGAGAACCGCAAGACGGAAGGCCTGGTCCCCGACCTGACGGTGCGGGAGAACATCATCCTGGCCCTCCAGGCGGCCCGTGGCTGGATCCGGCCCATCCCGGCCGCCCAGCGTGACGAACTCGTCGCCAAGTACATCAAGGCGCTGGACATCCGCCCCGCCAACCCGGAGGCCCGGGTGGGCCAGTTGAGCGGCGGCAACCAGCAGAAGGTGCTTCTGGCCCGCTGGCTGATCACCCAGCCGAAGCTGCTGATCCTCGACGAGCCGACGCGCGGCATCGACGTCGGCGCGAAGGCGGAGATCCAGAAGCTCGTGGTCTCGCTCTCCGAGGAAGGCATGTCCGTGCTGTACATCGCGGCCGAACTGGAGGAGGTCCTCCGGCTCAGCCACACCATCGGCGTCCTGCGCGACCGCAGGCTGGTCGCCCGGATCGCCAACGGGCCCGAGATCACCCCCACCAGGATCCTGGAGACCATCGCGAGCGGAGAGCACCAGTGACCACCCCGCCCACTCCCACTCCGACGCCCACCCCGGCGCCCCGATGGCGAGCGCTGACGCAGCATCACCTGTTCTGGCCGGTGGCCGTGCTGGTCGTCCTGCTGCTGATCAACGTTCCCTTCACCCCCGGCTTCTTCTCGATCAAGATGACGGACGGCCACCTCTACGGCAGCCTCGTCTCGATCGTCCTGTTCGGCTCGCCGCTCATCCTGGTGGCGGTCGGCATGACCCTGGTCATCGCGACCGGCGGCATCGACCTCTCCGTGGGCGCGGTCGTCGCCATCACCGGCGCCCTGACCTGCTCGTACATCAGCGACCAGGCCGACCAGGACTCCCTGGCCGGAGTCTTCCTGGCCATGGGCATCGGCCTGGTGGCCGCGGTCGTCTGCGGTCTGTGGAACGGCTTTCTGGTGGCCCGGATGGGCATCCAGCCGATCATCGCGACCCTGATCATCATGGTCGCGGGCCGGGGCGTCGCCCAGTTGATCACCGACGGCCAGATCATCACGATCAACAGCGAGCCGTACAAGCTGATCGGCGGCGGCTACTGGCTGACGCTGCCCTTCTCCATCTTCGTGGTGGCGGCGGTCGTGGCCATCACCGTGGCCCTGACCCGCCGTACCGCCCTCGGCCTCCTCGTCGAGTCGGTCGGCGGCAACGCCGAGGCCAGCCGCCTGGTCGGCATCAGGTCGACGCGCATCAAGATCATGGTGTACGTGTTCTGCGCCCTGTGCGCCGGTATCGCGGGCCTGATGATCAGCTCCAACACCTCCGCCGCCGACGGCAACAACGCCGGCCTGTGGATCGAGCTGGACGCGATCCTGGCGGTCGTCATCGGCGGAACGTCACTCCTGGGCGGCCGGTTCTCCATCGGCGGCACGGTGGTGGGCGCCCTCGTCATCCAGACCCTGACCACCACGATCTACACCATCGGCGTACCGACCCAGACCAACCTGGTCTTCAAGGCAGCCGTCGTCATCGTGGTCTGTCTCCTCCAGTCCCCGAAGTTCCGTACGAAGGTCTTCGGCGGGAGGTTCGGCTCCGGGTCCGGCGCGAAGGGCGGCGGAGCGTCGGCCGGCACCCCGGCGGACACCGCCCAGTCGACCGCGGCAGCCCCGAAGATGGAGGTGTCGTGATGAGCACGACCGCACAGCCCCCGCAGACCCAGAACAGCGGCAAGACGGCCACGGGCGCCGCGTCGGCGGCGTCGAAGGCAGCGCGACTGCTCGCCGACCGGCGGCTGCCCGTCGTCGTGACGGCCACCCTCTTCGTGGTGATGTACCTGGTGGGCCTCGGCCGCTACCAGAACTTCGGTTTCGCCGAACCGCAGGTCTTCCTCAACCTGTTCATCGACAACGGCTATCTGCTGGTCGCCGCGGTGGGCGCCACTTTCGTCATCCTCTCTGGCGGCATCGACCTCTCCGTAGGCTCGGTGATCGGCTTCACGACCATGCTCACGGCATGGCTGGTGGAGAAGCAGGGCCTGCCCGTCATCGTGGTCATCCCCATCGCGCTGGGCGTCGGAGCCTTCGGCGGCTTCCTGATGGGCTATGTCATCCACAACTTCGAGATCCAGCCCTTCATCGTGACCCTCGCCGGCCTCTTCCTCTTCCGGGGGCTGTGCCTGGTCATCAGCAAGGAGTCGATCGCCATCACCGACTCCTCGGTGAGCAGCATGGCGCAGGCGCAGGCCCAACTGGGGGTGGGCTTCCTGTCCGTCGGCGCGATCATCGCGCTGGTGGTGCTGGCCGTCGCCTTCTACGTCCTCCACTACACGCGCTTCGGCCGCCGGGTGTACGCCATCGGCGGCAACGAGCACTCGGCCATGCTGATGGGCCTCCCGCAGGGCGGCACCAAGATCGCGGTGTACACGGTCAGCGGCTTCTGCTCCGCCCTGGCGGGGCTGCTGTTCACCCTGTACATCCAGTCCGGCGACCCGCTGCACGCGACCGGCATGGAACTCGACGCGATCGCCGCGGTGGTCATCGGCGGCACGCTGCTGACGGGCGGCTCGGGCTATGTCGTGGGCACCCTGTTCGGCGTTCTCGTCCTGGGCCTCATCAAGAGCATCATCCAGTTCGAGGGCACGCTCAGCTCCTGGTGGACGAAGATCGCCACCGGGGTGCTGCTCTGCGCGTTCATCCTGATCCAGCGGGCCATGACGGCGCGCAAGAAAACCTGAGCGGATCCGGTCCGACCTGATCGGATCTGATCCGACGTGAAGCGGTCCGTCGCGCGCATGCCGTGCGGCGGACCGCTTCGGCGTGTCAGGAGATGGCGCGGAATGATCCACCTTGGCCTCGACCGGGCAAACACGAAACACGGGTTCTTCACGGAATCTTCACAGTTACCCCTAGGAACACTCCGGCGCGGACCCTATTCTTCCCGCGTCATGGACTACTGCCAGCAGTGCCAACGGCACCTCGACGGCGCACTTGTCTGCGCGGGGTGCGGCTCGACGACAGCACCCCTCCAGGTGGACGGCTCGGCCGATGCTGTCACCGAGGCAGTCCGTCCTGGCCGGGCGGCGGCCCGCAAGGCAAGCCGCAAGCGCGGGCGCCGGGCGGGTCGCGGGGCGCCCGGCGCAGCCGTCCCGGCCACGGAAGACACCGACGAGTACGAAGGTGAGTACGAGGCCGAGTACGAGGATGAGGCCGGGGTCGAGTACGAGGACGAGGCCGGCGCCGAAGGCGAGGCCGGGGCCGAGGACGCCGGGCGGGGGAGGGCCGGCCGACGTGAGCGCAAGGCCGCGGCCCACCGGCGGCGACGGAAGCGGGCGGTGCTCGTCGTCGCGGGGTTCGTACTCGCGGCGGGCGGTCTGAGTCTCGCCGAGCTGGGCATCGACGCGCCGGGCTTCAACCCGAACTCCGCGACCTCGGACAGCGAGACGGCGGACGGTGCGACGCCGAGCGAGTCCGACGCCTCGAAGACACCTGGGTCCGACGAGTCGGCCACGTCGGACGACGAAGCGTCGGCGTCGGAGCCCACGTCCCCGTCCTCGGAGGCGTCGCGATCGGCGCCGGCGCACGCGCCGGCGAAGCCGGGATCACCCTCCGCGTCCGCCTCGCCGAGCGGAAGCAAGCACACCCCGTTGCCGCCGACGGGCACGGCACCGGCACCGACGATGAGCGCGTCCCCGGCGCCCCCGACGGACCCGGCGACCCCGACTCCGGACCCGGACCCGACAGCCACGGACCCGACCGAGGAACCGTCACCCTCGGACACCTGCGGAGTCATCCTGTGCCCGTAGGGCTACCTGCGTAGCCGGTGAGGGCCGGGCCAAGGAGGCCTGGCGCACCCTGTCTTTCGCGTGCGACGGCTTGCTACGCCTCCACCATCCGCACCAGCAACCCCCGCAACAGCACCCGCTCCTCCTCCGACAGCCCCGCCAGCGGCTCCCGCGCGAAGTCCAGGGAGTCACGCAGGCTCCGCGCGACCCGGCGCCCCTCGTCCGTGCAGGCGGCCAGCTTCACCCGGCGGTCCGACGGGTCGGGGCGGCGCTCGACCAGGTCCCGGGACTCCAGGCGGTCGACGATCCCGGTGACGTTGGACGGCTCGCACCGCAGTTTCCGTGCCAGTTGCCGCATCGGCAGCGGCCCCAGCGAGAGCAGGCTCAGCAGACGGGCCTGCGCCCCGGTCAGGGAGTGCTGGGTGGCCGCCTCCTCGTACTCCTCGTGATAGCGGGCCACGACCGCGCCGATGAGGTCGACGACCTCCAGGGTCAGGGGATCGGGGCGGCGGGTCTTCTCTGGTGTGGCCATGCTCTCCAGGCTACCCCTTTACTTGACAACATGAAATATTCAGGAGCATTATTGTTTCACGTACTGAAGCATTAGAGCCGCACCGGAAGGCCTCCTCATGTCCGACACCGCCACCCCCGCCCTCCCCACCGTCAGCCGCGAATGGCACCTGGTCAGCCGTCCGGTCGGTCAGCCCAAGGCCGAGGACTTCGCCCTGGTCGAGGCCGAGGTCCCGCAGCCCCGCGAGGGCCAGGTGCTGGTGCGGAACCTGTACGTTTCCGTGGACCCGTACATGCGCGGCCGGATGAGCGACGCCAAGTCGTACGTCGCCCCCTTCGAGCTGGGCAAGGTCATGCAGGGCGGGGCCGTCGGCGTGGTCGTCGCCTCCAACGCCGAGGGCATCTCCGTCGGTGACCACGTCCTGCACTTCCTCGGCTGGCGCGAGTACGCCGCCGTGAACGCCAAGGACGCCGTCAAGGTCGACCCCGAGGCCGCCCCGCTGTCGACGTACCTCGGTGTGCTCGGCATGACGGGCCTCACCGCCTACGCGGGCCTCCTGCGCACCGCCTCCTTCAAGGAGGGCGACGTCGTGTTCGTGTCCGGCGCGGCCGGCGCGGTGGGCGGCCAGGTCGGGCAGATCGCCAAGCTGAAGGGCGCCTCCCGGGTCATCGGTTCCGCCGGTTCGGACGACAAGGTCAAGGTCCTCATCGAGGAGTACGGCTTCGACGCCGCCTTCAACTACAAGAACGGCTCGGTCGCCGAGCAGCTCCGCGAGGCCGCCCCCGACGGCATCGACGTGTACTTCGACAACGTCGGCGGCGACCACCTGGAGGCGGCCATCGGCTCCCTCAAGCACGCCGGCCGTATCGCCATCTGCGGCATGATCTCCGTCTACAACAACACGGAGCCCGCCCCCGGCCCGAAGAACCTCGCCCGCCTCATCGCCACCCGTGGCCGTATCGAGGGCCTCCTCGTGGGCGACCACTACGACATCCAGGGCCAGTTCGTCGAGGAGGTCGGCGCCTGGGTCCGCTCCGGCGAGCTCAAGTACCGCGAGACGGTCGTCGAGGGCATCGAGAACAACCTGGAGGCGTTCTTCGGGGTCCTGCGCGGCGACAACACCGGCAAGATGATCGTCAAGTTCTGAGCCGTCAGGCCCTCTTGAGGGTACGAAACCTTCTTGACGGTACGACCGAGGCCGCACCCCTTGACCATGGGGTGCGGCCTCGGTCGTTGAACCGGAAGGCGGGTCAGCCCGCCGACACGCTCAGCAGCGCCCGCGCCACCTGCGCGAACTCCCCCTTCGGGTGATCCCGGAACATCGGCTCGGTGCCGAACAGCACCGCGTGCGGCCCGCTGACCACCGACGCGTGTCCCGCCGCTGCCGCCGGCCCCCCGGAACCGTCCTGGAACGCCCGCCAGTGCCCGGAGACGAGCAGCTTCCCCGTCCCGTACGACTGGTCGACCCGCACACCCCGGCCCAGGTCCGTGAACCAGACGGGCGCGTACACGAACCCGTGGTCCGGCGCGCCGAGGGTGACCGGACTCCGGCCCGAATTCACCACCTTCACAACGCCGTTGCCGTCCCCGTTGCCCTCGACCGGCTTGGCCGCCAGCAGTCCGGCGGCGGAGTTCAGCGCGGCCCCCTCGGTACCCCGGCCGACCAGCCCCCGGGAGCGGAGGAAGGCGCCGAGTGCCGTACGGGCGGCCGGGTTCAGCCCCTCGTACGCCACGCCCTGCGAGGCGAACAGCACATCCACCCGCGACCAGTCGAAACCGGCGTTGAGGACGGCCGTCGACACGGGTGTGACCTCGAAGTTCATCTCACGCAGAGCGAACAGCTCCCCGGGCGTGACGGCCGCCGCGACCCGGGTGCGCCGCAGCACCGTCGTCCCGGTCACCCTGGTCGCCTCGAAGGCCACGTCGTACGTACGGGCGGCCGTGACCGCCCTCCCGCGTGCCGACGCCGGGACGATCGCACTGCCGTCCGCCGCCCGCCGTACCGAAACCCCCTGCCGCAGCAGGGAGTTGAGCGCCGCGATCTCACGCGGATCGTCCAGGCGAAGCCGCAGCGTGCCCTGCGGAGCGACGAACCCGACGTGCGTGGCGGCGGCGACCCGCCGCAGCGGCAGGCCCGACAGCCGCCCCCTGCCGACCGGTTGGACGCTCGCGCCCCACAGCCGGCCCAGGCTCCAGCCCGAGATGTCGTACATCGCCGACACCTTGGCGCTGATGTCCCGGCCGTCGGCGAGCAGCACGTTCGCCAGCCCGCGCTTCGGCTGGCGCATGTCGACGACGTACGAACCCTTCGCATACGTCCGTCCGCCGAGCCGGAAGGCGTGGCTCGCCCGGGTGACCCTCAGGTCGTTGGCGAGCAGGTGGTCGACCAGCCGGGCGGCGGCGGGCGCGGAGCGCTGGTCCCGGGCTCCGGCCGGAATGACGTACGCACGGGGGAACTTGGCCGTGTAGACGTCCTCCGGCCCGATTCCCGGAACACCAGGGACGGTCGCCGCCGACACCGGCACCTGCGCGGCCCCCGCCGCGCCGCGCCGGAAGACCTCGATCTGGTCGGCGACGAGCGAAGTCCGGTGCTCCCGGACGTAGTTGAGGCTCGCCGTCATGGCCGCCCCGGCCACGGCGACGTTGATCGCGGAACGGCGGCGCAACTCGGCGACCGGCAGGGTGTCGTAGGCCGGGCCGTTGACCGTCAGCGGGATCTCGACGGTGTGCGCGGCGACCGTGCCGTGGAAGGCCGCGTACTGCGGCGTGAAGACCGGCGGCCAGTCGTCCCAGCCCTCCTTCTGGTCCCGGAACGGGATCTGCGCGGGCTCCACGCCGTCCCGACGCGGTGTGTAGCCGAGGCCGTTGACCGCGGCCTCCATGCCGAGGGCGTTGGCGTAGGTGTTCTTCAGGAAGAGGTCGTACTCGTAGTTCTCGCCGTGCGGGGGAGTGGTCGGCTCGATGAGGGTGCCGTTGACGTATCCGTGCAGATCGAGCATGACGGTCGGCTGCTTGTCGATCTCGATGCGCCGCATCGCCCGCCCCTCGGGCTGCGAGGCGGTGACGAAGTCCCGGTTCAGATCGAACCCGTTGGCGTTCTCCCGGGTGCCGGCGATACGGCCGTCCGGGTTGGCGGTGATGTTGAAGTAGATCCGGCTGTGCGCGAGCAGGTCCCGGGTCCTGGCGTCGTTGGCGGTCGCGAGCCGCTCGATCAGCTTCAGGGAGGCGTCGGTGCCCTCCCACTCGTTGCCGTGGATGTTGTTGTTGAAGAAGACGGGCGCCTTGTAACTCCGCTTGACCGCACGGCTCTTGGCGGCGGTCGCGGGCGAGTTCTCGATCAGCTTCCGCATGCGCTCCTGGGCGCGCGTCTGCGCCGCGCTCTCCGGCGCGGTGACCGTGACGAGATACAGCCGGTGCCCGCCCGCCGACCGGCCCGCGATCTCCACACTCACCCGATCGCCCAGCCGCTGAAGGGAGTTCAGCTTCGAGGCGATGGCGTGGTACGGGACCAGCCCCAGCTTGATGGACTTGTCGGCCGGGTTCACCGGGTCGGCGGACAGGGTCTGCTCGCGGGGGTAGCCGCGCCCCCTGTCGGCGAGATCGGCCACCGGTGCGGTGAGGGCGCGTACGGCGGCCCCGGCGGGGGCAAGCGCGGCGCGCGGATCGTCCGGCGACCGGTCGCCCTCCGCCCCCGCGCCCTCAACTCCCGCGCGGGTGACGGGCTTACGGTCGGCGGTGGCGGTGTGGGGGGTGAGCAGGAGCGAACCCGCCGTGGAGACGGCGAGGACGGCGGCGAGCAGAACAGGGCTCGGTGGAACGGGTCTTGTGCGACGCACGCGTACCTTCTCCCATGCTTCCTGTGATTCGGATGTTCGGGTGTTTCCCATGGGTCCTGTGGGTCCCGGGTGGGTCTCGTGGTTCCTGTGTTGCCTGTGGTTCCTGAGATCGGTACGCCGAGATGTACCTCCCCGGCCCAACGCCGACAAGAGTGCCTTCACGCCACGGATGCCCCGGACGGCCGATGCCGAGGGAGCCGGAAGAGGCCGGAAGAAGGAGAAAGAGGCCGGAAGAAGGTGAAAGAGGCAGGCAGAGGGCGAAAGAGGCTGGAAGAGGGCGGAAGGGGGGCCGGATAGAGTTCCCCCATGAGCGATCTCGTGACAGGTTTCCGCTATCTCCTGAAGGGCCAGCGCTGGGTCGCCCGACACGGCAAGCAGTACGGATTCGGGCTGCTCCCCGGCCTGATCACCCTCGTCCTCTACCTCGGCGCACTGACCGCTCTGGCCCTGTACGGCACCGGCCTCACCACCTGGGCCACGCCCTTCGCCGACGACTGGTCGAGCCCCTGGCTCGGCCTCTTCCGCGGCTTCCTCACCGTCCTGCTCTTCGCCCTGGCCCTGCTCCTGTCGGTGCTCACCTTCACCGCGGTGACCCTCCTCATCGGCCAGCCCTTCTACGAGAACCTCTCCGAGAAGGTCGACCGGGACGTGTCCCCCGACGGCACGGCCCCCGAGTCGGGCCTGCCGCTGCACAAGGAGCTGTGGATCTCCGCCCGCGACAGCCTCCGGGTCCTCGTACGGGCCCTGTGCTGGGCGCTGCTCCTGTTCGCCCTCGGCTTCGTCCCGGTCGCCGGGCAGACCGTCGTACCCGCGATCGGGTTCGTCGTCACCGGCTTCTTCCTCACCGAGGAGCTGACCGGTGTCGCCCTTCAGCGGCGCCGGGTCGAACTCCGGGAGCGGCTGGCCCTGTTGCGCGCCCGCAAGCTGCTCGTCTGGGGCTTCGGCACACCGCTCGGGCTGGCCTTCCTGGTGCCGTTCGTCGCCGTCCTCCTGATGCCGGGCGCGGTCGCGGGCGCCACGATGATGGCCCGCGACCTGCTCGGCGAGGAGACCAGGGACTCCTCGGACGACGAGGACGAGAACGGGGACGGGGACGAGAACGGGGCTGCCGGAGCCGGCGTTCAGGAGACGTCGGCCGGATCCCCCTGACCCCCGGACGCGTCGACGGCCACACCCAGGATCGACCGCACCTGGGCGATGATGTCCAGCCGGTTCCGCACGAACTCGGGGTCGGTCACGGACCCGGTCGCCGGATCGGTGTTGCCCGCCCCGAACAGCAGCACGGGCGTGTGCACATGCCCGCCGGGAAGCGTGGCGCCCAGACCGAGCCGGTCGCGCAGCAGGGTCGCCCGGTAGGCGATCTCGTTGGACAGATAGTCACCGCCGCCCCCGGCCCGCGCCGTCGACCCGGCCGTGGGCCCGTTCGCCCGCACGACGGGCCGGGTGCCACCGGCCGGAATCTCGGTCACGCTCGTGTTGTCGAACACCGGGAAGCGCCCGGTGTTCGCGGCGACAATCGCCTTGTACGGCAAGGTCGTTGACGTCCACTGCGGCTGCGACGCCGGGTCGGTGACCGGGACGGTCTCCGTCCGGCCGATGTTGTCGTTGTCCCCGAAGCCGCCCCGCCAGGCCCCGTTGGTCCGCTCCACGTCGAACCGCCCGACCCGCCCCTGGCTCACCGTGGCGAACAGATCGACCTCGGGCAGGTAAGGCCTCAGCGTCCGCTCCACCGTCCCCTCGGTGAAGTCCCGCCAGCGCACCGGGAACACCGCGGTCTCGATCCGCACCCGGCCCTTCGCCGTCTCGATCACCGTGCCGTCGAGGGCGAGCGCGGTGGCCCCGGACGGATTGGAGATCCGTATGTCCGCGTCGAGCGTGAACGGATCGAACCCGGTGACGAGAACCCGCTTCAGCGCCTTGCCAGCCGGGTACCGGATCGACGTCTGCCCGCGCGAGTTACGCTCCAACTCATCCAGAAGCGCCGCCCGTTGAACGGCACTCACCTCGAACGACGGCTCCCACAACCGCAGTTCACGGACCATCCCGAGCCGCGCCCAGTACAGCGGCCGGTCGTCGTCCCGGCTCAGATCACCACCGGCCGGCCCACGCCCCTGCGCCCGGTCGACGGCCCGCTGCCACAGCGACGCCCCTTCGGCCACGACGAGTTCGCGGGCCTCCGCATAGGAGCCGACGCCCCCGAGCGCCCGGGCGAACGCCGGGGCCACGGCGTCGAACCCGGACCGCCGGAGGATCTCCCGGGGCGCCGCCGCGTCGAGCCGCCGCTCCTCGACGGTGGGCGCGGCCGGGGTGCGGGCCGGGGTACCGGCCGCCGAGGCGGTGACCGGCGCCGAGAGCCCCGCCAGCAGTGCGAGCCCGAGTATGCCGATCCGAACACGTGGGGAATTCAAGGGAGTTCAGCCTTCCGTCGCGATGGGGACCCAGGTGGGGGGTGCCGCCGAACGGCGGCAGTATCGCGTGACGGAAGTAGCCGGCGCCAGAGTGGCAGGCGGGGGAGAGGCGCCCGTAGGGACGGGCGCACCCTGGACGCGGCGCCCCTCAGCCCCCGTACACCGGTCTCACACCGATCTCAGTCCCGCACCCCGAACCCGTACACCGTCTCCGAGCGGTAGACGTCCCCCGGCCGCAGCTCCGTGCTCGGGAACTCGGGACGGTTCGGTGAGTCGGGGAAGTGCTGGGTCTCCAGCGCGACCCCGTGCCCCGGCCCGAACGGCTCGCCCAGGTGGTCGGCGGTGTAGAGCTGAAGGCCGGGCTCCGTCGTCGCCACGGTCAGGAACCGCCCCGAGGCCGGGTCGTAGAGCTCGGCGACGTCCGCCGCGTCAGCCGTCCGCCCCTTGTCGAGGACGAAGTTGTGGTCGTACCGGGCACCCACCTCCCGTTCCCCACGGAAGTCGAAGCGGGAGTCCGCCACCGCCTCGACACCGGTCGGGATCAGGTCCGCGTCGACCGGGGTGAAGCGGGAGGCGTCGATACGCAGGGCGTGCCCGGCCGTGCTGCCGGAGTCAGGCCCGGACAGGTTCCAGTACGTGTGATTGGTCAGGTTGACGATCGTCGGCGCGTCCGTGACCGCCTCGTACGCGATCCGCAGCGCCCCGGCCGCGTCCAGCGTGTACGTCGCCGAGACCTCCAGGCGCCCCGGGAACCCCTCCTCGCCGTCCGGGCTCACCCGGGACAGCCGCACCCCGTGCTCGACCGGCTCCGCGTCCCACACCCGCTTGTCGAAACCGTGGGTGCCCCCGTGCAGGGAGTTCGGCGCGTTGTTCGTGGCGAGCCGGTACGTCCGCCCGTCGAGTGCGAAGGCCCCGCCCGCGATGCGGTTCGCGTACCGGCCCACCAGCGCGCCGAAGTACGGCTCCGGGTGCGCCAGATATCCGGCCAGGTCGGGGAAGCCCAGCACGATGTCCGTGAGCCGCCCCTCCCGGTCCGGAACCTCCACCGACTGCACGATCCCGCCGTACGTCAGCACCCGCACCCGGACCCCGGCGCGCTCCAGCGTCCAGCGGTGGACGGGGGTGCCGTCGGACAGGGTGCCGAAAAGTTCGTTCATCTGGGCCATGTGGAAAACCCTAGGTCACGGACTTCTTGGCGGTGACCCCGCGGTACGCCATCTCGGCCAGCCGGGCCTGGCCGTCACGGCTCGGGTGGAACCAGTCCCAGGGGCTCAGCTGCCGCGCCCCGAAGTCGTAGCCGAAGACCGCGCCCCCGTCGAACCGGCACAGCCGGTACCTGGCGCACACCTCCCTCAGCACCGAGTTGTACGCCTCCACGCGCTCCCGCACCCTGTCCCGCCGCGCGGTCGCCGCCGCGTCGACCGCGTCCGGGTCGGCCAGCATGGACTGGCAGATGCCCAGCTCCCACACCGCCTTGCCCACCTCGTTGGTCCGCCCCCGCGACCAGAGCCGCTTGAGATCCGGCACGCTCACCACGTACACCTGGCTCTTGGGCGCGCCCGTCCGCAGGGTCCGCAGCGACTTCTCGAACGACGACCGGAAGTCCGCCACCGGCGTCATCTCCGCCGCCGACGTCCGGCACGCGTCGTTGGCCCCCGTCATCACCGTCACCAGTGCGGGCTTCCGGGCGGCGGCCCTGGTCATCTGGGCGGGCAGATCGGCCATCCGGGACCCGCTGACCGCGTAGTTCCAACTGCGCGAGGCGGCCCCGGCCGCCCCCAGCAGCCGTACGGCCAGACTGTTCACGTCCTTGTCGGCGCCGGTCGCCCAGGACACCTCGGGGCAGTCGGACAGCACCGAGCAGGCGTCGAAGCCACGCGTGATGGAGTCGCCCACGGCGGCCACGGAGGCCGGACTGCTGTCCCACACGGGCCCCGGGCGCGCCGACGGCTTCGCCTTCGCGCGTGTGCCGTCCGGAGCCGGGGACGTGCCACCCGCGGCGTCACACCCGGCGACGCCCAGCATGGCCGCCGCCGCCACGACGGAGACGACCGCCCGCGTCCCCGCCCGTGAACGGTGACTTCGTTTGCGCATCCTTCGGGTCCCCTCGGTCGGTGTGCGACGCCCCTCGCCCATAACAACGCACGACAGTTCCCGAACCGAAAACAACTAATGCGCCAAACACTGCAACGTCGCACACCCGTACAGGCGTCCCCCTGGGTGAATGGTGGGCGTTTCATGGCATCGGGACCGACGGTACGTCACACTCCTTGCGCCGCCGCACGGTAGCCTCGCCATCAACGCGACGGCCCACCGCCGCCGCCCAGCCAGCCAGTGAGATGTCCCGTTCTGCCCGGAGGTTGCAGTGACGACACGTGGAGTTCTGTACGTGCACTCCGCGCCGCGCGCGCTGTGCCCGCACGTCGAGTGGGCTGTCGCCGGAGTCCTCGGCACGCGCGTCAGCCTCGACTGGACCCGCCAGCCCGCCGCACCGGGCACCTGGCGCTCCGAGTTCTCCTGGAAGGGCCAGGTCGGCACCGCCTCCAAGCTCGCGTCGGCCCTGCGCGGCTGGCAGTTGCTCCGCTTCGAGGTCACCGCGGAACCCTGCGCCACCGCCGAGGGCGAGCGCTACAGCTGCACCCCCGACCTGGGCATCTACCACGCCGTCACCGGCATGCACGGCGACATCCTCATCCCCGAGGACCGCCTCCGCGCCGCCCTGACCCGCTCCCAGCGAGGCGAGACGGACCTGGAGGCCGAGTTGGCCAAACTTCTGGGCAAACCCTGGGACGACGAACTCGAACCGTTCCGGTACGCGGGGGAAGGCGCTCCGGTGCGCTGGCTCCACCAGGTGGTGTAACAGGCGTTCAGGGGAGCTTGCCTAAGGGGCGCGAGGAACTGCGCGACCAGCCCCCACCGGCCCGCACTCAACAAACAACGCCAAGTGCCACGAGCAGTTTTAGGGGCGCGGGGAACTGCGCGACCAGCCCCCACCGGCCCGTACTCAACAAACAACGCCAAGTGGCACGAGCAGTTTTAGGGGCGCGGGGAACTGCGCGACAAGCCCCCACCGGGCCCGCACCCGACGAACAACAACAAGTGGCCCGAACTCCATTCAAGGAGTCCGGGCCACTCGCCGTTCACGGCAGAAGGTCACACAGACCTGAACGCCAGCACCACGTTGTGCCCACCGAACCCGAACGAGTCGTTCAGCGCGACGATGTGCCCGTCAACAGGCAGCTTGCGAGCCTCGCCCCGCACGATGTCCGCGTCGGCCTCGGGGTCGAGGTTGTCGATGTTGATGGTCGGCGGCGCGACCCGGTGGTACAGCGCGAGCACCGACGCCACCGTCTCGACCCCGCCGGCCCCGCCGAGCAGATGCCCGGTCATCGACTTCGTCGCGGACACGGCCATGTGGTCCACATCGGCGCCGAACACATTGCGCAGCGCCTTCAGTTCGGCCACATCACCCGCGGGGGTCGACGTCGCGTGCGCGTTGACGTGCACGATCTCCGCGGGGTCCAGCTCGTTGTTGGCGAGCAGGTTCCGCAGGGCGGCGGAGATACCGCGCCCGTGCGGCTCCGGCTGCACGATGTCGTGGGCGTCGGCCGAGATGCCCTGGCCGACCGCCTCCGCGTAGACACGGGCCCCGCGCGCGGCGGCGTGCTCGGCGGACTCCAGGACGACGATGCCGGAGCCCTCGCCCATCACGAAGCCGTCGCGAGCCGTGTCGTAGGGGCGGGACGCGGCCTGCGGGTTCTCGTTGTTCTTGGACATCGCCATCATGTTGCCGAACGCGGCGATGGGCAGCGGGTGGATGGCCGCCTCCGTGCCACCGGCGATGACGACGTCGGCGCGGCCGGTGCGGATCATCTCGATGGCGTAGCCGATGGCCTCGGCGCCCGACGCGCAGGCGGAGACCGGGGTGTGCACGCCGGCGCGGGCGCCGACGAGCAGGCCCACGTTGGCGGAGGGGCTGTTGGGCATCAGCATCGGGACGGTGTGCGGGGAGACGCGGCGTACGCCCTTCTCCTTCAGTACGTCGTACTGGTCGAGCAGAGTCGTGACTCCGCCGATGCCGGAAGCGATGACGGCGCCGAGCCGGTCGGGGTCGACGGCCGGGTTCTCGCCCTCGCCCGCCCGGTCGGTGAAGCCTGCGTCGGCCCATGCCTCCTTGGCGGCGATCAGCGCGAACTGCGCCGACCGGTCAAGGCGGCGGGCCTGCGGTCGCGGGATGACCTCGGTCGGTTCCACGGCGATCTGCGCGGCGATACGGACGGCCTGCTCGGCGGCCCACTCCTGCTCCAGGGGACGGACACCGGACTTGCCGGTGACCAGACCCTCCCAGGTAGAGGCCGCGTCGCCACCCAACGGTGTGGTTGCGCCGATACCGGTGACGACCACGGTGCGATTGGTCGGGCTCACGGGAATTCCTTCTCCAACGTTACGGGAGGACAACCCCCGCGTAGGCGGGGAGAACGGCGCCACCGCCGGGCGGCGGGGCTGAGGGGGGCCGGCCGGAGGGCCGGCCCCGTCAAGGTCAGGCCTGGTTCTTGAGGATGTACTCGGTGGCGTCGCCGACCGTCTTGAGGTTCTTGACGTCCTCGTCGGGGATCTTGACGTCGAAGCGCTCTTCGGCGGCGACGACGACCTCGACCATGGACAGCGAGTCGACGTCCAGGTCGTCGGTGAAGGACTTGTCCAGCTGGACGTCCTCAACCGGGATGCCGGCGATCTCGTTCACGATGTCGGCGAGACCGGCGACGATCTCTTCCTGAGTGGCGGCCATGGCAGGCGCTCCTTCTTGTGTATCTATCCAGAGAGGGTTGGCGGTTGTCCCCGTCCCGGATCCGATGATCCGGTGCGAGGTGCCTAGGGGAGGGTAACGACCGTCGCTGCGTATACGAGACCCGCCCCGAAGCCGATGACGAGCGCAGTGTCGCCGCTCTTCGCCTCGCCGGTCGCCAGAAGCCGCTCCATCGCGAGCGGGATCGAGGCTGCCGACGTGTTGCCGGTGGTGCGCACGTCACGAGCGACCGTGACGTGCTCCGGCAGTTTGAGTGTCTTCACCATCGAGTCGATGATCCGCTCGTTGGCCTGGTGAGGAATGAAGACGTCCAGGTCGTCCGGGGTGATCCCGGCCGCGTCCAGCGCCTGCTGGGCGACCTTCGCCATCTCGAACACGGCCCAGCGGAACACCGCCTGGCCCTCCTGCGTGATCGCAGGAAACTTGCCGGAACTGTCGTACTCGTTCCACGGTACGGTCTGTTTGATCGTGTCCGACTTGTCACCTTCGGAGCCCCACACGGTCGGACCGATGTGCGGTTCGTCGGAGGGGCCCACGACGACCGCGCCCGCGCCGTCCCCGAAGAGGAAGGCGGTCGCCCGGTCCTCCAGATCGGTGAGGTCGGACAGCCGCTCGACGCCGATGACAAGTACGTATTCGGCCGACCCCTCGACGATCATGCCCTTGGCCAGGGTCAGGCCGTAGCCGAAGCCCGCGCAGCCGGCCGAGATGTCGAACGCGGCGGCCTTGGCCGTACCGAGCTTGTCGGCGATCTCGGTGGCCACCGCCGGGGTCTGCTTGAAGTGCGAGACGGTCGCGACGATCACTCCGCTGATCTGCTCGGCGGTGATCCCCGCGTCGGCGATCGCCTTGCCGGACGCCTCCAGGGACATCGCGGCGACGGTCTCCTCGTCGGAGGCCCAGTGCCGGGTCTCGATGCCGGAGCGGGAGCGGATCCATTCGTCGGACGAGTCGATCGTCTCCAGGATCACGTCGTTGGGCACGACCCTGACCGGCCGGTAGCCGCCCACGCCCAGGATGCGGGCGTACGGGGCGCCCTTACCGGGCTTGATCTTCGGCATGCTCGGGCTCCTTTCAGGCGCCCGCCGCGTCGGCGGCAGAGGTCAGGGACGCGGCGAAGAGCTCGCGGGCGGCGTCGAGATCGGCGGGGGTCTTCAGGGCCAGGGTCTTCACCCCGGGCAGGGCGCGCTTGGCGAGACCGGTGAGGGTGCCACCCGGGCACACCTCGATCAGCGCGGTCACACCCAGCTCCTTGAACGTCTCCATGCACAGGTCCCAGCGCACCGGGTTGGCGACCTGGCCGACCAGCCGGGCGAGCACCTCGGAGCCGTCCGAGACGGTCTGCCCGTCCTTGTTCGAGACGTACGTGATCCGCGGGTCGCCGGGCGTCAGCGAGGCGGCGGCCGAGGCGAGGACGTCGACGGCGGGAGTCATGTGGTGCGTGTGGAAGGCACCGGCCACCTTCAGGGCCACGACCTTGCGCACACCCTCGGGCTTGTCCTCGACGAGAGCCTCGATCTGCTCGGCCGTACCGGCGGCGACGATCTGCCCGGCGCCGTTCACGTTCGCCGGGGTCAGTCCCAGCTTCTCCAGATGCGCCACGGTCACGTCGTGGTCGCCGCCGAGAAGCGCCGCCATCCCGGTCTTCGTGACGGCGGCGGCATCGGCCATGGCCAGACCGCGTTTGCGTACGAGGGTCAGGGCGGCCGTGTCGTCGAGTACGCCCGCGAAGGCCGCGGCGGTGATCTCGCCGACGCTGTGACCGGCGACGGCGCCGGGCGTGAGGTCACCGTTCATGGCACCGAGTGCCGTGGCGGACAGTATCCCGGCCGCGACCAGGAGCGGCTGGGCGACAGCGGTGTCGCGGATCGCGTCGGCGTCGGCCTCGGTGCCGTAGTGGGCGAGGTCGAGTCCGATGGCGTCGGACCACGCGGCGACGCGCTCGGCGGCACCGGGCAGCTCGAGCCAGGGAGTCAGGAAGCCGGGCGTCTGGGCGCCTTGGCCGGGAGCGACGAGTACGAGCACTCTCACACTCTCTCTTGGGGACGGGCACGGCCGCCCGTGGGGACAAGGACGAAGAACAGCAGGGGGTTTTGTGGAACCCCGACAAGACCCTAGGGCTGGAGATCCCCGTCGGCCAGGCGCCCCAGGATCAGTGCGATCCGAAGTGTGAATGCGGATCGTACATCTGAAGGTGACCAACCGGTGACGTCAGTCACACGTCGAAGCCGGTAGCGCACGGTGTTGGGGTGAACGAACAGCATCCGGGCCGCGCCCTCCAGACTGCTCGCCTGTTCGAGATAGACGGCGAGGGTCTCCAGCAGGGCGGATCCGGCTTCCTCCAGCGGTCTGTAGATCTCCTCCACCAACTGGTCGCGCGCCCAGGGGTCACCGGCGATCGCGCGTTCCGGAAGGAGATCGTCCGACAGCACAGGACGCGGCGCGTCCTGCCAGGCGGAGCACGCCTTGAGCCCCGCGGCGGCGGCCTGCGCGGACCGGGTGGCCGCGAGCAGATCGGGCACGATCGGCCCCGCGACCACGGGTCCGGCCGCGAAAGGCCCGATCAGCGACTTGGCGACGGCGAGCGGATTGTCGTTGCCGCCCGCGATGACGACCAGCCGGTCGCCCAGCACACCGGTCAGCACCTGCACCTTGGTGTGCCGGGCGGCCCGCCGGATCGCCTCCACGGTCAGCTCGCTGTCCTCGTCGGGCGCGGTGCCCAGCACCACGCACACATGGTCGGGCGAGTTCCACCCGAGCGCGGCGGCACGCGAAACGGCCCCCTCGTCGGCCTCGCCACTGAGTACGGCATTGACGACGAGCGACTCCAGCCGGGCGTCCCAGGCACCCCGTGCCTCGGCGGCCTGGGCGTACACCTGTGCGGTGGCGAAGGCGATCTCCCGGGCGTAGACGAGCAGCGCCTCACGCAGCACGGACTCGTCGCCGGGAGCGGCCACCTCGTCGATGGCGCTCTCCATGACCTCGATGGTCGTACGGACCATCTCGACCGTCTGGCGCAGGGTGATGGCCCTGGTCAGCTCGCGGGGAGCGGTACCGAAGACATCCGTGGAGATGGCCTGCGGGGCGTCGGGATGCCGGAACCACTCGGTGAAGGCGGCGATACCTGCCTGGGCGACCAGCCCGATCCAGGAACGGTTCTCCGGGGGCATGGCCCTGTACCACGACAGCGTCTCGTCCATGCGCGTGATCGCCTGCGCGGCGAGACTCCCGGACGACTTCTCCAGCCGCCTCAGGGTCGCCGGGTGCGGGTGCTCTGGACGTGCGGTGGGCTCGGGGCGGTGGGATTCGGGTTCGGGCACGGAACAAGACTGCCTTATCAGGACGGGCGTGTGCGGCGTCGGGTCTACGGTGGTGTGCGTGATGGACGTACGGCGCGCGCACGAGCGCTATCCAGGGGGCGATCGGGCAGCCGGTGTCGAATCCTGGCACGCCTTCTCCTTCGGGCCCCACTACGACCCGGGCAACCTGCGCTTCGGCGCGCTGATCGCCTGCAACGAGGAGCGGCTCGCGCCCGGCGCGGGCTTCGACGAACACCCGCACAGCCACACGGAGATCGTGACGTGGGTGACGGAGGGGGAGCTGACGCACCGCGACTCGACGGGCCGGGAGACAGTCCTGGTCGCCGGGGACGTACAGCACTTGAGCGCGGCGTCGGGGGTACGCCACACGGAGCGCAACAACTCCAACTCCCCCCTGACCTTCATACAGGCCTGGCTGACCCCGCTGACCCCCGGCGGAACCCCGGCCTACGAAACGGTCCACGGCCTCGCGGACTCCACTCCGTACGCGGTCCCGCAGTCGGGCGCCCTGCTCCACGTCCGTCACCTGCGACCGGGCGAACGCGCGGCGATCCCGGACGCGGCGCACGTGTACGTGCACGTCGTACGGGGCGAGGTGCGTCTGGGCCCGGAGTCCCTGACCCCGGGTGACGCGGCCCGCCTCACCGGAGCGGAGGGGATGGAGGCGGTAGCGCTGACACCGGCGGAACTATTGCTGTGGGAAATGTGACCGCCCCGGGGGCTCCGCCCCCGAACCCCCGGACCTATGCCCATCCACCGCCGCTTTCAGCCTGTCCGGCGTTTGAGGACGAGGCCGTTCAGGCCGAAGCGGGGGTCTGGGGGCGGCAGCCCCCAGGTACTGCCCCTTATCCACATAT
>NZ_LIQQ01000013.1 GCF_001418565.1 Streptomyces graminilatus | reverse complement strand
GGGCGTCGGAACGCGCGAGATCCGCCCGAAAGAGGGCGCCGGACAAACTCCGGAGTTCGCCGGCGGGCAACTCCCGTCGGCCGGGCGGGGTGTAAACGGACCTGTAAACCAGGGTGTGACAGACGCTGTCCCGCACACCCGCTCCGACCTTCCTGACCACCTGAGATGAACCCACCCACTTCTTGAGGGACGAAGGGAGTGGGTGGGTTCATGTCTGGGGGGCAGGACGCGCAGGTCGGAGCGGGTGTGCGGGACAGCGTCTGTCACACCCTGGTTTACAGGTCCGTTTACACCCCGCCCGGCCGACGGGAGTTGCCCGCCGGCGAACTCCGGAGTTTGTCCGGCGCCCTCTTTCGGGCGGATCTCGCGCGTTCCGACGCCCGCTGTCAGCAGTGGGCGGTACCGTGCTGTGCACGGCCCTCGCACGGGCCCAAGCTAAGCCTCAGCCCATGACTGGGAGCTATCTGAGGCGAAGGTGCCAGGACCCTCGAGAAGAGGTCCCAGCGCATCAGTGCGGAGAGCAACACCTTCGTCTTCACCGACGAACTTCCGTATGCCCGCGCAGTTCACCACGTTCTTGCTCGCGTGCATCGGGTCATGGGTAACCGCTTGCACGCCATTGAGGAGAACTCGTGGTCAAGAAGCACGGGAAGAAACAGCGCGCCCGCCAGAAGTCGCGCCGTACCGGAGCCGCACACGCGTCGGCGGCCGCCGGCACCACGCACACGCACACGCCGCTGCCGGACATGGACGTCCTGCCCCTGGTGCCGCACGGCGCCGGGCGGGTGCTCGACCTCGACCTGGCCGCCCGGCTCGTCGCCGCGTGCCGGGCCGGGTGCGGGCCGTGCCAGAAGTCGCTGGCGAAGAGGGCGCGGCAGGACCGGCCGACGCTGGCGGCGCTCGCCGGGGTCGTCTTCGGCCTGGTGCCCACGGTGGGGATGTTCGCCTCCGCCACCACGCGTGAGTGGGCTCCGCTGGCCCGCGACGCGAAGGCCAGGAACAGCGGCATCGAGGCGCTCGCCGCGGTCGAGGCGATGACTGACGAGCAGGTGTCGGAGCTCCTGGAGGACGCGCTCGACCACTGGGCCGCGGGCGGTGTTCCCGAGGAGCAGATCGCCGACATGGTCAAGTTCGTCGGGTCGCCGGATCTGCCGCCGCGCCAGCGTCCGGCCGACCCCATGGACGCCTTCCGCAAGGCGGGGATCGACGTGTTCACGCTGGACGACCTCGACGTGGACCTGGACGGCATCGACACCTACCACCTGGCGGAGAACTACGGGGTGTTCATCGGGCAGACGGCGACGCCCGAGGGCCGCCCGCTGCCGATGCTCACGCTGTACCCGGAGACCGAGGGCGCCGGGATCGAGGACCTGGAGCGGCGCACCGACTGGGAGCACTGGGGCCTGCACGGGATGCCGGACATGGATCCGCACTGGCGGCTGCGGGCGAACATCGCCGACCGGTCGCTGGAGGGCCTGGTCCGCGTCGGCCCGGACGGCGAGGACGACATCGAGCTGTGGCGGGCTGCGCAGAAGGTGAGCCTGCCGGCGGAATGGTGGTCGCTGCTCGACCAGGCGCAGCACGTCCTGGTCGCCGGGCCGGTCAAGGAGGCCGACAACCGGGCGCTGCAGGCCGCGGGCGACGCGGGTGAGCTCCTGGCGGTCGTGGCGCGCGTGAGCTTCCACTGATGGCCCGCCGTGAACGCCGCCCGCGCCAGCACCTGCCCGGGATCGCCGACATCCGTATCGGGGCCGACGACGCCACCGTCGCCCTGGTCGTCGACGTCCTGCGCCGGGAGTTCAACCTCACCGAGCCGGAGCCGTACGACAGCGGCTTCACCTACCTCCGGCTCGACACCGGCAACACCGCCCCCGATCCGGACGGCGACTGAGACCGCCTCATTTCCGGTCGGAAAACTGAAACCTGCCCAGCTCAGGGGCCACAGCCCCGGTGCCGTCCGGCGCGCACGCACCCGCACCACGGGAGCGCTGCCCGCGCCGGTCGGTGCCGGGGGAGCGGGGGCCTGGGGGCCGGCGAAGGCCCCCAGCAGCCACCCGGCCCAGCCACCCCACCCCCTTCGAGCAGAAGGAGAACCGTGCCCAGCACCGACGACGTGAACCTCTCCCAGATCGCGCGCATGGCCGGTGTCGGCCGCGTGGCGGTCGTCAACTGGCGCCGCCGCCACGGCGGTCTCGACGCCACCGGCGGCACCGCCGAGAGCCCCACCTTCCCCCTCGCGGCCGCCGAACAGTGGCTGCGGGCCCTCGGCAAGCTCCCCCAGACCACCCCGGCCGAGCCCGCCACCCTGACCTTCGAGGGCGGGCAGACAGTCACCGCGTACATCCCGGACCTGCGCGTACCCGGCCCCGGGGACCGGTACGACCAGTACGAGGAGTTCGGCGGCTACATCGCCGCCGAGGGCCGCGACGGCATCCCGTGGCCCCGGGCTTCGGTGCGGATCGACGTCCCCGGCCAGACGCCGTACGAAGTGACCGACGCGAACGTCGACATCAGCTATGCGGGCGGCAACTGGCAGTACCTGAGCCTGATCTGGCCCGCCCCGCGCCGCCAGTTGCTGGCCACCGCCACCACCACCACACCGACGAAGGAGCGTTGATGACCGAGACGACCACGCAGACCGTGGCCACGGAGACGGCCGCCGAGGAGACGCCGGCGCTGCCGGAGGCATTGGGTGCCCGCCGGATCGCGGGCCTGCTCTCCGACCACATCGGCGAGCAGGTGACCGCCTCCGACGTTGACGAGCTCGTCGCAGGCCAGCACCTGGTCGCGGTCGACTCCTACAAGGGGTGGCCGATGTACGCGACGGCGGCCGCGCTCGCCCTCGACGAGGACCTGGTGCGCGGCGTGGTCGCCGAACGGCTCGCGTGGGAGGCGGCGAGCGTCCCCAGGGACGCGGCGGCCGAGCGGATCGGCTGGCACTGGCGGGACATCGAGCGGATGGGCGCCGAGGGGCGCATCACCCTGGGCAAGGGCCGCCGCTACCTGATCACCGACCTGGAGGCGCTGGCCGCCGAGGCGGACGGCGAGCAGTACATCACCGCGCAGGCCGCCGCCGACGTCCTGGAGATCCGGCACCCGGCCGACTGGCGGTACGTCGAGGCCGCCGGGTGGATCGCCCCGGCCGACACCTACGAGCGTGAGGTCGGCCGGCACCGCACCGTCACGGTCGCGCTGTACCGGCTCGGCGACGTCCGCGCGGTGCGGGACATGCCGGGCGTGGACTGGGAGTCCGTGCGGGGCCTGCCCAAGGGCACGGCCTCGCCGCTGCGCGAGTACGCGGCCCTCGCGCCCACCCGCTCCGCCGTGGTGAAAGGCTTCGCGCAGGGGTTGGCCGACCGGCACCGTACGACGGTGTGGGCCTGGAACTCCCCGTACTCCGGCGGCTGGGAACTGGACTGGGAGCGCGTCGAGGACAGGCCGACCGAGGATGAGGTCCGGCGGGAGCTGCTCGCCGACCCGGCGGCCGCCCCGTACGCCAGCGAGATCACCCTGTGCCCGGTGTGGGGAGAGGTGACCCGCGCCGCGCGCGAGCTCCTGCAGCCCGACGTCGCGGTCATCCTCGACACGGAGACCACCGACCTGGACGGGCAGACGATCGAGGTCGCCGTGATCGACGCGGCCACCGGCAAGAAGCTGATGGACACCCTGGTCAGGCCGACCGAGCCGATCAGCGACGGCGCCCGCTGGGTCCACGGCATCACCGACGAGATGGTGGCCGACGCCCGGCCCTTCGAGAAGGTCCTCCCCCGGCTCCGCCAGGTCACCAAAGGGAAGATCATCTGTGCGTACAGCTCGGCCTTCGACCGCCGGATCGTGCTCGGCGACGTCAAGCGGACCGGGAAGAAGCCGCTGCACCTGGAACCCGAAGACTCCTGGTACTGCCTCATGGAGGCGTACCGGCGCTGGGTCGGCGCCTTCCGGTGGCTCCGGCTCGGCGGCAGCCACCGCGCCCTCGGCGACTGCGAATCCGCGAGGCAGGTGTTGATCCGCATGTCCGAGGGCCGGGGCACCACGTTCACGCCGACCCCGCCCGCGCCGGGCGATCCGGTGGCCGGTCCGCCCGCCGGCAGCGTCATCGCCGCGGTGGCCGTGGTGCCGGACGCCTGACAGGCCCGCCTTCAGACCCGCTGTCAGACCCGACAGACCCGCTTTCAGACCCCTTCGTGAAACCGCAGACGGGCCCTTGTAAGACCTGTTAGCCCCAACAGGTCTAATAGGGCCCGTTCTGCGTGTGAGGGCGTCACAGGCCCGTACGGACGCCCTGGAAGCCGGGCCCGAGGCCGCGTCGCCGGGGACGGCTGGCCGTACGCGGGGCGATGGGCACGACGGGCGCGGTCGTCTCCGGCTCGGCGTCCACGGAGATCTCCAGGCGTCGGCGGGCCTGGGTGGTCGCGGCCGCCACCGCGGCGAGCGCCTCGGCGATCTCCGGGCCGATGGTCCCCAGGGCCTCGGCGAGCGTGTCGATCGCGTCCAGGGCGTCCTCGGCGGCCGCCGTGTTCCAGGCGCCCGGGCCTGCGGTGTCGGCGAGGTGGCAGGCGCTCTCGACGGCCTGTTCGGCGCGCTGCTCGACGCCGGGCTGTGCCTGCCCCAGCGGCTCCATGACTGTCCCCTTGGCGTGCCCGGTGAGATTTTCGGCGGTGAGTGTCACACGGATCGACTTTCGAACACCCATAGGAGATGAGCAGCGGATTTCTGTCCGGAGGTCCGCGCCATCATCTCGAAGGAGTACCGCCGTGTACGACAACACCGACGACGACCGCGAGGACACTGCACGCGAGCGGGCCTGTGAGCCGTCCGCCACCGAGCCCGGCTCCGGGACCGCCCCCGGGCCTGCGGCTCTTCCCGGAGAATCCGGCGAATCCGCAGGTCAGCGCATCGGTCAAGGGGGTCTTTCGGGTGCCGACACCTCTATTCCAGCTCTTGCTTCGGCTTCTGCTGGTCAGAGGAAACTCACCTCAACCGCCCGGATCCGCGGTGCCGTGATGCTTGCCCTGTCCTGTGTGCGGATCGCCACCGCCGACCAGCTCTCCATGGTCGTCACCGACAACCGCGTCGGCGTCGGCTACACCCTGCGGGCGCTGCGGGACCTGGAGGCGCTCGGGCTGGTCGGCCACGGTCGGCACGGCCGGTCCAAGGTCTGGCACCTGACCACCAGCGGCCAGCGCGCCGTTGCCGAAGGCGGCGACGTCCCCGTCCGCCCGCACGCCGCGACCGGCGAGAGGGCCATCGCCGCCGGCCTCGCCGCGCACGGCTTGGGCGTCACCGAAGTGATGCTCGCTTTCGGCGGTCACCTGCTGGACTGGGAGGTGGAGGTCGACCACAGCATCGACAAGGTGCGCCGCGTGGTCACCGACGCCGTGCTGCGCCGCGACTCGCACCGGGCGGAGGTGGAGTTCCTGGAGTTCGACCGCGGCACCATGTCCGTCGCCCGGCTCGCGGCGAAGCTGCGGGCGTACCAGGCGTACAGCGAGGCCACGTACCACGAGGGCGAGCGGGGCACGATCGGCACCACGAAGTACGTGTGGCGCGAGCGCTACCGCCGCAGCCGGTCCTTCCCCCTGATACGCCTGGTCCTCGACGGCGGCGACAAGGCGACGCTGGAGCGGCGGACAGAGGCCCTGCGCCAGCAGATACGCGGCATCCGACTGCGTGTCGTCGCTGCCCCGCTGTGGATGCTGCAGAAGCCGAGCGAAGAGTGGACGTGGGAGCCGATCGGAGTCGACGACGGCAAGACCCGCCAGGCCGCGTGACCCGCCCCGGCCGGGCTCGTTGGACCCGGTAGTTCACGTGCACGGAGGGGCCCGGGTCGTCATGGCGATGCCCGGGCCCCGTGCCGTGCTCCGAAGTCGCCCGGCGGCCGCCGGAGCCACCGGTAGCGTCGTGGTCATGACGACTCATCAAGGGGAGGACGCGGCGGCCCGGCCGCGCGGGCTGTGGGGCCGCCTGGTCGACGCCTTCCACGGACGGGACACCGCGACGCCGGCGCCCGTCGTCCGTCCGAGCAGCCTGGAGTGGAGGGTCGATCCCGACACGGAGAGCTGGTGGTACCAGCCGCCCGCCTCCCCGGCCGGGTTCCAGGAGATCCAGGGCCGGGCGCCGGACGGGTACGACTTCGCCCGGCTGGTCTGGCAAGCCTGTGAGACGTGCCGCCTCGGGCTGATCGTGAAGATCAGGGTCACCGGTCCGTGGCAGCGCCACGGGTACGGAAGCCGCATGGTGCGGTTCGCCCTGCAGGGCCGTGACGGGTACAGCTGGACGACGACCCCGCAGTCGGAGGACGCCCGGGCATTCTTCCCGGTCCTCACGGCGTCGACGGGCGTCGCCTTCCCCCGGGAGATGCGGTCGTGCGAGCACATGGATGTCCGGCCTCGGCGCTCCGAGTCGGCGCGGCAGATCGACCCGCCGCCCTGACGCACCCGTCTGCCCTCGCCCTCGTGACCTGCGGCCGCATCACACGTCAGCCCCTGTCGGACCCGTTGGGGCTAATGGGTCCGACAGGGGCTGAGCTGTGCTTTCCGCCTGGAACGCGGGTTAGGCGGTGTGGGCGCGGGCGGCTGCCACACGGTCGCTGTGGATCCGGTGGGCCTTGCGGCCGGCGGGCGACTGCATCAGCGCGGCCGCGGAGTGCTCGATCATCGCCGTGTGCACGCTGACCGGCGCGGTGACCCGCACCGAGTAGCCCTGGCCCCGGCGGATCGTCTGCCCGGCATCGAGCGCCTGGCGGACCGCGCCGTCGGCGACGTCGGCCAGGTTCTCGGCGACCAGGCCGGGTACGTCGACCACCGCGACCGGGTCGGCGGCCGCCGCCTGGTCCCGGCCGCCGTCGGCGGCGTCGTCCTGGTCGTCGCCGTCGAGCAGCGTCGACAGGTCGTCGGGCACGTCGCGGGCTCCGGCGGCGTCGAGCACCCGGCGCACGGTCTTGGGCGCGATGTCGTACTGCCGGGCGAGGGCCTTCACGGCGGCGCCCTCGCGGTACGCCTCCACCAGCTCGATCACCTCGCCCTGGTCGAGCGCGGCCGGACGGCCGAGGGTCTTCCCGGCGGCCTCGGCCGCGGCGACGCCTTCGCGGGTGTTCTCGCTGATCATGTCGCGCTGGAACTCCAGCACCGCGGCGAGGATCTGCACGATCATCTTGGTGCCTGTGTCGTCCGAGGCGAGGTCGATCCCGGACAACAGCCCGGACTCCACCCGCAGGTGCAGGCCCCGCCGGATGAGCACCGGGCGCAGGGCGATGATGTCCGCCACCGACCGGAAGAGGCGGGCCGCGTCGGCGATCCGGATGGTGTCGCCGACGGCGGCCTCGTCGAGCAACCGTTTGAACCCGGCCCGGTACAGGGACAGAACGCGGCTGGAGGTCGCCGGGTCCTCGTAGGCCGGGGCGCCGGCGGCGAGCAGCGCCGCCAGGGCGTGCCGCTGCCGGGCGTCGGTCTGCTTGTCCGTGCTGTGGCGCAGGTACAGGCGGTCGGTCACTGGTCGTCGTCCTCGAACTCCATGCCCGTGGTGTCCATGCCCATCGGGGAGACGGCGTTGTGCATCCGCTGCACGGCGGCCGTCAGCGCAGCGGCGGCGGCCACGGCCTCCTCTCGGGCGGTCCGCATCTCCGCGACCTTGGCGTTCGCGCTGCCGCCGCCGTCGACCAGGATGTGGCCCCCCTTGTAGGCGTGCGTCACGGGCACGGTGGACTGCTCGACGGCCTGGCCCAGCATCCCGACCAGGTACGAGAGGTTCCCGATCGCGTCGTACGCGTGGCCGGGGAACTCCCAGTCGTCCCCGACGGAGCGGGAGGTGTGGTTGAAGGCGCGGATGCCCTCGGCGGCCTCGGACAGGTGACGGGCGGGGTTCTGGCTCACGGGGGTCTCCTCGGTGGTGGTGATCGGTCGGGCGTGCTGGTCAGAGGGGCGTGACGATGTCGTGCGCGGCGGTGAAGCCCTCCGTGAGCAGGGCCTTGGGGGTGGCCGCGAGCGCGAGGGAGTGCTGCCAGGCGAGGACGTCGTCCGGCACCTGCCGGTTGGCCGGCCGCTCGCGGTTGCGGGCGCGGCAGGTGTCGAGGTGGGGGAGGAAGCGCAGGCCGACGATGGGGCGGCCGTGGCGGCGGGCCCGCTCGACGAGCTCGGCGCGGACGCGCGCCTCCACGTTCGTGGAGTCGAGGTAGAGGGTGGTCCCCTCGCTCAGGTGCTTCTCCAGCAGGATGTTCTGCTCCGCCACGGCGGCCGGGGTGAGGGACTGGTCGCCCGCGTCGCCGAGCCGCTCGCGCAGGGAGTCGAGGCTGACCACCGTGACGATCCCGGCCTCGGCCGCGAAGGTGCTCTTGCCCGCCCCGCCGGGGCCGATGGCGACCACGAGCGTGCCGGGCTCCAGGGAGCGCAGCACGTCGGTGCCGGCCGCCGCGCGGTCGTCGGCGGCGATCCACCGGTCCGGGCCGCCCTCGCGGGTGTGCCGCCAGTCCTGCCGGGTGCCGATGATCAGCTCGGCCCAGTCCATCGCGCCCTCGACGTCGCGGTCGAAGTCCGCCGCGAAGGTCTCGTGGCAGTCCAGGAACAGGCCGTCGCGGTTGAGCTGCCAGCCGAAGGTGTCGCCGGTGAGGTGGGCCGGGGCGAGGACGTAGCGCGGTAAGGGCATGAGGTTCCCCTCGGTTCGGCCGGACCGGGTGGCTCGGCGTCCGTTCACCACTCTACGGGGGCGAAATAGGGGGGCGCAAGTATGGAACGGATTCAATGGATCACGACCCGTTCCATGTCCGGTTTCCGCCCGGTTTGGGCTATTCATCGGATCGGATCGGCTACCGGGGGCTAAAACGACCGTTTCCGCCCCCTGATCGGAATGGATCACGGGTGGCCCGACCTTGCGGGCGATGTCAGGTTAGACCTGACACGGACCGCCTGTCAGGTCTAACCTGACGGCATGAGCGAAGAGGACGCACCAGCCACCGACACCACCGGCACCCCGCCCGGCGAGGCAGTCCAGGACCCGCCGCACCCGTACGACGAGCAGGCGCTGGCCCGCATCAAGCTGTCCGACGCCTACCGGGAGGTCGCCGAGTCCGCCCTGCACGGCGTCGCCACCTGGTACGACAAGAGCAGCTTCACCGGCCAGGGCAGCTACGTCGAAGAAGCCGCTCGCCTCGTCTCCCGGGCCGAGGACGTCCTGCGCTGCGCGGTCATCTACGAGCGCGAAAGCCACAGCAGCTGGGAGGACATCGGCGGCGCCCTGGGGGTCACCCGCCAGACCGCCCACGAGCGGTTCGCCGACGTCGTCGCCCGCTGGCGCGCGCCTCTCGACAAGCCCGAGCGCTACCTCCCCGACGGCACCCCCGACGACGAGCGCATCCCCTACGGCGCCCGCTACGCCGACGGCGACCTCCGCCCGCACTACGGCACGGCTGAGCAGACGGCCAAGGACCTGGAGGGGTGGCTTCGGCAGCGCACCGTCCCGGGCGACAGCTGGGCCGACGAGGAACACCCGGTGACCGGCGCCCTCACCCGGAACAGCACCGCCACCATGCTGATGCGGCTGTCGGACATCGCCCGCCGGCTGCTCGACGAGCAGATGGTGCCCGACCCCCGGGCGGAGGCCGACATGTGCGAGCGCCGGGTGGCGCTGTACGAGCGGATGATCCGCGAAGACGAAGTCGTCCCCGCCGACGTCCACAAGTGGATCCAGCGGGACCGCGCCCGCGCCGCCGAGCTGCGCGCCACTCCCGGCACCGGCACTCCCTGGCCTGCCGAAGACTCCGACGGCAGCTGACCGGTTCCCCGATTCGTCCAGGGCCTCGCCCGGCTTCGGCCGCGCGGGGCCCTTCCTCGTTGTCAGCCCCGTTGGCCCGCCTGACAGGCACACCGGCGGTTTTCTGCCCGCCGGGCGGGAGCCGGGGAGATATCTCCCTCGCCTGCCACCTCCGTTGGACCGGAGCGGCGAGGCTCCTGCAGAAGCCCCCGGCAGAGAGGACCACCGTGATGACCGCCTTCACCGACCCGGCCGACGCGGCCGCGCAGCTGGCCGACGCGATGCAGGCCCTCGGGCAGGCCGCCGCCTCCGGCCCGTTCGAGGTCGAGGTGCGCGTGCGGGTCGTGACCGCCGCAAGCGTGGCGCGCGGGCGGCAGGAGCGCCTGCGTGCCGAGCAGACCCGCCAGGACGGCCTGCAGCGCTACCGGGAGCGCACGGAGCGGCTGGGCAGTGCGGAGCGCGGCCGCCCGGGTCTCGGCTTCGGCACCTGAACGGCCGAGGCGCGTAGCCCGTCCGGGCGACGTTCCGCCGGCGGTGCCGAACGGCGCGGCTACCGTCGGCCCATGCCTTCCACCACGGCCGTGCCCCCGCCCGCGAAGATGTCGGAGCACGACGCCACACAGGCCGTGCGCGCCGGGGTCGCCGCCGGCACTCCGGTGCGGCAGCTCGCTCAGACCACCGGCTGGTCTGTCGGCTGGGTCTCCGAACTGGCCAAGGAGTTCCGCCAGACGCCCGGCGCGGCCGCCGAGGAGCAGCATCCGCCCGCACAGCGGTCCGGTGACGAACTGGAGGCCCTGCAGGGCTGCGTCGAGACCTTGAGCGGTCTGGACGCCCCGGGCCGCCGCCGCATCCTGCGGTACCTCGGCGACCTCTTCGACGGCTCCTGACGGCCTCTCAGCGGGCGGCGCTGCAGGCGTCCCGACCGCCCGGTTAGCCCTGTTGGGCCTAATGGGCCTGATAGGGCGTGACGTGCAACGGCGCTCACCCCGTACCGCTGTGGGGTGAGCGCCGTCCGTGTTCGGTTGTTCTGGTCCCGGCGGGGGGTCGGGCTCCGCTACCGTGCCGTCATGAGTGAGCCGTTCGCCCAAGGCGAGGACCATCCGGCATGTGGCATCTGCCCGTCGAAGCGGCTGCCGCGCGAGGCGTTCGTCGTCTACTCGCGCCCCTCGTGGGAGTGCCCGTTCGACCCTGCCGACGGCTTCCGCTACACCCTGGACGACCGGACACCGGCGTGCGTGCACCCCGACAAGGTGGGGCTGGAGCCGGACCGGATCGCCCCGCCGTCCAGGCCGGAGCCGGAACCCGCGCCGGAGGCTACGCCGCGGCGTAGTCGATGGCGCTTGTCATTCCGCGGTCGGTGATGCCGATGGCGGCGTACTTGCCGTCGAGGACCTGGCGGCGCCGCTCGGCCTCGGCGGCCGGGATCCAGTACCGCTCGTCGACCGGGCCGAAGGCCAGCTCGTACGCCTGGTGCGTGTAGTCGCCGGTGTTCCACGGCGTGTTGTTGGCGTGCTCGTTCACCGTGGAGTGCACGAACAGGTGCCCGGTACGCCCCTGGATGCGAGACAGGGCCGTGAACTGGGCACACAGCGCATGGCAGGTGACGTCGACCGGCACGGGCACGGGCAGCTCGGCGAGGAGCTCGTCGCCGGTCAGCTCGTACACGGCCGACTTGAGCGCCATCACCTTGAGCGCGTCGGCGATGAGGTGCTGCGCGTCCCTCTCGACGCTGTAGGTGCTGATGAGCGGGCCGCCGTAGAAGTCGTCCCACTCGCTGTTGTACTTGGCACAGCCGTCGAGGACGGTGGACGTCTCGGTGTCGGCCCGCCAGTCGTCCAGGATGTGCCGGGCCCGCGCGGCAATGGCCTCGGGCTCGGGAAGTGCTGTTGCTGTGGTCACCGTGTCTTCCCTTCGTCGGGTGATGCTCTGTCAGGTGGTGCTGGCCGGCTGGGCCGGGGGTTGTGACGTCCACCCCGGCCCAGCCGGGGTCATAGGAGGCGGAGCACGACGAGCGCCAGGACGGCGAGCGCTCCGCTGAGGGCCCAGGTCTGCCACCAGGCCCACCAGGGCGGTCCGCTGCGGCGGCGTCTGCCGGTCACGGGGCCTCCCAGGTGCCGCGCATGGAGATCAGCTCGATGGCTGCCCATGTCGTGGGCCACGGCTCGGAGAAGGTGCCCCCGTAGCGGGGCCGCAGGTAGGGCACACCGTCGCGTACGTCCGTGAGCACGGCCTGACAGCCCCGGGAGGTGTCGCGTACGAGGTCGCCCACCCCCGCTGCGCGGGGAGCCGTTGCGCCGGTCACTGCGCACTCTCCTGCGACGTCTCACTCTGCGCCCGACGTCGGCGACGCTGGACAGCGTCGATCGCCCTCACGCTGCCCTCACCGTCCTCGATGCGGGCCCGGTAGTCCTCCCAGTCACGGGCGGTCCAGTCCTCCAGCCCGGCGGGGAAGTCGTCGGTGCCGGCGCGGGTCACTGGTTCGCCTCTACGGCCGGGACGCCGTACATGGACGCGCATGGGTCGCAGGCGAACAGGGAGTCATCGCGCAGTATCGGCACCGGAAACCTGGGGTCCGGAGTCCCACTGCACCAGCAGCACGAGCGGCCTGCGATCTGCTGCGGGCTCAGCCGCCCACGGTGAATCGCCGGGGCGTCCACGTAGGCACCGGCAAATGGCTTGGGCTGCGTGCTGCGCGTCGTCATGTGGGCCTCGCGCTCGCGGTCGGGAGCTTGCGGCGGCCATCTCCCACGGGGGAACGAGAGACGGCCGCCAGACGCCTGCGGCGTTCGCCGGGGCGCGCGTCCAGTCCAACGCCGGAGCGTGGTCAACGGGTAGGAAAAGTGGGCCCATTGCTACTCGCGGTGACCGGAAATTTCTGCGGGGCAGGATCCTCGCAACCCCTCCACGCTGCATGATCACGCGGCTACGGTGAGTGTGTGGAAGGAAATTTCCGGTTGCACGCCCACATGATCGAACACGCCTTCAAGCAGGGCGGGTTAGCCGACAGGGTGAACGATGAGCTGAAGACGGCCGGTCACAAGGGGACTGTCGGTGACCGCACGGTCCGCAACTGGGTAACCGGAAAAACCCGCTGGCCGCACCGGCGCCAGCGCGACGCCCTCACGGCAGTATTCGGATGCACACCCGTCTGCCTTGGCTTCTATCCCCCGGGCATGCCCGCACCGCCATACGAGGACCCCTCAGCCATGCTCCGCCGCCGCTTTTGCACCGCCGCCACATCCGCCGTCGCAGCCACCGCCCTGCCAGCCGCCGGCACCCGCCCCACCACCGTGGGCACCTCCGATGTGCTCCGCCTGCGGGACGGCTTAGACCGGCTGACCGCCCTCGATCAGAAACGCGGCGGACATGCCGCCCTGGAGCGCGCCGCGCTCGCTGGCGCAGCCGAGGCTGTCGGCCTCCAGGACCACTCCGCCTCACAGACGATCCGGCAGCGGCTGTTCGGTGTCGCCGCCGACTACACCACGGCCGCCGCCTGGTCGTGTATCGACGCCCGCCAGCTCGACCCCGCCCGTATGCACGTGAACGAAGCGCTGAGACTGGCCGGACTGTCGCAGGACCCCGTGGCAATCATGCGGGTGTGGAACTCCACCTCGATCCTTGCGCACCAACTCGGTCACCATGCCGAAGGCGTGGCAGCGGCGCAGGCGGCCCAGTCCTGCGCGATCACACGCCGCGATCCGCTGTTCGGATCCCTCGCGCACGCCCGTGCCGCGATCGGGCACGCCTACCGGGACGACCGGCAGGCCGCTATCCGTTCGATCGGATACGCCGAAGAGGCCCTGGTGCGAGCCGAGACGCGCCCCCGTCCGTCCTGGATCTCCTTCTACGGGCCTGCAGAACTGCACGCCCTGACCGGGATCGTCCGCAGCCGTCTCGGCCAGCCCGCGGAGGCGGAAGCGGCCTCACACCGCGCCCTGTCCACGCTGCCGGCTCCCTACCGACGCAACCGCGCCATGACCACCGTGGACCTCGCCATCGCCCAACTCCACCAGGGCGATGCCGAACAAGCCTGCGCCACGACCGAGGACGCCTTCACCCTGATGTCCGGAAGCCCACTGCCCGGCCGCCTGCGCGTCCAACTCGGCGACTTCTACCGCGATCTCCTCACGCTCGCGCCCTCCACCGCAGTGGCGCGCGAGTGGGCCGACCGTTACCGATCCGAATGGAGCCCCGCGTGACCACGGCACCCGCCATCGACCTGCGCCGCTACGGACACAACGACCTGCCCGACATCCGGCAGACCCTGCTCGACGTCCATGCCGACGCCTACTTCGAGCGGCGGCACGAAGAGTTCGTACAGCGCTTCCCCTGGTTCGTGGACCACTGGGGCGGGCGGGAAGGATTCGCGTGCGTGGTCGCCTACGAGGGCGGTGAACCCATCGGGTTCACCTACGGGGCGCCGGGCGAGCCGGGCCGCGAATGGTGGCGTGAGTACCTGGCCGAGGAGCCGGCGGACCCGTCGACGTTCTCTGTCTCGGAACTGATGCTGAAGCCGAATTGGCGCAAGCGAGGTCTGGGGGAGCGGCTGCACACCGCGCTGCTCACCGACCGGCCGGAGGCCCTGGCCGTGCTCACCGTGGACACCAAGCGGCCTCGGCTCCAAGCGCTGTACGAGGGCTGGGGGTACCGGAAGGTCGGCGAGCGTCAGCCGTTCCCGGACTCCCCGCTGTATGCCGTGATGCTGCTCGACCGCAAGCACACGGCCTGAACTACCGACTGGCAACGCCCCTTGTACGGCCCGCATGGGGGCCCGGGCGTACGGAAGCCCCCGACGGCCTGTGTCAGCGCCCGCCGGGGGCTTCTCCCTTGCCTGATCGCAGCCTGTTGGCCCCATTGGGCCCAACAGGTCTTACCGGCCCGCAGACGGCCCCCTGCGGCCCTCTGAGGGGGTGTGGTGGCGGTAGGCCGCCGACGATGCCTCCTGGGCCGCCCTGGACTGCGCTACGGCCTCGCGCTTGCGCTGGACGGCGTACGCGGCACGGGCCTTGGTCTCGACGTCGTGAAGCTCGGGGTACCTCCGGGCGATCTCGGCGCGGCGGCCCTGCTCGGCACGGACCGCTTCCACGGTCTTGTTGTTCTTCGCGGCCGCCGCCTCGAACTTGGCCGCCTCGCCCTGCAGGCCGGTCAGCTTCTGCGCGTCCCGCCGGTCGATCCGCAGCTCGATGTCGGGCAGCTGCTCGCGCATCTCCGTCAGCCGCCCGCGCACCGTGCCGACGTCGGCCGGCGCGAACTGCTTGGCGCCGGTCTCGTCGCCGAAGTGCCCGGCGAACTTGCTGGTGCGGATCAGCTCCCACGCCTCGACGCGGGCCTCCCGGGCAGCGATACGGGCGTCGCTCTCCTCGGTGCGCCAGGCCGCCCGCTCGGCGGTGACCTCGGCAGTCAGCGCAGTGTGCTCCTTCTTCGAGGTGAAGTGCAGGCGCAGGGCGAGGCGGCCCATGTCCTTCTTCGGGTCCAGGTGCTCCTTGAGGTAGCGGTCCCGTTCCTCCGCCCGCTCACGCGCGTTGGCCTCCCGGGCGAGCTGCTCGGCGGCCTCCTGGGCCTTCGCCTCCGCCTGGTCCAGCACGGTCGCGGCCTCGGCGACGAACGCCTGCCCCCGGGTCTGCCCGGCCTCCCTCTCCCGGGCAAGGCGCTCCTCGAGGACGCGGGCCTTGCCCGCCGCGTCCTGCGCGGCCCGCTCGGCGTGCCCGCCCGCCTCGTGCGCCAGGCCGAGGAGACGGCGCAGCCCGGCATCGGACCGCGTGCCGTACAGGCGCGACTTCCAGGACGGCACGGCCGCCATCTCGCGGCGGCGCTGGATCTCCGCCAGGCGCTCCGTGCGGTCGGCCCGCTCCCGGGCCTCGTCGGCGTCGGCGGGCTGCAGCAGAACCGCGCGCTCCTCCGACGCCTCGGCACTGTCACGGGCCTCGACGGCGAGCCGCTGCGCCTGCTCGTACGCCTCCTGTGCGTGGCCGGGGGAGACGGCTGTCGCCGCCCGGGCCCTGCGTAGGGCGGCCTCCGTCTCCTCGCGGGCCAGCTCGTGCTCGCGCTGCGCGGGCACTCCGGCCGGGGCGGGCGGCTCACGCAGCAGGTCCGACACCATGGAGTCGCCCCGGTCCTGGCCGAGGAACTTGGCGAACGCGGTGACGGCGCGGTGCAGGCGCTCGGTCTCGGTGCGGGCGGCGCCGAGCCGGGCCTGCGTCTCGTCGTCCTCGATCACCGCCAGGGGCAGCCACAGGTGGTTCTCGGCGCGGCCGCGCGTGATGCCCGGGTAGACGGCGAACGCGTTGGCGCCGTGCCCGTACAACAGGCTCACCTCGCTGGTGAGTCCCTGGCTTGCCGCCACCGTCATGGCGTAGCCGAGGGACAGGGCGCCGGAGCTGATGGCCTTCGGGTCGAACCACGCCGAGACGTCCCCGCCGGCCTTCTTGTCGCGCCAGGTGATCTCGACGCGGTGGGCGCCGTCGATCGCGGTGACCACGGCCCGGTAGCCGTTGAGGACGTCCGGGCCTTCGCCGCGGCGGGAGCGGTAGTCGTTCTGCCGTACGCGCACCAGGTCGCCGACGGCGAGGTTCAGTTCCGCGCCGCCGGGCAGGGCGTAGCGGTGCTCGGCGCCGAGCTCGCCGCGCTGCCGGCGGATCTGCTGCGCCCCCAGGTTCAGCAGGTCGACGTCGGCGTTCTTGGCGGCCAGGACGGTGACCGCGTCGATCAGGTCGTGCGGGTTCTCCCAGCGGGCGCGCACCTCGTCCCAGGTGGTCAGGATCTGCGCGTGGGCCTCGATCGCGGTCTCGGCGGCGTGCACCCGGCCGGTGTCCGCCAGGATCTTCAGGGCCTGCTCGTGGTCGCCGGTGCGCCACACGTCCAGGGCGGCGCGTTCGGCGTCGTTGCGCTGGCGCCGGTTCTCCGTGAGCGTGAGCCCGCCGACGAGCCGGTGGACTTCCTTGAACCAGCCGCCCGGGCCGATCGCCTGCAATTGCTTGGGGTCGCCGATCGCCACGATTTTCGTCGACGTGCGGGCCGCCTCCCGCATGAGCGCGGCAGCCTGGCGGTCGTTGGACATCGTCGCCTCGTCGACCACCAGGACGTCGACGCCCGCGAGTCCGTTGCCGTCGCGGATCTGCCGCAGCCATGACGCGATCGAGCGGGCCGGGATGCCGGAGGCGTCCTGCAGGGACTTCGCCGCGACCGCGCTCACCGTCGCGCCGGCGTACGTGTGGCCGGTGGCGTCCCACGCGATGCGGCACGCCTCCATCAGCGTGCTCTTGCCGGTCCCGGCCGCGCCGATGTGGGCGTCGATGCCGTGCCCGGCGGTCAGGGTCCGCTCGATCGCCGCGCGCTGTTCGTCGGACAGGGCGAAGCCGTTGGCGACCTCGAAGACGGACATGGCGGCCGCGGCCTGTTCGGCGGTCAGCCGCACCGTGCCCTCGTCGAACCGCGCGAGCGCCTGGGTGGTGACGACTTCCTCGGCGTCGAGGATGTCGCGGGTGGTGTAGCGGGACATCGACGACATGACGGTGGAGCCGACGTGCGGCAGTTGGACCGCGTATCCCTCGACCGCGAGGACGTCGGTGGCGAGTTGGTCCAGGAGGTCGATGTCGTCGCCGATCCCGTACTCCAGGGCGTTCGCCACGGCGGCGAGCAGCTGCGCGCGGCTGAACGTTTTGTCGCCCGCCGTCAGCCCGGTCTCGGGGTCGAAGACGATGCGGGCGAGGTCGGCCGGCGGGGGGATGCGCGGGCCGCCGCCGGGTCCGTCGACGGACGCGCCGCCGGGGTCGGGCGGGCCGGGTGCGGCGGCCGCCAGCATCGCGTCGACGTCGCCGACGACGGCCTCGGCGCGGGTGCGCCAGCTGGCCCGCATCCCGGACGCGTCGGCGTCGATTTTCTGGCGGCGGGTCTCGTCGGCGGCGCGCTGCCGTTCCTCGCGCGAGGCGTCCTCGCCGACCAGTTCGTTGACGATGGCGTGGCGGCGGGAGAACGCGTCACGCAGTTCCTCGGGAACGTGGGTGATCTCCCACGCGCCGGTGTCCGGGTTCAGTTCGCGGCGGATGCCGAACCGCTCGTAGGTCAGCTCCCGCACGCGCGCCTTGAAGTACGCGTCGAGGGCGCTGGCGTGGCGGTGGAAGTCCTTCCCGGAGTTCGCGATGCTGCGCCACTGGCCGTCCTCGCACAGCGCCACGTTGGCGATGGTGACGTGGACGTGCAGGTGCGGGTCGCCGGGCTCGCCGGGCGTCACCGGACGGGCCGCGAGGTGCTCCACGGACCAGCCGATCAGACCGCCGGTGGCGATGCGCACCAGCTCCCCGTCCTCGCCCGCCACGGCGTACCCGATCCACTTCTCGGCGAGGCGGACGGTGTCGCTCTTGGCCTGCTGCACCAGGTCGCGGAAGTCGCGCTCGTCGAGCTCGCCCAGGAGCCCGGAGACCGCGCTGTCGGACTTCGGCAGATCCAGCACCAGGTCCCAGCCCTTGACGCGCATGTCGATGCGCCGGTCCTTGTTCGCCCACGCCTTGGCGAGCTCCGCCTCCCCGTAGACGTCGGCCAGATCGAGGCCGGCGGCGCGGGCCAGCTTGTGCAGGGTGCCCACCTGCAGGCGCTGCCCCTCACCGAACCGGTTGACCTGACGCAGCTGGGTCGCGAGCTCCCGCTGCTGCTTCGGCTTGCCCTCCAGGAGCTGCGCGGGCTCGACGCCCTTCTCGGCGGCCAGGGCCTCGATCGCCTCGGTCAGCCGGGCCGCGGTCAGGTGCGCGTCGGGGTGCGTGCGCACCGACGCAGTGGAGGCCATCAGCCGGGCACCGGTGGCGGGGTGGGTGGCGTTCATGATCCGGCGCGCGGCGTCCTTGGCTTCGTCGTCCAGGTGCTCGCCCTCGGCGAACCCGAAGACGCTCACCCCGCTGCCCACCCACACCAGGTGGCCGTCGCCCTCCGGTCGCAGCCGGTAGTCGACTGCGGCGTCAACCGCGTCGTCCAGGACGGTGGTCTCGACGCCGTCGGACTCGACGACGCCGCACCCGGCCTGCTCCCGCAGCCGGTACTCGACCTGTCCGTCCGCCCTGATCTTCGTCAGCCAGGCCACCGGCCGCCCCTCCCCGCTTGTGCGCTTGTGCGCCGTTCCGGCCCGGCCGTGCCGGACCTCCCCGACAGGGGAGGTCCCTTTGTGCCTAGCCTCTGTTTGATCTTGTACCTGTAGGTGGACAACTGGCTGAACCAGCGATCATCGACGGTAACCCCAGATGACCGGTTGCCGAAAAAACAGCTGAACCACTGAGACTCACTCGTACCGGCTGATCGTCTCCGGCCGGAAACGGGTCGGGTCGGTCGGCGGGTATGCCGCCCGACCTGACCGCGTCCGCGATTCGCGGACGCGCCGGGCGGCGGTGGCGGACAGTGATCATCAGGCGTCCGGCTGCCGGGCCGGTCGGCGGCCCCACAGCGGTCGCGCGAGGCCCCGGCCGGCGCAGTGCACGCACTCGCCGCCCGGCACGTAGGCGCGGATGCCGTTGACGACGAGGCCACGCAGCACGGGCACCAGCTGCTCGGCGACCACCGCCGTGATGGGCACGGTCAGCGACTGCGGGACGTCGCCCTCGGCGGGGCGGACGATGTCGACGCGGGTCGTGTCCGGGCCGACCGACACCGTCACGATGGCCGGCAGTCCCGGCGTCTCGGAGACCGGCTCACGGTCGGCGGCGGGCGGCGTCGCGGACTCCAGGCGGAGCACCCAGGCGGGCTCGCCGTGGGCGCCGGGGTGGCTGCCCACGAGCTGTTCCAGCACCTCGTGCAGCGCGGCATGGGTGGGGTGCAGGTCGGGCATCGGGTGGTCCTTCCGCAGGGTCGGGGCGGCGCATGATCACGCGGCCTTCACCGGCCTACGGCATGCCGGGCGCCCGCTGCAGAACCCGCCCGCGGTCCTCCCGCCCGGCGGTAAAGGATCATGGTCCGCTTCCCGTACGGAGCGCCCGGGCCGATGTCACCCTCTCGGGCGATTGCGCCCGCGGCCGGTCGGCGAGACGCTGACCGCGCGTCCGCGCGGCTCGGGGCACCAAGGCCCCCCGCGACGGACCCCGGAAACGCAAAAGGCCCCCGCCCCGCCGGTGTGAGAACCGGCGGCGCGAGGGCCTTGGTCGTGCGGTGGGACGGCTACCCGCTGGGGGTGTCGAGGTACGTCCTGCAGGCGGCGGCGAACGCGCCGGCGAACGGGTCGGGCTCGCCGTCCTGCAGGGCCTCCCACCATGCGTGGGCGACGAGGTCGGCGAGCTGCTCGGCGTGCTCCTGGCCGACGTCCACGGCCGCGCCGGTCGCGCAGCGCGGGCCCCGGGCGGTGAGCCAGGCCGGGAGGGCGCCGGGCGGGTGGCAGACGTGCAGCGCGGCGTACAGGACGCCGGGGATGGTGGCCATGAAGTCCTCTCCGGGCGCGCGGTGAAACAGCGAAGCCCCCGCCGAGACGGGGGAGTCTTGGCGGGGGCTTCAGTCCTACTCTGGGTGTGAAGCGACCCCCGACACTTTCCCTGTCGGGGGTCGCTTCGGTGGTGCGGGGCGGGGTCAGGGCCCGGCGATGATCCAGAGGATCAGCGCGGCGTCCAGGTCGGCGTTGTACCGGTAGACGACGGAGATCCCGCGCCCGCCGGTCTCCTCGGGCAGTAGCTCGATGGCCCACGACGTCGAACGGTGGTCGGGGTCGGGCAGGCCGCGGGCCCGGTCGGAGTCCGGGTCATCTTCGAGGAACCGGCGGACGGATTCGACGGCGGCCTGTTCGCTCGGGCTGAGCTCGCGCAGGATCTTCTCGGCGGCGTCGCTGAAGAACGCGTGGGTCACCTGGCGTTCCCCTCGGCCTCTGCCATCTTCTGGCCCAGCTCGTAGGCGACGTCCTCGCTGCTGCGCATCAGGGCCGCCATCGCCTGCGGGTCGCACCGCAGCAGCACCCGGTGCCGGTACGCCTGGGTGATCTCGCGGACGCGGGTGAGGTCGTCCAGGTCCGCGGCCTCCAGCTCCTTCTCGAATTCCTGGAGGTCGCCCGGGATGCCCCAGACCCCCAGTGCGGTGCGCAGCTCGGCGAGCGTGCGCATCGGCGGTACGACGTCGTGGTGTTCGGGTTGTGCGGTCACTGCCCCTCCTCGGCGGGTCGGTGGTTCGAGTGTCCTACTCGGCACGGCCGGTCAGTCCTTGAAGGGGCCGGGTACCTCGTAGCCGTGGGCCTCCAGCCAGGCGAAGACGGCCTCACGCTCGGCCTTGGCCTGGCCGTGCTGCTCCCTGGTGGCCTTGCCGTCGATCGCGTCCCTGGCGATGCGCGTGACGCGGTCGGTGGACCAGGACGCCACCAGCCATCCCTGCTTCATCACGCCGACCGCCGGCGGCAGTTCCTGGCGCTCGGTGAAGACCGCCTCTTCCTTCTCCGCCGCAGCGAGCTCGGCGTTGGCCTTCTCCGCCGCGGCGCGGGCCTTCGCGGTCTGCTCGGCGAAGTAGGTGCCGATGACCGCCGCGGCGTCGATCCCGTTCGTGTCGGTCATCGCGGTCACCGGTCCCCGAGGAGCTGCGCGACCATCGGCCCGGCGTCCTGGTTGACCCGGCGGGCGACCTCGTGGACGACCTGCTTGGCCTCCTCGACCAGGCCGCGGCCCTCGGTGTGCTTCGGGGTCGGCAGGTCCCAGTCGGTGGCGGAGATCAGGATGTGCGAGACGGTGAGGACGGCGGGGCGGCCGGGCTTGAGGTCGGGCTCCCAGGGGTGGCGGTACTTGTCGTCGCGGGTCGCGATGTCGTAGCGGGTCGTCCAGTCCTGCCACGGGTGGCGGGGACGGCGGTCGGCGGGCAGGTCGCTGAACCACAGCGGCACGGAGACCTTGAAGGCGAGCGAGCCGTCACCGTTCTCGTTCTCGGCCCAGACCGCTTCGATCCCCTGGAGGTCGGGGCGCAGCAGCACGTAGCCGGTCAGCACGGGCGGCGTGGCCACGCGCCAGGCCGCCGCGGCGAACTCCTCGGTCGGCAGCGGGGTGCCGGGGGTCTCGTCGTGGAACTCCCCCAGGCGCTGGCTGAGGTAGACGCCGTAGCGGCTGTGGCCGTCGCTGGCGCCGGAGCGGTCGCCGGGATCGTCCACGGACACGAGGGTCGTGGGGGTCCATTCGGTCATCGGTGCGGGTTCCTCTCCTGGAACGGGACGGGGCCGCCGTGGTGGCGGCCCCCGGGGTCATCTTGTCGCGCGGCGCCGACAGGCGGGTGTGAACGCCCGGCACCGCACGGATGGGGGCGTTGGGTCTAACGACTCTGACCGGTTCTGGTCAGGTCCAGGCCCACGGTTCACCTGCGCCCGCCGCACGGTCGGCGGTCTCGGCGAGTTCGTGGACCGCGGCCGCCCAGTCGTCGGGCATGAGCCGGTGGGCGGACGCCCGGTGAAGGACTTCGGCGGCGCGGCCGGCGTCACCGGGCGGCACCGTGAACGGCTCCCCCGAGGGTCGGTCGAACAGGTACCGGACCGACCGCCAGTCGGCGGCGGACAGGACGTGCGCCAACTGCCGGGCGAGGTTGTCCATGGAGCCGTAGGAGCGGCGGAACTGGCCGCCTTCGGCGCCGTGGGAGACGTTCCAGCCCATGACGTCCCTCCCTTTCTCGATCACCTGGGTCGGGGCTTTCCCGGCCTCCCCTTCACCGCCCGGACGTGTTCCGGCCGGGCGGTCAGGGCAGACACGCAGGCCCGTTAGACCTATTGGGTCTAACGGGCCTGACAGGTGTTGGTCAGGGTGTTTTCGGCGGCGGTCAGGCCCGGCGCAGGAGCCGGGCGAGGCGGCCCGGCGGAACGGGCGGCAGCGCCTCGGCGAGCAGTCCGTCGCAGTAGCGGATCTGCTGCTCGCCGTACCAGCTGGGCTCCCACGTCTCGCCGCCGCAGGCCGGGCAGACGTGGTCGTGCCCGACGAACTCGTACTCGGGAGGGCAGCCGCGTTCCTCGCAGGTCGGGAATGTGGGGTCGTCTCCGTGGCCGCCGCAGTGCGCGCAGCGTGTGAACCGGTGGTCGACCGGGGCGCCGGCGGCGAGGTTGCTCTGCAGGGTGGCGATGCCGCGCACGCCCTCCTCGCGCAGCACCGCGTCGGCGCCGACGACGTGGGCGAGCGGCCGGGCGTCGGGCTGGTGGTCGGCGAGCAGGGTGAAGGCGGCGGCCCACGCCAGGGTGGTGCGGTCGATCTCGGGGGTGCCGGTGGACCAGCCGTTGAGGTCGCTGCCGTCGGGGCGGCCCGGGGCGGTCGCGCCTTCGCCGAGCTGCGCGAGCGCGGCGCGGGCCCGGCCCAGGAGCTGGGAGTCGCGGCTGCCGGGCGGGGTCATCTCGTTGCGGCGGGGGAACTGGGTGCGGCCGTTGTCCATGCGGACGGTGTAGTGGCCGCCGGTGTGGATCTCCTGGATGACGCCCTGCTCGCCCGGGTGGGCGGTGAAGCCCAGGGCGTCGATCCGGGCGGTGAGTTCGATGCGTTCGCCGACGAGCACGGCGGTCTCCTTCGGTCAGATGAGGGCGGTGATCAGGGCGGCCGCGAGAGCGACGAGCGAGGCGGCGGTGACGTCCCCGGCGAGCTGCAGGCCCCGGTATTTGCGGCGGGCCATCCGCGAGAGGTGGATGACGTGCGCGGCCCGGGCGGTGTGGTCGCCGGGGTTCTGCAGGTCCTCCAGCAGGACCTCAGGGGTGCACTCGGCCCAGTAGAGGAAGCTGCCGCGCGCCGCGCGGGCCAAGCGGGGGCGGACAACCAGGAGCACCACGAGCATCGCGGCGACCAGGCCGACGACCCCGGCGCCGACCAGCACGGCGGCCGCGCGCGGCAGGGTGTGCCCGGGCACGGCCGTGACCAGCACCGCGAGCGGCAGGCTGAACGAGGTGAGCAGCACGGCCGACTTGCCGTCCGTACGGGAGATCTCGGCGAAGGCGGTGGTCATTTCGGCGTCCAGGCGGGCGTCGATGTCGCTCACGAGCCGCTCCCCTCGTCGGTGAGCGTCCAGGTCCACGGCTCGGCGTCGGCGGCGGAGTTGGCGGCCGCGATGCCGAGCCGGGCGGCGATCTCGGCGTACTTCTTCTTCAGGCCCTTCGCCGCGGCGGTGCGGCGCAGCAGGACGGCGAGCAGCGCGGCCTGGTCGGAGTCGATGCGCCGCTCGGCTTCGCCGGCGGTCTCCAGGAGCCGGGCGAGCGGCTCCCGGTCGGCGGCCGGGAGGATGCCGCGCACGTACTCGCCGAGCTCGCGCACGGCCTTGACGGGGACGGTGTCGACGCCGAAGAAGTCGCTGCCGTGGCTGACGGTGATGGCGGAGCCGGTCACTTGTGCGCCTCCTGGCCGGGGCGGACGTCGGCGGGCTGGGTGGTGGCCGTGGGGCTCGGCGTACCGGCGGGGGTGGCCTTGTCCTGCTGTCCGATCAGCCACAGGGCGGTGAGCAGGGCGAGACCGATCCCGCCCCGGTACACCCAGCCGGGCATCCGGGGCGCCGCCGACGCGGCGGCCGGGGCGGCGGGGGTGAGGGTGCCGGTGAACTCGTAGCGCTTGCCGGGCTCTAACTCCATGACGGGACCTTCCGGTTAGGGGTGTTAGGGCTAATAGGTCTGACGGGTGTTCATCTGCTGCGTTGCGAGGGGGCTAGTCGCCGAGGTCGGCCAGTGCGCTGCGGAGCCGGGGGATGGCCTGGCCCCGGATGGCGGCGGCCGCCTCGCTGAGGTGCTCGGCGGCGTGCTCCTGGCCGTCGTCGTCGCAGCGGGCCGCGATGTCGTCGAGCAGGTCGGCGAGGACGTCCAGCGCGCCGTCGCGCGAGTCGCCGCCGTGGTGCAGGGCCTGCAGGGCGCCGGCCGTGTCCTCGATGTCGGCGGTGTCGCCGAGGGCGAGCTGGCGGAGCCAGTCCAGGCCCACGGTGATCGTGGCCCGGGCGCGGGTGGCGTCGTCCAGCGGAGCGGCCATCACCGGCGGAGGTCGTTGTTGGTGCGGGCGATCATGCCGCGCGTGGTCGTGGTGACGCTGCTGTGGTCCTGGACGACCGTGCCCTCGTAGTGGTGGTGGTGCGTGGGCGGGGCGGCCTGCGCGACGTCCTTGGCGCGGCGCAGGACGCGGGCGACGGCGAAGATCGGAACGGCGACGGCGGCCGGTGCGGCGCAGATCATGCCGATCACGGTGGGGTTGGCGGAGCCGGAGGCGAGCATGACGCCGATGGCGATGGCGCCTGGGGGGATGGTGGCGGCGCTGGCCGACAGCATCATCGTGCTGACGTCGACGGCCCGCTGCGACATCGGGGCCCGGCCGGTCTGCGGCACGGGCGGCGCGGTGCCGACGCGGGGGGTGGGGCTGTGGTCGCGGTACGAGGTCGGCCCGTCGTACGCCGGTCCGTCGTAGGCGTCCGTGATCAGGCGCTCGGCCTCGGGCTGGTCCGTGAGGTTGCGGGGCTCGGACACCATGACGGGTGCCTCCTGTTCTTGACGAGGGTGGGGGACGGCGAGGACCCCGGAGATCCGGTCTCCGGGGTCCTCGGCGTTGCGGGAGGGTCAGCCGCCCTGCTGGACGGGGACGATGCGGTTGCTGCCGTCGGGGCGGGCCAGTTGGCCCTTGCCGCGCAGGGTGCTGACGGTGGTCATCACGGAACCGCGCCTGACCTCGCGTCCGCCGTCCGCGTTGAGGGCGGCCAGCAGTTCCGGCTCGGTCATGCCGTCCGCCGGCAGGACGGCGAGGATCCGCTGCGCGGTCGTCCTCGGCGCGGTGGACTGCTCGGGAGGCTCGGCGGCCGCGGCGGCAGCGGCCGGGCCGTCGCCGTCGGGGGCGTCGCGCAGGGCCTTGAGCTCCTTCTCCGTCACGTAGGCCATGAGGTCGATGGGCTCGCCGGGCGGCGCGTGGTCGCCGTACAGGTCGAGGATCAGCGGGTCGTAGCCCTCGGTCGGCTCGACGGAGCCGACGATGAACGTGCGGGCCATGCTCATCGGGCGGGCGCCGGTGAGGTGGTAGAGCATCCCCTGCGAGTTGGCGTCCTCGTCGTCGTCCTCGGCCGTCTCGTTGTACCGGCGGACCCGCTGGACGCGTCCGACGACCTTGGGGATCGGCTGGAGGGCCTCGCCGCGGGGGAGCAGGCCGTCGGAGACGAGCTGCTGCATCATGCCGCTGCTCCAGCGCAGCAGGATGACCTCTCCCTCCTTCAACATGGCGCGCAACGTGTCGCTGCCGCCGAGCTCCTCGAGGTGGCCGGCCTGCGCGAGGATGATGATGCCGACGCCGACGCTGCGGCCGGTACGCCCGAGTTCCTTGATGAGGTAGGCGCCCTCGTCGCGGAACGGAGCGCCCTTCTCCAGCAGCCGGTTGGCCTCGTCGACGATCCCGTACACCAGCGGGTCCGGCAGGTCCTTGACGAACCCGGAGCGGCCCATCTCGGCGTACGCCTTCATCCGGCGTTCGGCCTCGGCGACCAGGCCCCGGAGCATCAGGATCGTCTCGTACTGCGTGGTGACCCGGGTGGCGACCTGCCCCTTGGCCTCGGGGACCGACTGCCCCGACTTGAGGTCGGCGAGGTGGACGACGATCCCGGAGAGCTTGCAGGCGATCAGGATCGCCTGGCACAGGCGGGACTTCCCGGCGCCGGTGGTGCCGAATACCGCGCCGCGCTGCGCGTTTCCGGTCTTCGGGTCGAAGAGCCGGAAACGCAGCGGGGAACTGTCGTAATAGGTGCCGAGCCCGATGCGGCCGCGCTCATCCATCAGCAGGTCGTTGACGCTGATCTCGCGCATGTTCATCAGCGGGTTCGAGGGGTAGATCCTCACGATTGCTTCCCTTCCTACTCCTTGTTCGAAGATGACCCTGCTCCGGTCGTCGACTTTCAGCAGGTCGCACAGGGCTTCGTGGTCGTAGCGCTTCACGCCGCCCGGCGGGGTGTTCAGCACGTATTCCTTGACGACCGGCATTTCAGGTGAGCTCCTTTCGGATTTCGTAGGTGGCCGCCTCGACGAGTTCGACACCCGGCATTGCGGTGGCGGCGATTTCCGCCCACACCTCTTCGTCGCTGCCGCTGGTCTTCTTCTCTTCCTCGGCGGGCTTGGGCCGTTGGCCGACGACCAAAAGCCGAACTCCCGCGCCGCGCCCGGGAACCGGCCCTATCTCGATCAGTTCTTCCGGCACGTCCAGGTACGCCGAAAGGCGGGCCTTCGCGTTGGCGGGCACCGTGACGGGCGTTCCGCGTTTGCCGGAGCCGAAGATGACGGCGACGCATTTCTCGTCGACCTGGTCGTGCTCCAGGAGCACGGTCCCGGGGGCGATGCCGTCCTCGACGGCGATCTCCTCGGCCCACCAGCGGGCGGCCGGGCTTGCGTAGGCGGGCTGTTCGGGGACGGCGACCTCGGCGGCCGCGTCGGTGTCCTCCCCGTTCGCCTCGGCGATCTCCTGGTCCACGCTCTCGTCGACGAGTTCGCGGGCCAGATGTCCGGGGCGCAGCAACCAGGTGGCGCCGGTCCACAGCGCCACGATGCCCGCCTGTACGAGCACGGACACCGTGCCGTCCGGCGCCAGGCGCTCGCCGACCAGGATGGCGGCGACGCCCGCGTGCGGCGCGGCGTAGACCGCGATGGCCGTGCCCTTCGCGGCGTCGGGGGCACGCAGGATCTTGCCGTTCGTCGCCAGGCCCACACCGGCGGCTGCGGCGGCGGCGAACACTCCGGGGAGGGTGACGGGTTCGGCGAACAGGCCCCCGGTGAGAACCGCGGACCCGGCGACGGTGGCGACGCGGCCGGCCACGGCACGCACGCGAGCGACGAGCATGGAAGGTACCTCCGGTCAGAAACGGAAGGGGGCGGCCGGGCCCGCAGGCTCCGGCCGCCCCACCAGGGGATTCAGCGGTTGCTGTAGTACGTCCGGTCGGCGATGGCGCCCGGCTTGTTCGTCATCGCCTCGTGCACCGGCCCGTAGTCGGCCTCGTGTTCGGCCTTGGCGGCCTCGAAGTCGGTCGACATCTCGGCGGCCTCGTTGGCCAGCGACTCGGCGTCGGCGAGGACACCGCGCATGACGGTGGCCGCGTCGTTGTGTGCGCTGACGACCGCGTCGTCCACGCCGAGGCCGGAGGCGGTGTCGGCCAGCTTGTTGACCGACGACGCGCATTCCTCGACGTAGTTGAAGGCGCCCCGTACGGCCTCGCTGAGCGAGAGCATGGCCAGCGATGCGGCGGCCAGCCTCGCCAGGATGATCGTGTACGTGACGCCGTCTGCGATGACGTCGGCGACCCTGCCGCCGATGCGTGCGAGATCCATGGACACTGCTACTCCTGGTGGTACGAGGCGTCGGCGGGTGCGGTGTGCCCCATGTCCTTGGTGACATCGGCGGGGTGCTTGTCGTACTCGGCCGCGACTTCCCCGGCGTGCCGGATGGCCTCCGAGGCGGCGGGCAGGCCCTTGGCGAGGGCGTCCGCCTTGGTCTCGACGACGTTGGCCCGCTCGATCAGGCGGGTGCACCAGCCGAGGAGTCGGCCGGGGACGCTCTTGGCGGCCAGCTCGGCCTGCAGGGACTCCAGCGAGCTCACCAGCTTCTGGCAGCGGTCGGCGACCTGCTTGGCGTGCTCGGCGCCCGCCGTGATCTCCTCGGCCATGTCGGCGTCGGACTCGATGACGTCGTAGACCGTCAACTCGGCGTCGGCGAACTGGACATCCTTCACGGCAGGCGCTCCGCTGGTGCCCATCGGGCGTGCTCCCTTCTGTGGTGCTGCCGCCGCGCCG
>NZ_LIQQ01000129.1 GCF_001418565.1 Streptomyces graminilatus | reverse complement strand
GGGGGTCTGGGGGCGCAGCCCACAGGAACGGGACGGGAACGGGTAAGGGCGGCGGGGGCGAAGAAATGACTGAAGGGGCCCCTCGCACCACGGATGGCGAGCGGCCCCTCCAGTCAGGGGTACTACAGGTACTTCAGTGATCGGAGATCAGGAGGCCTTGGCCTCGGTCTTCTCCTCCGTCTTCTTCGCGGCGGCGACCGGCGCGGGCTTCGCAGCCTCGTAGAACTCCTCACGAGGAGTCTCCAGCGCCCCCAGCGCAACGACCTCACGCTTCAGGAACATCGCCAGCGTCCAGTCCGCGAACACCCGGATCTTCCGGTTCCACGTCGGCATCGCGAGACCGTGGTAGCCGCGGTGCATGTACCACGCCAGCCGGCCCTTGAGCTTGATCTTCATCTTGCCCATGACGATCATCGCGACGCCCTTGTGCAGGCCGAGACCCGCGACAGCGCCCTTGTTCGAGTGCGCGTACTCCTTCTGCGGGAAGCCCCGCATACCGGAGACCACGTTGTCGCCGAGCACCTTCGCCTGCCGCAGCGCGTGCTGCGCGTTCGGCGGGCACCAGGCGTTCTCCACGCCGGCCTTGCGGGCGGCCATGTCCGGCACCTGGGCGTTGTCGCCCGCGGCCCAGACGTAGTCCGTGCCCGTGACCTGGAGCGTCGGCTGCGCGTCGACGTGGCCACGCGGACCAAGCGGCAGCCCAAACCGCGACAGGACCGGGTTGGGCTTGACGCCCGCGGTCCACACGATGGTGCTGGAGTCGACCTCAAGCCCGTTCTTCAGAACGACATGACCATCGACGCACGAGTCCATCGACGTCGAGAGATAGATCTCGACCCCACGGCTCTCCAGGTGCTCCTTGCCGTACTGGCCCAGCTTCGGGCCGACCTCGGGAAGGATCTTGTCGGCGGCGTCGACGAGGATGAACCGCATGTCCTCGCGGGACACGCTGCTGTAGTACTTGGCCGCGTCGCGCGCCATGTCCTCGACCTCACCGATGGTCTCCGCACCAGCGAAGCCACCGCCGACGAAGACGAAGGTGAGCGCCTTGCGGCGGATCTCCTCGTCGGTCGTGGAGTCGGCCTTGTCCAACTGCTCCAGGACGTGGTTCCGCAGGCCGATGGCCTCCTCGATGCCCTTCATACCGATGCCCTGTTCGGCGAGGCCGGGGATCGGGAAGGTGCGGGAGACCGCGCCCATGGCGATGACGAGGTAGTCGAAGGGCAGCTCGTACGCCTCACCCACGAGGGGGGCGATCGTGGCGACCTTGCGGTCCTGGTCGATGGTGGTGACCCGACCGGTGAGAACTTCCGCCTTGGGCAGGACACGTCGCAGTGGTACGACGACGTGGCGCGGCGAAATGCTGCCGGCGGCGGTTTCGGGGAGGAAGGGCTGGTAGGTCATGTACGACCGGGGGTCGACGACCGTGACGGTCGCCTCGCCGTAGCGCATCTTCTTGAGGATGCGCCGAGCTGCGTACAGGCCTACGTACCCACCGCCTACTACGAGGATCCTGGGACGCTCCGTGGTGCTCATGCCATCGAGTATCCACCCGGTCCCAGGGGGTCGCTCGTGCGCCCCTTCACAAGCTTATGTGGCCCCTCTGCTACACTGCGCGCCGCGCATGGCCGGGGGCATACGACGCGCGAGGTACCAGCGGGCGGTACGCCCCGATGTCAAGGCCGCGTGAACTGCCCTTCCGGGCCCCCGGAGCGACTGGACCACCCACTCACAACACCCCCCGGAAACACCTCCGAAACGCTCCCCCGAGCACGCTCCCACCCCAGGTGAGCCCCCGAAAGGCCCATCCGGACCGCGTTCGTCGCCCAACAGGACCGAATTCCTTGTGAAGAACTTCACGAAGTTTCTCGGGAGGTCGTCACCAAGGGGCCGCGAACGACCCCTCAGGTGCGCTCATACGTTATCCGACCTGCTCAGCCGAGGGTCGAGCGGGGGCTGAGCGAGAGCTGAGCGACCCAGAAACACGCTCCCTTCGGGCATGCGCAGGTGCGTGCTCCAGCCGTCAGCTCTTCAGCGCCGCGACCTCGCGCGCACGCGCGGCCAGCTCCCGCACCGGCCTCGCCGTCACGTGCCTCCGCAACTGTGTTCGCATCGCCTGTACCGTCCCCTGTTCGACGCCCTGTCCGAGCGGCTGCACGTCCCGTACTCCGTCGAGACCTACAGCCATCAGCAGGCCGACGAGCACTTCCGCCGTACGTGGCTGCGCGTACTGCCGCGCATGGACGCCGCCCGTTGGTGGCTCGCGCCGTCCTCGGGTACGGCGCATCTCCGCGTCCCCTGCCCGCAGCCCGGCTGCGGCTGGGCCGAGAAGTACGCCCAGCGCACACGCGTACAGCACGTCAGTGCGGAACGGGCGACCGTCTCGGCCGTCTGCCTGCACCACGGCCCGGACGAGGCGACTCGCCCCCTGACAGCCACGCGGCACGTCACCGCAGGTCAGTCCCGCCTACTTACCCTCTACGGCGTCCTCTGCCACCTTGAAGGCGATCCCGTCCAGGATGTCGTGCTCGCTCACCACGACCTCCGACGCGCCGATCCGCTCCATGATCGAGAGCAGTACGAGTGCCCCCGCGCCGATCACGTCGACGCGGCCCGGATGCATCGACGGGATCGCCGCGCGCTCGGCGTGCGTGGAGCGGAGCAGGGACTCGGTGATCTCACGGACGCGGTCGTAGGAGATCCGGGAGTGGTGGATGGCCCCGGGGTCGTACGCGGTCAGATTCTGGGCGATCGCCGACAGCGTCGTCACCGAGCCGGCCAGGCCGACCAGCGTGCGCGCCTCGCTCAGCGGGACGCTCTGCTCGGCGAGGTCGAGGGCGGCCTCGATGTCGGCCCGCACTGCGGCGATCCGCTCCTCCCCCGGCGGGTCCAGGACCACCCCGTCCCGCACGAAGTGCCGCTCGGTCATCCGTACGCAGCCGATGTCCACGGACCGTGCTCCGAGCACCCGATCGTCCCCGACCACGAACTCGGTCGAGCCGCCGCCGATGTCCACGACCAGGTAGGGCCGGGCGAGGTCGTCACGTCCCGTCAGTTCCCTGGTGGCGCCGGTGAAGGAGAACTCCGCCTCCTGCGCTCCCGAGATGACCTCGGGCTCGACACCCAGGATGTCCAGCACCCCGCGTACGAACTCGTCCCGGTTCTCCGCGTCCCGCGAGGCGGACGTCGCGACGAAGCGCAGCCGCTCAGCGCCGTGCTCCTTTATGGCGGCGGCGTACTCACGACAGGCCGCGAAGGTCCGCTCCAGCGCCTCGGGGGCCAGCCGCCCCGTACGGTCGACGCCCTGGCCGAGGCGGACGATGGTCATCCGCCGGTCCAGATCGACGAGTTCACCCGTCTCCGGGTCCGCGTCGGCGACCAGGAGACGGATCGAGTTCGTACCGCAGTCGATGGCGGCGACACGGGTCATGGGCAGGCGTCCTTTTCAGCCCGTCCGGCGTTTGAGGACGAGCGCGTTCAGCGCGATACGGAGGGTCTGGGGGCGCAGCCCCCAGGGGATGGGAACGGGTAAGGGCGGCGGGGGCGAAACTCAGTCGGTGAGGGGCTCGGAATCGCGCCCGGCCCCACACTCTCCCGGCACCACGCACGGCCCCTTCGCCCACCACTCCGGCAGCATCGCGATCGCCTCGTCGCCCAGCGGGTTCACCCCTGGGCCCGCGGCCAGCGAGTGGCCCACGAGGACATGGAGGCACTTCACGCGGTCCGGCATGCCGCCCGCGCTCGGGAAGCCCTCCAGGACCTCGATGGCGTCACGGCGGGCGATGTAGTCCTCGTGGGCGGCCCGGTAGGCGGCGGCCAGTTCCGGATCCGTCGCGAGACGTTCCGTCATCTCCTTCATCACGCCGTTCGCCTCCAGCGTGCCGATCGCCGAGGCGGCGCGCGGGCACGTCAGGTAGTACGTCGTGGGGAAGGGCGTGCCGTCCGGCAGCCGCGGAGCCGTCTCCACGACGTCCGGCTGGCCGCAGGGGCAGCGGTGCGCGATGGCGCGCAGTCCGCGCGGCGGGCGGCCCAACTGCTGCTGGAAGGCCTCGACGTCCGCGTCGGTGGGCTCGGTGCGCGGGGTGGAAGGCGGGGGCGTGTCCATTACCTGTCTTCTCTGTTCCGTTCAGTTCACTGCTTCAGTTCACCGGTTCGCGGCGTCGGCCTTGTCCACGCCGTCCCAGACGTTCGCGTACCAGGGGCGGTCGGCCGCGCCCAGGTCGGCGCGCGACTGCTTCGCCGCGTCGGGGTCGATCACCACGTACCCCGTCTCGCCCGGCAGCACGTAGTGCAGCCGCTTCCTGATCTGCTGCCGCGCGTACGCGTCGTCCTGCCAGCGGGCCTTCAGGTCGCGGAGCTGCTCGACCCGTTGGCGGGCCTGGTCGCGTTCGCGTTCCGTCTCGGCGATCTCGGAGCGCTGGGAGACGTACTGCCTCATGGGGTAGGCGAGGGCCACGATCAGTGTGCACAGGACCAGGACGAGCAGGGCCGCCCGGCCGGTCAGGCGGGAGCGGCGGGCCTGGCGCTTGGTCTGGGAGCGATAGACGCGGGCCGCCGTCTGCTCGCCGAGCAGCTTGATCCTGGTCGCGGTGGAGAACCGGTCCCGGTCCTTCACGGCCATGTTCCCCGCCTCCCGTCACACGCGCGTACGTCCCCGCACACGGTACGGGACCGCGTACGGGGACGTACGTACGACTGGCTATGCCCAACCCTCGATCAGGTCAGCCCTTGAAGCGGGGGAAGGCGCTGCGGCCCGCGTACACCGCCGCGTCGTCGAGGATCTCCTCGATGCGCAGGAGCTGGTTGTACTTGGCGACGCGGTCCGAGCGGGCCGGGGCGCCGGTCTTGATCTGGCCGCAGTTCACGGCGACGGCGAGGTCGGCGATGGTGACGTCCTCGGTCTCGCCGGAGCGGTGGGACATCATGCACTTGAAGCCGTTGCGCTGGGCCAGCTCGACGGCGTCCAGGGTCTCGGTGAGCGAGCCGATCTGGTTGACCTTGACGAGCAGGGCGTTGGCCGAGCCCTCCTCGATACCGCGGGCGAGGCGCTCCGGGTTGGTGACGAAGAGGTCGTCGCCGACGATCTGGACCTTGTCGCCCAGCTTGTCGGTGATGGTCTTCCAGCCGGCCCAGTCGTCCTCGTACAGCGGGTCCTCGATGGAGATGAGCGGGTACGCGGAGACGAGCTCCTCGTAGTACTCGGTCATCTCGGCGGCCGTGCGGGACTTGCCCTCGAACTCGTACTTGCCGTCCTTGTAGAACTCGGACGCGGCGACGTCGAGCGCGAGGCCGATCTGCTCGCCGGGCACGTAACCGGCCTGCTTGATGGCCTCGATGATGAGGTCGAGGGCGGCGCGGTTGGACTCCAGGTTCGGGGCGAAGCCGCCCTCGTCGCCGAGACCGGTGGACAGGCCCTTGGTCTTCAGCACCTTCTTGAGGGTGTGGTAGATCTCCGCACCCCAGCGCAGCGCCTCGGAGAAGGACTCCGCGCCGATCGGGGCGATCATGAACTCCTGGATGTCGACGTTGGAGTCCGCGTGGGAGCCGCCGTTGAGGATGTTCATCATCGGAACGGGCAGCAGGTGCGCGTTCGGGCCGCCGAGGTAGCGGAAGAGGGGCAGGTCGCTGGCCTCGGAGGCGGCGTGGGCGACGGCGAGGGAGACGCCGAGGATGGCGTTGGCGCCGAGCGAGCCCTTGTTGTCGGTGGCGTCCAGGTCGAACATGGCCTGGTCGATCAGGCGCTGCTCGGTGGCGTCGTAGCCGACGAGCTCCGGGCCGATCTGCTCGATGACGGCGAGGACGGCCTTCTCGACACCCTTGCCGAGGTAGCGGTTGGGGTCACCGTCGCGCAGCTCGATGGCCTCGAAGGCTCCGGTGGAGGCGCCGGACGGGACGGCGGCACGACCGGTGCTGCCGTCATCGAGGCCGACCTCGACCTCGACGGTGGGGTTGCCTCGCGAGTCGAGGATTTCCCGGGCTACGACGACGTCGATGGACGGCACGAGCATCTCCTTCAGGCTGGGATGTGACGCGGGTACGCGGGGCTGCTGTGCCTCGCTGGTACGGGGCCGCGGCGGCTCCGCGATGATGAGCCTAACCGGCTCCGGGCTATCGGCCAGCCGTCCGACCACACCATGGACGGAACACGGACCGAACCGAGGGTAAACATTGTTCCCCCGGGGAACAAAAAGCCCCGCTCCGGTGCGTGCGGGGGAACACGCACCGGAGCGGGGAGCCCGTGAGGGACGGGGGTGATCCTCACATGGCCGTCATGAAGTTCTTGTCACGCGAGGTGGAGCTGCTGGCCCGGGTAGATCAGGTCGGCGTCGTCGATGATGTCCTTGTTGAGCTGGAAGAGCTTCTCCCAGCCGCCCTTGACGTGGTGCGCCTCGGCGATCGCGCTCAGGCTGTCGCCCTTGACGACCTTGTACTCGCCGTCGCCCTTCTTGACCTTCTTGCCGGTCGGCGTGGTGACGGTCTTCGGAGCGGCCGGCCGCTCCTGCGAACGGGAGGCGTTCCAGGTGTCGCTGGAGCGGGTGGTGACCTCGGCGGAGCCGGTGGAGCTGCCGGAGCCGCTGGCCGAGCCGCCGGAGGAGCTGCTGTCGCTCGACCCCGTACCCGTACCCGACCCCGACCCCGTGCTCGTACCCGCGCCCGAACCGCCGGCCGCACCGCCGTCATAGGGGGTGTTGGACAGGCCGGTGCCGCAGACCGGCCAGGCACCCTTGCCCTGGCCCGCGAGGACCTTCTCGGCGATGGTTATCTGCTGGGACTTGGAGGCCTGGTCGGCGCTGGAGGCGTACGCCGTGCCGCCGTACGCGGCCCAGGTCGAGGCGGTGAACTGCAGGCCGCCGTAGAAGCCGTTGCCGGTGTTGATGGACCAGTTGCCGCCGGACTCGCACTGGGCGACCGCGTCCCACTCGGCGGCGGTGGCGGCGGAGGCCGAGCCGGCCGCCAGGAGCGGGGCGGCGACGGCGGCACCGGTCACACCGGCGATGGCGACGACGCGGGTGGACCGCTGAAGAGCTGACGGACGACGGTGCTTGCCCTTGCCGGAAAACAGCATGCGAGATCCCCTCACCGACGCCTGCGAGGTGAGCTGTCGGGTTCGGGCCGGTTGAGTTGCCCGGCCGTACGTCCCTTTCGGGCGGCGTACGGCTTCACCCCAAGCCACTCCGGACAACTGCCCGGTGCGGCACTTACCTTGGGTCCCCCGCTCCTGCCTACGGCGCTTGATAGCGACGACTGTTCCCGTACGGCCGTTGGCAGGATTCGGCGTTGCGACCGGCGGGGCCCACTGTGGCGGGCGATGACGACCGTAAACAGCCGATCCGCCGAAATACAAAGACGATCAGGGCTTCTGAGACCTATCTCTCACCGCGCAGATAACGGACATTCAGCGCCAAAGCAGGACGCGAACTGCCGTTCGTTTTGCCCTGGTTAGCCACCTAGCGCAGGGGTCTGACCGGGGAGGATAAGACCCGTGTCAGCATCGAGGAAGGACCCGGTCTCGTCGGGGCTGTCGGACTGCCCGCCCGCGAGGTCGAGGGAGTCGGTGACGCTCCAGAGGGCGTCCCCGATGGTGGCGGTGTACGAGCCCTCGGGCTGACCCCGGTGACGGCCGGTACCGGCGGAGGAGTCGGCGCCGGTCGCGGTGCCCTCGTTCTCGGCACTCTGCCGGTAATTGCCCAACTGTCCACCCTCTTCGACAACTACGGGCGAATTGCCCTTTTCCTTCGAGTTGCCCACACCGGGCACCGAGGGCGAGGGAGAGGAAGAAGACGGCGAGCCGCCCGGCCGGCCGGGGCCCGCGGACTTGCCGGAGCCGCCCTTCGCCCCACCTGACGGCTTGCCGGACGACGAGCCGGCGGCCTTGCCCGGGGCCGAGGAGCCACCGGAAGGCGCCCCGGAAGGGCTGGGCGACGCCGAGGGCGAGGAGGAAGAGCCAGGAGACGCGGTGGACGAAGGAGAGGGCGAGGCGGGGGACGCGGAAGCGGAACCCGACCCGGAACCCGACCCCGGGTTCGAGCCGGGGTTCGAGCCCAGACCCAGCCCCGAGGCGCCACCCTGGACCGCACCGACAACACCCCCGATCACGCCGGTGTCGACGCCGGCCGAGCCGGTGTCCTTGCCGAGCCCGGCCAGCGGCGCACAGGCCCCCCAGGCCTCCGGCCCCTGGTCGGCGAGGATCTTCTCGCCGACGGCGATCTGCTGCGAGCGGCTGGCCAGGTCGGCGCTCGTGGCGTACGCGAGGCCGCCGTACTTCTCCCAGTCCGCCTGGGTCAACTGGAGCCCGCCGTAGAACCCGTTGCCGGAGTCACCACTCCAGGAGCCGCCGCTCTCGCACTCCGCGACCTTGTCCCAGGTGGTCCCGCTGGCCGCGCTCGCGCCGGTCGCGGCGAGCAGTGGGAGGGCTATGGCGGAGCCTGTCACGCCGGCCGTGACAAGCAGAGCCGGGGCCTGACGGGGGCGACGGTGACGACCGTTCCCGGAGAGCATGCGGCGCCTTTCGCTAGAGAGCGGGGGAGCGCGACGGATGTTGCGGGGCGTCGCACTAGTGCTCGAACGTATCGGCAGACGATCGCTTGTCACAAGTTAGTGCCGCGCAGATCACGTGAAGATCACGCTGTTGAGCAAGTGTCACTTTTCGGCGATCGCCTACGACACCACGGGCGACACCTGCCCGCCCGCGTGGACCGGCGCGAACTCGACGGGCAGGGTACGCAGTCCACGCATGATGAGCCCGCCCCGCCATCTCAACTCGCTTGGATCGGCGGCTAGTTGCAGGTCAGGGAGGCGGGTGGGAAGGTGCCGGGTCGCGAAGGCACGAACGAACTGGTCGCGGGCCCGGCACCGGCTTGGTCGCAGCCGCCCTCCCCGACTCAAGCAACCATCGCGCTCCGTACCTCGCCCGGCAGTCCGGTCCGGAACAAGCCGGTCACCGTGAGCTGCGGCAGGGTCGGCCGCTTGTACGCACTGACTCCAGTGGTATCGGCGTCCAGGGTTTTCATGACCTCCGGCCACGCACCCTTCTGCCACCAGGAGAGCTGGCGCTCGCGGATCGAGTCGACGGGCCCCCAGCCAAGGGGCATATCTCGCCAGGAGAGGCCGTGGCGAAGCCGGTGGAGCATCCCCTCGAACTGAAGGCGGATGTCGTACTTGCTCACGAAATGGCGCTTGGTGAAGTACGGCCGTAGCGCCTCCAGCACCTTCGCCCATTGCTCGTCGTCGGGGTCCGGCGGCACCTTCGTGCCGGTTGTCCAGTGCCAGTCAGTGACGGCACACCTCCCGCCAGGCTTGCCGAGGACGGTCATATCGCCGGGGACGACCTTGAGGTCGAACCTGTCGAAGACCTCCTTGCACTCTTCCAGAGTCGGTTTCCGCAGCCGTTCCTCAACACTGTTCGCGATGTCGACGATGTTGCCCGCCCGGCGTTCGTGATCGCTGTACGCCTCCAACCATTGCTGAGCGAACCTGCGCTGCTCACGGAATTCAGCCAGTTCGGCCTCAAGCGCCGCGATGGAGGCCTTGAGTACCGCTGGGTCGACACCGGCCCGCGCGTACTCGGGGATGCGCACCCCGATCAGGTGCTCCTGTTCGGCGATTCTGGTCGTGAACTCGGAGACACGCTTCTCGTACTTCTCCTTGTCCCCGGAGGGACTGCCCACTCGCTCGGCAGCCAGGTCCCCTGGGAAGCCTGCGGCGTCGAGGAGCCTGGCCAACTCCTTCCAGACGGCGCCTTCGATGTCATCGGCCTCGAATTGGGGTTCACGGCACGAGGGGTCCTTGAGAAGTCCCTTGCAGCGGTACGACCGGCCGTCGCCCCGGCCTGCTCCGGTGTACACCTCACCGCATGCCCCGTGAATTCGTCCGGTGAGGGGATAGACGCTGTTCCCCCGCCGCCCGTTCTGGAAACCGAGCCTCTTCAGAGCGGCCATGAGCTGGGCGGCCCGTTCCACGGAGAAGATGGGCGGGACACCGATTTTGACCGGGTCGCCATGGACGGGGGTGCCGTCGTCGCCACGTCGGGTGCAGTTCCTTCCGTTGCCGCGATGGGTCTTCCGGTAGACGACGTAGCCGTCGTGGATGGTTTCACTGCGGAGGCGGCTGCGAAGGTTGGCAACGCTCCAACGGACACCACTACGGGCAAAGAGCCTGCGGTTGTTGAGCTCTTCGCAAGCCTCGGTGAGGTTCATGCCCTGGTCGACGATGAGTTCCGCGGCGACTGCAAGAACCATGGATTCATCGGCGTCGGTGACCAGGACCGAGAAGCGCTTACGGCGTCCACCGACGTCCTTGGCGTCCTTCTCGATCCTGTAGCCATAGGGAGCCGGGCCACCGGGCCAGCCGCCGTAGCTGATCTTCAGCTCTCGGCCGGCGACAGTGCGCTCCTTGATACGTCGCCAGTCCATTTCGGAGAAGGTGACGTACCGCATGAACTGCTGCCAGCCCTCTTCGGTGCTGGTGTCGATCCCTTCGGTGACCGAGATGAAGTGGATACCGAGGTCAGCCATGTTCCAAGCCCACTGGTAGGCGGCTCGGGCCGTTCGCCCGATGCGGTCGACCTTGGGGACGAGGATGCGATTGAAGCGCTGCCGCCGTGCGTCGGCAACGAGACGGTCCATTTCGGGTCGGCTCTCCAGAGCGCCGGACACCGCCTCGTCCACGTAGGAGTCGTAAACCGTGACTTCAGGGTGACGGCCGAGCCATCCGTTGGAGACCTTGTCCTGGTCTTCGAGCCCGAAGCCGTCAAGCTGGTCGAGAGTGGAAACGCGCGCGTACTTGGCAACGACGACGGCCGCAGGGGCCGAAAGGCATGGCCGTGCCACAATGGGCATGTTCAGTCCTCCAAGACTGTTCCGCCCCCGGAGTGTTCGCTCACTGCCGGGAGGTTTCCGGCTCCTTTGCGCTGCTGCAAGCGCTCTGGAGCCGGTGCCGTTTTGGGGAACTTTACCTGTCACTCTGGGCAGTTGAAGGTGAATTGCGCAGGTCGGTGTCCTCACCCACGCAATTGCGGCTCCCGGTAACGTCGACCCGTGAACGCCCCACACAGCGAACCCAAACTCTTCACCTGGGAATTCGCCACCGACCCCTACCCCGCCTACGCGTGGCTCCGCGAGCACTCGCCCGTGCACCGCACCACTCTCCCCAGCGGTGTGGAGGCCTGGCTGATCACCCGCTACAGCGATGCCAAGCAGGCCCTTGCCGAACCCCGCCTCTCCAAGAACCCCGTGCACCATTCCGAAGGCGCCCAGGGCAAGAGCAAGACGGGCATCCCCGGCGAGCGCAGCGCCAACCTCATGACCCACCTGCTCAACATCGATCCGCCGGACCACACACGGCTCCGTCGCCTCGTCTCCAAGGCGTTCACTCCTCGCCGCGTGGCGGAGTTCGCGCCCCGCGTCCAGGAGCTGACCGACAACCTCATCGACCGGTTCGCGCACACCGGAAGCGCCGACCTCATCCACGAGTTCGCGTTCCCTCTCCCCATCTACGCCATCTGCGACCTGCTCGGAGTGCCCCGTGAGGACCAGGACGACTTCCGGGACTGGGCGGGAATGATGATCCGGCACGGGGGCGGGCCGAGGGGCGGCGTCGCGCGGTCCGTGAAGAAGATGCGCGGGTATCTCGCCGAACTGATCCACCGCAAGCGGGAAGCGCTCCCGGACAACCCTGCCCCCGGCGAAGACCTCATCTCCGGGCTCATCCGCGCCTCCGACCACGGCGAGCACCTCACCGAGAACGAGGCCGCAGCCATGTGCTTCGTGCTGCTGTTCGCTGGTTTTGAGACCGTTATCAACTTGATCGGAAACGGTGTGTACACACTGCTGCGTAACCCAGAGCAGCGGGCGCAACTACAGGGGTCGATAGAGCGTGGCGAACAGGAACTGCTCGACACCGGCGTCGAAGAGCTTCTCCGTTACGACGGTGCTGTCGAACTGGCTACCTGGCGCTACGCGACCGAACCTCTGGAGGTAGGAGGCCAACGAATCGCCTCGGGTGATCCCGTGCTCGTGGTCCTCGCCGCTGCCGACCGTGATCCAGCCCGCTTCGACGAGCCGGACACGCTCGACCTTTCCCGCAGGGACAACCAGCATCTCGGTTACGGACATGGCATCCACTACTGCATCGGCGCCCCGCTCGCCCGCCTCGAAGGCCGCACCGCATTGGCCACGTTGCTGCACCGTCTGCCCGACCTGCGACTGGCCGCCGACCCCGCGGACCTGCGCTGGCGAGGCGGCCTGATCATGCGCGGACTGCGAAACCTCCCAGTGGAGTTCACGGCCACCTGACCGGAGCCGTGAGGGTGTCAGGACACAGGTCAGGCCGGATCGAGGCAGAACCCGACCTGACTGACGACTCGGTACCGGACGTGATGCGGATGCAGAGCCGCATGGCGGACCGCCCATTCCTGCGGGTCGGTGCGTCCGTCGTCGAGTGACGTGTTCTCGATGCAGTTCGCGCACTCGACCCACCGACGTGATGGCAGGGCGGCCACCTCCACGGACGGCCAGAGGCGGGGGAAGGGTTCCGTCGTCATCGTCGCGCCCTCTTCCAGTCGTGTGGATGGCGCTTGATCTCCACAGCGAGATCCGTCGCGTGCGACAGGTCATAGGCGGAGCTTTTCGGGTCCAGAGCCTCCCGCCGCTGGCCCGCCAGAGCGCCGCAGATGTCACACCCGCGAACCGGTTTCGGCTCATTCAGGGTCAGCGGATCAAACAAATGGACCGGTCCCCCGAGAGTGGTCTCCCGCGCCATCCCTGTACCTCCGCACCGTTGCTGATGGTGTCAGGGTCCCGTGAGGCAGAGCAGCACAACAGGGACGCAGCGTCCTAGTCTCGGCACGCTAAGTGGCGACGCCAAGGAATTCGGCAATCGAACGCAGTCCCGGAGGGCGCGTCGGTAGTTCCCACAGATCGCGCACGACGGCGACCGCGAGCGTGTGGTGGCGCATCCACGTCGGTGCGACACGGCGCAGGCTTTCCAGAGCTTTCACGGCGCCCTCGGCGTTCCCGGTGTCCGTGTGGGCACGCGCCACGTCGAGCAGAAGCCAGGTACGCCATGACGGCGGCGTGTCCTTCGAGAGCCGCATCCCCTTGGCGAGCGTCAGTGCCTCTTCCGGCCGGCCGTACTGGACGGCCAGCCGAACCCGCTCGATACGGACAGACGACTTGCTGAACACGGAGACGAGTCGCCCGTCTTCCGGGGCCGGCATCTTCGCGACTCGCCCCGCGGCCTTCTCGGCGGTCCGCATCATCTCGTCGGCCCGGTCGTAATTCCCGCTCCTGGCGTAACTCGTCGCGGCCGACATCAGCAGTCCGCCCCACACACGCACGCCGGACGCGTCGGTCGTGTGCTCGCGCTCCACCTTGTCGGCGGCGTACACGGCGAGGTGGCTCGCGTCGTCGAGCCGGTTCTGCCGCTGATAGTTCCACGCGACGCTGTTGCTGATCATCGCGGGAAGCAGCGGGTCGGAGGAGTCCGAGGCGGCGCTCATGGCGTGCTCCAGCGCCGACAGGGAGAGGTCGGTTTTCCCCATGCGGATGGCGAGGTGTCCGCCGAGTTGGAGCGCCTTGCCCAATGCCGCCTGTCCGGCGGCCCGTTCGTCATCCCCGCCCACGGCCGCCACGAAGCGCGCGTCCGTGATGATGTCCGGGAGTACTTCCATGAGCTGCCCGAACTCCGCTTCGTGGTACAGCGTCCACGCGTCGGCGATCTCGGCCCGTAGTAACGGGAGCGTGAGTTTCTCCGCACGGCGCGGCTCGGGAGGCGGGGCGAAGAGCGGCGGCGAGATGGCGCGCCGCACGGCGACGAGCTGTGGCGGGTCGGCCTCACCGTTGGAGGGAACCCCCGGAGGATCGCCCAGGAGCGACGTCAGTTCGACGCCCAGCCCCTTCGCCAGGCCGTGCAGAGTGGGCAGCGTCGCCGACCCCCGGCGCTTCTGCTCCAACTTCCGGACCACGTCGACAGAGACGTCCGACCGCGCGGCCAACTCCTCCTGAGTCAGCCTGGCCAGGCGCCGTAGCCGGCTCAGCTTGTCTCCCAGATGCTCGCTCACGTCATCGACGGTACGCCGAGGTCGGGATTCACATCAGAGACTGCCGGGAGCACGCGTACGACGTCCACAACGTCCACAACGTCCACAACGTCCACGGCGTCTACGGCGTCTCGGAGCGATCAGGCGCCCGCCACCCCCTCCCGCACCCGCACCGCGTCCCGATAAGCCCGCGCAGCGACCCGCAACGCCGCCTCCGGGTCCACGCCCTCCCCCTCCGCCCGTACCGCCAGCTCCAGCAGCTCGTATCCGATGCCCTCGCCCTGTGGCAGCGGGACGTCCAGGCCCGCCGTGTGTACCCGGGACGCCAGCTTCGCCGCCAGGGCCAGGCCGGGCTGGCCGAGAGGGACGCCGTCCGTCACCGACTCGCGTTGCTTCTCGATCGCCTTGGTGCGCAGCCAGTGCGCCTTGACGTCCTCCGGTGTGGACGCCGTCTCGTCGCCGAAGACGTGCGGGTGGCGGTGGATCAGCTTGGTGACGATGCCGGCCGCCACGTCGTCGATCGAGAAGGGGGCCGTGTCCGAGTCCTCCCCGTTCCCCTCGTCCTCCTCGCCGCCTTCCCCTGCGCCCTCCTCCGCGATGCGTGCGTGGAAGACGACCTGGAGCAGGACGTCCCCCAGTTCCTCGCGCAGCTCGTTCCGGTCGCCCTGTTCGATCGCCTCGACGAGTTCGTACGCCTCCTCGATGGCGTACTTCGCCAGGCCCTCGTGGGTCTGTCGGGACGACCAGGGGCACTCGACGCGGATGCGGTCCATGACCTGGACGAGGTCGAGGAGGCGGGCGCCGGGGAGGTCGTAGGAGGCGGGGAGGAGTTCCAGGTCCGGCATGCGGAACCGGCCGGAGCCCGCCAGACGTGCCAGGCCGTCCGTGAGGGACGGGTCGCCCTCGCCGGTCGTCACGATCACGACCGTCCGGCCGCCCGCGCAGGCGTCGATCAGGGATTCCGCGTCCGGGGCGGTCTCCTCCACCGCTATGCCCGCCTCCCGCAGATACGGGAGCTGCGGATGCGTGCCGTCCGCGCACAGCACCCGGTCGGCCGCGTGCAGCACCTGCCAGGCGGGCCAGGACAGCAGGCCGGGCGCCACCCGGTGGCTGGTGGTGAGCAGGACGACACGACCGGGGTCGGTCTCCGTCTCCGGAGCGGTCTCGAAGCCGCTGGTTGCGTTCGCGTTCACCCCTCGAACGTAACCCACGCCACCGACAGCCCGATCAGTTGTCCACAGGCCGCCCGGCCCGACGCCGCTGTGCACCCCGGTGCCCGTACCTACAGCCCCGTACGTACAGCCGTTACGCCGGGCCCTGGGCCTGCTGCGGTGCCGTGACCTCCCGTACCCACGGGGTCTTCGCGTCGACGCGGGTGCTCTTCTGGACGTCCCAGTCGCCGTAGCGGGGGTTGAGGTCGACGTCGAGGGTCTTCGAGGCCTTCGACATCGCCTTCCAGAACGTGGCCTGGCCGTCCGGCGAGTTCATGTCGGCGCCGAGGGCGGCGGCCAGTTTCTGGGCCACGATCTCGGTGCGCAGGCTGTCGTCGAGGCGGGCCGGGGCCACTCCGTACTGCTGGAGCCAGGTGTCCGCGAGCGCCTTCCCGCTGCCCGCCTGCTGTTCCAGGGAGGCGCGCAGGGTCTGGACGTCCTTGCGGGTCACGGTCACGCCCGCGTTCTTCGCGGCCCGGTTCAGGACGCGGTCCAGGACCATCGTGTGCAGGGTGTCCCGGGTGAGGCTGGCCGTTCTGGCGACGGTCTGCGCGTACTGCGCCTGGTCCGGGGTGGCCGCCCGCTGCGCCGCGCGTACCTCGTTCACCCTGCTCTCCAACTGCGCGACCGTGATCCGGTGCCCGCCGACGACGGCCGCCGCGCCGGGATGCGCGTCGTTTCCGCAGGCGGTGAGGAGTGGGGCCGCGGCGACGATCGCTGCGGAGAGGAGGAGCGCTGTACGACGACGACGGCGGTGCAAGGGTGCCTCCCGAGGAGATTGTGCGGCGGTGCACAAAGTCTTGCGGTGATCGATGTTAGGCAGTGGCTCAGCTCCGGCCAAGCCATTCGACCAACGATTCACCGGGACTTCCGGCACCGCCCCCGCTCTCCGTGCTCTCCTCATGGCTTCCCGGCCGTCTCAGCCGGTGATCGCCACCGGCGCGTCCCACGCGTCGCGGTCCACGGTGATCGTGTAACCGCCGCGCGTCTCCTTGCTGTTGACCATGTACTGGTGCGCCCGGCTGTGGTTGGTCCACAGCGTGGCGCCGAAGGGCCAGTCCGCGGTGGTGGTGTTCTGCTTGTCCCACAGCGCGTACCACATGTTGCCCGGCAGGTCGGCGCGGTCGGTGGCCTGGGCGATCGCCTTCGCGCTCGAACTGGTGAAGCCGTAGTAGCCGGTGCGGTACGTCTTGGCCTGGAGCCCCTTGTCGAAGGCGCGTACGTACGTCAGTACGGCGTCGTTGCACGCCTTGTTCGTGATGTCGTACGCCTCCATGTCGAGGTAGACCGGGCTGCCGGCCTTCATACCGAGCGCCGACGCCTTGGTCACGGCGTCCGCCGCGTCCGCCGCGCCGAGGGAGGCGGCCGTGGCGGCGGTGAGCTTCTCGGGGCTGGAACCCGTCTGGCAGGACGGCTGGGCGCCGACGTACAGGGGGATGAGTTTCCAGCCCTGCGCGCTGACCTTCGCCACCCAGTCCGCGTTGAGGTTGGGCTGGTTGCAGCCGCGGTTCTTGCCGCCTGTGTAGACGGCCGCCGCGCCGTAGAAGCCGTTGGCGCGCCAGGCCTGCATCGCGGCGGCGGAGGGTGCGGTGCACGTGTCGAACGCGCGGCCGGTGAAGGTGCGCTGGGCGGGCCAGGTGGTGGCGGCCATCGAGGACTGCGCGGCGATCCCGGCCCCGGCGACGACGGCCGCGCCGGCCACCGCCCAGGTGACGTATCGGCGCTTCTTGGACTGCCGGTGACTGGACACCACGTAACCCACTCCTGGTTCTACGACTTTGTTCCACTACGGACCGCTCGCACGGACCG
>NZ_LIQQ01000128.1 GCF_001418565.1 Streptomyces graminilatus | reverse complement strand
AGGATGTTGAGCGGCGGCGGTTCCGTGGGCGTCAGCCCTGAGGGACGGGTTAGCGGGGGGTTGGGCACCCGGCGCTGGTGTGGGCCTCCCCGGGGGCTGCCGCCCCCAGACCCCCGCTGTCGGCCTGAACGGCCTCGTCCTCAATCGCCGGACGGGCTGACTACCCAGCCCGTCCGGCGTTTGAGGACGAGCGCGTTCAGCGCGAAGCGGGGGTTCGGGGGCGGCAGCCCCCGAGGCGGACGGGAACGGGTAGGGGCGGCGGGGGCGAGAAAAACATCGCCCCGCTCTTGTCCGACCCCCCGCCAGCGGCAACCATGGCCACCCCCGCCTATTTGACGCACCGTCAGATACGAGGAAAGGGACGCGCCCATGACCTACGGCATGCAACTCCCCATCCAGTCCCAGTCCACCCTCTACACCGAACCCTGGGAAACCTCGGCCACCCCCGCCGACCTCGTCGCCATAGCCCGCGCAGCGGACCGCGCCGGCTTCGCGTACCTCGCGACCTGCGACCACATCGCCATCCCCCGCCGCCTCGCCCCCGCGATGAGCACCGTCTGGTACGACCCGGTAGCCACCCTCTCCCACCTCGCCGCCGTCACGGAACACACCCGGCTCCTCAGCCATGTGGCCGTCGTCGGCCTGCGCCACCCCCTCATCACCGCCAAGCAGTACGCCACCCTCGACCACCTCTCCGGCGGGCGCCTGATCCTCGGGGTCGGCGCAGGCCACGTACAGGAGGAGTTCGTCGCTCTGGGGGCCGACTTCGAGCACCGGGGTGCCGTACTCGACGAGAGCATCGACGCGTTGCGCGCCGCGCTCGGCCCGGACGAATTCCCGGAGCACCACGGCAAGTTGTACGACTTCGAGGGGCTCGGACAGCGTCCACGGCCGGCCCAGGAACACGTACCCCTCTGGGTCGGCGGGTCGTCGCCCGCCGCCGTACGCCGGGCCGCGCTCAAGGGCGACGGCTGGCTGCCGCAGGGCGACCCGCGCGACCGTCTCCCGGACCAGATCGCGCGGATCCGGCGGCTGCGCGAAGAGGCCGCCGTCCAGGGGCCGTTCACCGTCGGCGCCATCACCGAACCGCTGTACGTGGGCGAGCCCGGGTGGGATGTCGGGCGGCGGACGGTCAGCGGGCCGCCGGAGGCCCTCGCCGAGACGCTACGGGCCTACGGCGCGATGGGCGTGGACCAGATCCAGGTGCGCTTCCGCAGCCGGAGTCTCACCGAACTCACCGACCAGATCCAGGCTTTCGGGGAGGACGTGGGCCCACTGCTGTAGAGCGGAAAGGGAGGGGGAGCGAAGGCGGTCCGGGGCGGCGGCTTTCCTGGATCCCTTTGAACCTTTGAACATGTCCATGCTTGGGCGCGTACGTAGGTACGTACGGACGTACGGACCTCATCGCTCCGCGGGAAGGACAGGCACGGTGCGCGCTCTCCGGCTCGTCGACCACCCCTCGCCCAGGGTGTCCGTCGCCCTGGCCTGCGCCGAGGGAGAGTGGCCGCACGAGGGGTGGCCGCAGCACGACGATCCCCATATCGGGCGGGCGTTGCGCGTGGACCCGCCCTACTGCGAGCTGCGGGCGGAAGGTGTCGTGGACGTCGTCGTCCTGCGCTGCGAGGAGCCGGCGACCGAGTTTCCGGTGCTGCTCCGGGCGATGGGAACCGCGAGAGTTCCGGTGATCGTCATCAGCCCCCGGCGGGACACCGAGACCGTGGTGGAGGTGTTCCGGGGCGGGGCCGGTTATCTCGTCGAGGGCGACTACTGCACGTCCACGCTGGCCTCGGCGGTGATGGCGGCCACGGTCGGGCACACCTACCTCTCGCCGATGGCGTGCGCGGCCCTCCGGGAAGGGGTCCAGCGGGCGTCCGGAGCGGGCGGCAAGGAGGATGTCCCGGTCGCCGGGGCGGCGAGGGAGCGGCTGCGGAGCCTGCTCTCGCCGCGCGAGCGCCAGATCATGGAGCTGCTGTCGACCGGCCTCGGCGCCCAGGAGATCGGGCTGCGGCTGACGCTGAGCGAGAAGACCGTCCGCAACAACCTCAGCAACATCTACGCCAAGCTCAACGCGCGGGGCAGTACGGACGCGGTGCTGCGCTGGCTGGGGGCGACTCCGGCTGTTCGCATGTGAGAACCTGTGCGAACCCGTGCGAACAGCCGGTGCCGCCGTATTCGCTGACGACCGTGGCGAATTCCGCTACGACGCCGCGATCTACGACGTCGCGATCTAGGACGTCGCGATCTAGGACGTCGCGATCTACGACGTCGCTATCTCCGATGCCGGGATCTCCACGTCCGTGGTGTTCTGGCCGGCCTCGCCGAATCCAGGTTCCGCCCGGAGGCTGTTGCCCGACTTCAGAATGCCGTTGGCTTCCGGAGTTCCGCACTTCACGTTGCGCAGCCACAGCCGGCCGTCCGGCGTCCCGTTCTTGAGGAGTTGCGGATAGAAGACGTGGACGGTCGTGGCGCCCTCGCTCGGCGCGAAGAACACCTTCTGGCCGTCCTGCTCCTCCTTGTACGTCGCGCGCAGGAATCCGCTCACGTCGGTGCGCTTGGCCGACCACATGAAGAAGGCGATGCTGTCCGCCTGCACGGTGTCGGTACGGCTGAGTTCCAGGCCGGTCGTCTTGTCGTCCGTCGTGATGTTCGTTTCCGAGGTGTTGAAACTGAGGCCGACCTCAAGGAAGGAGCCGGCCAGTTTCGAGTCGGCGGAGGCGGTGAAACCGTCCTCCAGTTGAACGGACCGGCTGACGGTCGTGGCCACCTTGAAGGTTTTCGAGGCGGTGCTGGTCGATCCGCAGTTGTCGGTGACCGCGGAAACCCTTTCATTGGCGCCGAGGCTGTTCCGCTTGTTCTGGACCGGGACGAAATCGCAGTCGTCGAGTTTGTCCGAGTTCGAGGCGCAGTCCGAGGTCACCTCGGAGGGCGTGGCGGCACCCGCCTGGGCCATCAGCGGGATGGCCACCGCGAGGGCCGCCACGGGGGCCAGGGCGAGGGTGATGCGCTTCTTCTTGCTCCGGTGGCTGTTGGCGCGGCTGGTACGGCTCATGAGGTTCTCCTGGGGGGATTGGGCGATTGACCTGCGGTGGTCTCACTCTGACCGGCTTGATCGGAGTGGATCCGACTGCTCGATGGCTGGCGGGGGAGCATCAGCAGTCCTCCACGACCGCCTTGGAGGTGCCGTCCACGAGACCCGGGGTGCCGGCGGCGCCAGCCAGGATGACGGGACCCTCGACGACGTCGGGCGCGACGAGGTTCTGCTCGGGGGAGGGGTTCACGGCGAAGCTCCCGGGATTGGCGTTCACGCGTACCCGCCATTCGCCGGTCATCCGCTGCATCTTCGGCGTGAATTCCATGTGGAGCACCTTGCCGACCGGCACCTCGCGCTCTTCGGTGTCGCCCGCCGAGGCGGAATTCGTGGTCATGTTCAGGGTGCCCTTGTGCTTGAGCCAGGAGCCGCCGATCGCTCCGAAGAGACTTCCGCCACCACCCTGCTGGGTCGCGACGTACTTGCCCTGTCCCTGGGAGGCACTAGCCGACCAGGTGATGGAGACCTTGGACGGTTCGGTGGCGTTCGGCTCACAGTTCGGGAAGTCGATGGACGACTTCTCGGTCGGCCCGTCGAATGTCTCGAACTTCGTCTCGACGAAATCACAGTTGTCGGACTCGAAGCCGTCCCCCAGGGTGCCGCCGAAATCCTCCGTGTTCTGCTGTTTTCCGTTGAGCACCTTGGACCGTTCGCACATCCTCATGACCTGGTCGGGTGTCTTCGTCTCGGCGGCGTTCGCCGACGGAAGGAGGGCGATGATCGCGCCACCGGTCGCGAGCGCCGCCCCGACCGCCACGATCCGAACCTTCGTGTTCTTCAGTCGCCTCTTGGCCATGCCGTTCCGTCCTCGGGGTTCTCAGGGTTCTCAGGGTTCTCTGAGCCCTTGGGGATTGCTTTACTTCCGCGTGGGGAATTATTGGCGCCCCCGACGAGTTCGCGACAGGGTCAAATATCCCGACTCCAGAGTTTTTTCTGTGTGTGCTCCCGCACACCCAGCACATGTGAGGTAGGGGGCGCATCAGGTCTGACGGATCGTCAGATTCGGCAGTACGATGCCGGCATCCACCGATGTGAACGCTGCGAAGGGGTTCCGCATGGGCAAGCTCGACGGACGGGTCGTCATCGTCACCGGCGCGGCACGCGGTCAGGGGGAGCAGGAGGCCCGGCTCTTCGCGGCGGAGGGCGCGCGGGTGGTCGTGGCGGACGTGCTCGACGATCAAGGGGAGGCCCTGGCCAAGGAGTTGGGCGCCCTGTACGTCCATCTCGACGTGCGTGAGGAGTCGGGCTGGCAGGCCGCCGTCGCCGCCGCCCAGAAGGCCTACGGCCGGATCGACGGGCTGGTCAACAACGCCGGCATCCTCCGCTTCAACACCCTGCTCGACACTCCCCTCGACGAGTTCATGCAGGTCGTCCAGGTCAACCAGGTGGGCTGCTTCCTCGGGATCAGGACGGTCGCGCCGCACATCGCCGACGCAGGCGGCGGCACGATCGTCAACACCGCCTCGTACACCGGGGTCACCGGGATGGCGGCCGTCGGGGCGTACGCGGCGAGCAAGCACGCCATCGTGGGGCTCACCCGGGTCGCCGCGCTGGAACTGGCGCGGAAGAAGATCCGCGTCAACGCCATGTGCCCGGGCGCGATCGACACCGCGATGTCCAACCCGGCGCTGCTCGACCCGAACGCGGACGTCGACGCGGAGAGTTCGGCGCGGGGCCTGGAGCGGATGTACCGCAAGCTCGTACCGCTGGGGCGGATAGGCAGGCCGGACGAGGTGGCGCGGCTCGCGCTGTTCCTCACCTCGGAGGACTCCTCGTACATCACCGGGCAGCCGTTCGTGATCGACGGGGGCTGGCTCGCCGGGGTCTCGGTCGTCTGACCGGCCCGATGACCGGCCCGATGACCGGCCCGATGACCGGCCCGATCGGCGTGGCTCGGTACCTGACTGACCGTCAGCTATTGACGGTGCAAGGGGCCGGTGGAACAGTCGTCCAAGAAATCTGACGCTACGTCAGAAACGTACGTCGGGCCACGTACGCCGGACCGCGTACGTCGGGAACGGTTACTGGGGACGGTGAACCTCCTTGGAATTCGGGCTCTTTGTACAGGGATACGTGGGCAAGCGGGCCGAGACCGATCCGCTCGCGGAGCACAAGGCGCTGATGGAGGAGACCGAGTACGTCATCCAGGCGGACAAGTCGAACTTCAAGTACGCCTGGGTGTCCGAGCACCACTTCCTGGAGGAGTACTCGCACATCTCGGCCAGTGACGTCTACCTCGGCTACCTCGCCCACGCCACCGAGCGCATCCACCTCGGCTCCGGCATCTTCAACCCGCTCGCCCCGGTCAACCACCCGGTGAAGGTCGCCGAGAAGGTCGCCATGCTCGACCATCTCACCGGCAACCGCTTCGAGTTCGGCTCCGGCCGGGGCGCCGGCTCCCACGAGATCCTCGGCTTCATGTCCGGCATCACCGACATGAACCACACGAAGGAGCTGTGGGAGGAGACGATCGCCGAGTTCCCGAAGATGTGGCTCCAGGACGAGTACGTCGGCTTCCAGGGCAAACACTGGTCGCTGCCGCCCCGCAAGGTCCTCCCCAAGCCGTACGGCCCCTCGCACCCCGCGATGTGGTACGCCGCCGGCTCGCCGCCCTCGTACGCCATGGCCGCCCGCAAGGGGCTCGGGGTGCTCGGCTTCAGCGTGCAGAAGGTCTCCGACATGGAGTGGGTGCTGGAGCAGTACAAGACGGCGATCGTGGACGCCGAGCCGGTCGGCGACTACGTCAACGACAACGTGATGGTGACGTCGACGGCGATCTGCGCGCCGACACACGCGGAGGCGGTACGGATCGCGGCGGGCGGTGGGCTGCACTACCTCCAGTCGCTGCTCTTCCGCTACCACGACACGTTCCCGCGTCCCGAGGGCTTCCCCGTGTGGCCGGAGACGCTGCCCGAGTTCAACGAGGAGATCATCGAACTCCTCATCGCCGAGGAGCTGTTGATCTGCGGCGACCCGGACGAGGTGCTGACGCAGTGCAAGCGGTGGGAGCAGGCGGGGGCGGATCAGCTGTCCTTCGGGATGCCGATCGGGATCTCCCGGGAGGACACGCTCCAGACGATCAGGCTGATCGGGGAGCACGTGATTCCGAAGATCGACACGGATCCGGTTCATCGGACTTCGCGGTTCCGGGGGACGGTCTGAGGGTGCGTTGGCGGGTGCGGGTGCGGGTGCGGGTTCGCTGTGGCTGGTCGCGCAGTTCCCCGCGCCCCTAAGGCGCGTGGTTCCCCGCGCCGGCCCCTGAAAGCCCGCACTTCCTCAGCGCCCCCAAAGACGCGCAGTTCCCCGCGCCCCCAAAAGGAGCGCGCAGTTCCCGCGCCCCAAAAGAGAGGAGTTCGGCCTTGCTTGACCATCTGATCAAGGGAGTCATGGTCGTCGACGGGACCGGGGCGCCCGGGTACGTCGCTGATGTGGGGCTGCGGGACGGGCGTATCGCCGTCATCGGCAGTGAGGTGACCGAGGAGGCACGGACGAGTGAGGACGCGTCCGGACTGGTCCTGGCCCCCGGGTTCGTCGACCCGCACACGCACTACGACGCCCAGCTCTTCTGGGACCCGTACGCGACCCCCTCCCTCAACCATGGAGTCACGACGATCGCCGCCGGCAACTGCGGCTTCACGCTTGCCCCGTTGAACCCCGACCGGCCCGACGACGCCGACTACACGCGGCGGATGATGTCCAAGGTCGAGGGGATGTCCCTGGTCGCGCTGGAGGAAGGGGCGCCCTGGAGCTGGAGCGGCTTCGGGGAGTACCTGGACGCGCTGGAGGGCCGCATCGCCGTCAACGCCGGTTTCATGGTGGGGCATTGCGCGCTGCGCCGGTACGTCATGGGCCCGGACGCGGTGGGCGGACAGCCGACGCAGCAGCAACTGGCCGCCATGCTGGGGCTGTTGCACGATGCCATGGATGCCGGTGCCTGGGGATTCTCCACCACGCAGTCGTCCTCGCACTCCGACGGGGACGGCAACCCGGTCGCCTCCCGGCACGCGCTCCCCGCCGAACTCATCGCCCTCTCGCGGGCGGTGGGCGAGCACGAGGGCACCCAGATCGAGGCGATCGTGGCCGGTTGCCTCGACCAGTTCAGCGACGCGGAGATCGACCTGTTCGTAGAGATGAGCGCGGCGGCGGGCCGACCTCTCAACTGGAACGTGCTCACGATCGACTCGGCCGTACCGGCCCGAGTGCCCCGCCAGCTTGAGGCAAGTGACCGCGCCCGCAAGGCGGGTGGCCGGATAGTCGCCCTCACCATGCCCATCCTCACGCCGATGAACATGTCCCTGGGCACCTTCTGCGCGCTGAACCTGATCCCCGGCTGGGGCCCGATCCTCGGCCTGCCGCGCGACGAGCGGATCGCGCGCCTCGGTGATCCCGCCGTCCGGACGGAGATGGTCCGCCTGTCGCAGCGCGAGGAGGTGGGCGTCTTCCGACGGCTGACGGACTTCGGCCGGTATGTCATCGGGGACACCTACAGCGCGGCGAACGAGGGCCTGACCGGGAGGGTGGTGGAGGACATCGCCGCCGAACGCGGCCAGGACCCCTTCACCTGCCTGGTCGAGATCTGCGTGGCCGACAACCTGCGTACGGTCCTGTGGCCCATGCCCACCGACAACGACCCGGCGTCCTGGGCACTGCGCGCCGAGACCTGGCGCCACGAGGACGTGCTGCTCGGCGGCTCCGACGCGGGCGCCCACCTGGACCGGATGTGCGGGGCCCCGTACACGACCCGGTTCATCGGTGACTGTCTGCGCGGCCGGAAACTGGTGCCGCTGGAGCGGGCGGTGCAGATGCTGACCGACGACCCGGCGCGACTGTTCGGCCTGCGCGAGCGGGGCCGTGTCCAGGAGGGCTTCCACGCGGACCTGGTCCTCTTCGACCCGGAGCGGATCGCCGCCGACAAGGCCACGCTGGTGCACGACCTGCCGGGCGGCAGCCCACGTCTCGACTCGAAGGCCATCGGCGTAACAGCCGTATGGGTGAACGGAGTTGAGGCGATCCGGGACGACTCGGTGACGGGCGCCGTACCGGGCAAGGTACTCCGTTCGGGCCGGGACACGGCGACGGTGAGCACCAAGTGACGGACGGACAACGGCTGTTCATCGGCGGTTCGTGGGTGGAGCCGGCCGACGGGCACTACGAGGTGATCGACCCGGCGACGGAGGACGTCGTCGGGTGGGCTCCGGAGGCCTCACGGGACCATGCGTACGCGGCCGCCACTGCCGCCCGCGAGGCCTTCGGCCCGTGGTCGCGCACGGCACCGGAGGAACGGGCCGCGGTACTGGCGCGGGCGGCGGACATCATCCAGGCCAACCTGGCGTCGTACGCCGCCCTCGCCCAGGCGGAGACCGGTGCGACGACGGGGACGGCGCGCGGGATGCAGGTGGGTGTGGGCGCGGCCCGTTTCCGCCGGTACGCGACGGTCGAGCCCGCCGAGTGGGCGATCCCGCCGCAGGTCAACGAGGGGGGCCCGTTCGGGAAGGCCGCGGTGATGGGCGCGCTGGCCATCCGCCAGCCGGTGGGCGTGGTCGCCTGCATCACCTCGTACAACAACCCGTGGGCCAACCCGGCGGGCAAGATCGCGCCCGCCCTGGCGATGGGCAACACGGTGGTGGTGAAGCCCGCTCCGCAGGATCCGTTGTCGGTGTACCGGATGGCGGAGGCCCTGGAGGAAGCGGGGGTGCCTCCGGGCGTGGTGAACGTGGTCAGCGGGACGCGGACCGAGGTGGGGGAGGCGGTCGTGGATTCCCCGGACGTCGACATGGTCAGCTTCACCGGCTCGACGGCGGTCGGGCAGCGGATCGCGGAGGTGTGCGGCCGGGGCATGAAACGCCAGTTGATGGAGCTGGGCGGAAAGGGCGCGGCCCTCGTCTTCGACGACGCGGACATCCGCTCGGCGGTCGCGGGCATCGGCACGACGTTCTCGTTCTACAGCGGCCAGATCTGCACGGCCCCGACGCGGGTACTGGCACAGCGTGGCGTGTACGGGAGGGTTGTGGAGCAACTCGCGTCGTACGCGGGCCACTTGCTGGTGGGTGATCCGCGAGCGGAGGGCACGGTGGTCGGCCCGGTGATCTCGGGGGCGCACCGGGGCCGGGTCGAGGCGTACGTCGAACTCGGCAGGAAGGAGGGCGCGGTGGTGGTGGCGGGCGGTGAACGCCCCCCGTACGAGCGGGGTTTCTACATCGCCCCCACCCTCCTGGCCGACTGCACGAACGACATGCGGGTGGCCCGGGAGGAGATCTTCGGTCCGGTGGTGACAGTCATCCCCTTCGACGACGAGGAAGAGGGCGTCGCGCTGGCCAACGACAGCGAGTACGGCCTCATCGACTACGTCTGGTCGGCGGACGTGGCCCGAGCCTTCCGGGTCGCGCGGCGACTGCGGGCGGGCGGGGTGGGCGTGAACACCGTCGGGCGGAACATGGAGGCACCGTTCGGCGGGTTCAAGCGGAGCGGGGTGGGGCGCGATGTGGGGTCGTACGCGCTGCACGCTTATGGGGAGGTGCAGGCGGTGGTGTGGGCGGGCTGACC
>NZ_LIQQ01000127.1:2114-49905 GCF_001418565.1 Streptomyces graminilatus | reverse complement strand
GGGGCAGGGCGAGGGGCGGGGGCAGAGGCTGCCGATGCGGCCCCCCGCCCCCGCGCAGCAAGAGCGGCGAAAGCTAGGCCACTTGGGCCTGCACCTGCGAGGAGATCAGCTCCAGGTGGTCCAGATCGTCGAGGTCGAGGATCTGGAGGTAGAACCGCTGGGAGCCGATCTCCGTGTACCGGCCGATCTTCTCCACGACCTCGGCCGGGGAACCCGCGAGTCCGTTGGCCTTCAGCTCGTCGACGTCACGGCCGATCGCGGCGGCACGCCGGGCCACCTCGCGGTCGTCCTTGCCGACACACACCACAAGGGCGTTCGAGTACGTCAGCTCGTCGGCCGCGCGGCCCGCCTGCTCGGCCGCCGCACGCACCCGGCCGAACTGGCGCTCGGTGTCCTCGATGGACGAGAACGGCATGTTGAACTCGTCCGCGTACTGCGCGGTCAGCCGTGGGGTACGCGTCGCGCCGTGGCCGCCGATGAGTACGGGGATCTTCGTCTGCGCGGGCTTGGGGAGGGCCGGCGAGTCGGTCAGGTCGTAGTGCGTGCCGTGGTGGCTGAACGTTTCCCCCGCCTTGACCCCCCACAGGCCGGTGACGATCGCCAGCTGCTCTTCGAGTCGGGCGAACTTCTCCTGCGGGAACGGGATGCCGTACGCCTTGTGCTCCTCCTCGAACCAGCCCGCGCCCAGACCGAGTTCGACCCGGCCGCCGGACATCTGGTCGACCTGCGCGACCTGGATCGCCAGGACGCCGGGGAGGCGGAAGGTGGCGGCCGTCATCAGCGTGCCGAGGCGGATCCGCTTGGTCTCCCGGGCAAGTCCGGCGAGGGTGATCCAGGCGTCGGTGGGACCGGGCAGGCCGTCCCCGTCACCCATGCGGAGATAGTGGTCGGAGCGGAAGAAAGCCCCAAACCCAAGGTCCTCGGTGGCCTTCGCCACGGCGAGCAGGGTGTCGTAGGTCGCGCCTTGCTGGGGTTCGGTGAAGATACGAAGATCCATGGCCCCCATCCTGCACGGCCGGGGACCGGTCAACCTCACCGGCACCCCCTGCCCCGCGCCTCCCCGGTCGGGTGAAAAACCGTCAACCGTGTGAGCGGTGCGGGTCCGTACCAGTGACCCCCCACGGCGATGATCGTTGGCTCGGGCGGAGCCGGCCCGACCGGCGCCCGCACCGGCACCGGCCGGTCGGCCCGTTCGATCGCCGACCCGCCCGCTACCGGTGTGCACCCGCGTCGGCTCCCCCGGGAGCCAGTGGCCGAGGAGGCCGTCCATTGTCCGAAGAAGTCGTGCCGCAGCAGGCGGGGCCCGCGCAGCCGAAGGGGCTGCTGCAGCAGATGGAGGAGCTGATGGCCGCGCTCAACGCGGACCTTTCCGCGCTGGACGCCGATTTCCAGTCGGCAGGTGTGTCGTCGGCGTCCGCGAAGGAGCCTGAGGCGGGTTGAGACCGCCGGGCCGGGCTGCGAGGCTCGGCCCCCTGGAATCCGGCCAGGGCCCACGGGGACGCGGGGCTGTACGGATCGCGGCTCCGCCGCCGGGCGCGGCCGGCCACCACCGCCTCGCACCAGGAAACGGGCCGCCTACCCCGCCACCCGCTCCGCTCCTCCCGCCGCCTCCCTGGCCGCCAGTTTGCGGAGCATCTCCAGGACCCGGTCGCGGGACTCGTCGGCCGCGTCGATCGATTCCATGCACTGCCAGTACGTCGTCTCGTCGTCCGCCGCGCTGGCGATGCCGACCAGGGCCATGCCGGCCTCGCCGAGGAGCGCGCCGAGGCAGATCAGGGCCTGGCGGGCGTCGCCCAGTTCGGTGAGCTGGGCAGCGCGTAACGCGCCGACGGCGAGGCGCGGTTCGTCCAGCACGCCGCAGCCCCGGCCCGCCAGTTCCGTCAACCCCAGTGCCTCGCCCCGCAGTTCGGGTGGCCCGGTGACCGCGAGGCGGCTGCCTATCGCCTGTGCGAGGGCCTGCGCCTGCCACACCTCCGCCAGGGTCCGAGGCACACCGTCGCTGCCCGCCAGGGCACGTCTGCTCTTCAGGATGAGCCGCACAGCGTCCATGCGCTGCCCCCGTCTGTCCCCGACGCGCTGTCCGCACGTCCGCCCGAACTCCACCGTCCACTACCCAGAGTGAAGTGATGTGGGACGAAAAGCCAGAGGAAGGCGGAAATCTGCGGACAACAAATGGAGAACGAGACGCAATTCAGCTACCCAAAGTGACTATTACCCTTCCTTTGCCGGGAACCTCTGTTCATTGCGGTCGATCTTCGCGTCGAGAGCCGCCAGTGCGTCGATGCCGAGCACCTCGCACAACTGGAGGAGATACGCGAGCACGTCCGCGACCTCGTCCGTCACCCGGTGGGCGGTGTCCGGGTCGTCCATCACCCGCGCCGACTCCTCGGGCGTCAACCACTGGAAGATCTCGACCAGTTCGGACGCCTCCACGCTGAGCGCGGCAGCGAGGTTCTTGGGCGTGTGGAAGGGCTGCCAGTTCCGTGCCGCCGCGAACTCGGCCAGCCTGCGCTGGAGTTGCGCCACGTCCAACCCCTCGCCGTGCTCGCGGTGTTCGCGCTGCCGGTGTCCGCGCTGCTCAGCGCCTTCGGTGTGTTCCTGATCCGTCACGGTTCCAGGTGTACCACCGTCACCCCGGGCACCCCCTCCGCCCACGACGCGTCGCTCACCGTCCCCAGGAGACGGATGTGTCCCCGCTCGCACATCCGGGCCGCCAGCCGCAGGAGTTCCGCGCGCTGCCGTACGTCCAGGGACCGGTCGAAGCCGTCGGCCAGGACGGTGAGTGCCTGGAGGGCGTCGGGCACCTCGCCGGGCCGGTCGACCGCCAGCACACCGGGGCCGGTCAGCAGGACCAGCGCCAGGCCCGCGTACCTCAACTCGCCGTCGCCCAGCCTGCCGAAGTGGGTGAGCGGGCCGTCGCCCCGGTCGAGCACGGCACGGACGCGGCCGTCGGCCACCTCGTCGGCGCGTACGTCCGACACCGGGCCCGTGCAACCCTCGCGGACGGCGCCGACCAGCAGCCCGTGGCGGACGGCGCATTCGGAGCGGGTGCGCCACAGGACCTCGGCCAGGTTGTCGCAGCCGGGCAGCAGCCGCCCGCTGGTCACCGGCACCGCCGCGCGCATCCGGTCGGGCCGGGGGTCGCAGGCGAACACGGAACGGAGGGCGACCACCATCTGTTCGGCGGCGGCGATGACCCTGCGCTGCCCGTCCGTCTTCCCGGCGACCCGCAGGGGCAGCAGGGCCGTGCCGAGCCGGTCGTCCGGCATCGGGGCGCGGGTGACCGACGCCGAACCGGCGGTGTACCAGGCCGCCTGGACGGTGCGCCGGCCGGGATCACGCAGCGCCGTCTCCAGCAGGACCACCCCGCCCGCGCTCAACCGCTCGCCCACGATCCGGAGTTCGGGCTCGGCCTGGACGGCGACGTCGAGCAGTACGGGACCCTCGGGACCGTCCGCCGTACAGCCGATGCGAAAGCCGCGCCGGTGCTGGGCGTCGGGCCGGGCGCGTTCGGGTACGCAGGCCGCCGGGTCCGGGAACGCCGTTTCGACGGCGGCGCCGGAGCCGAGGCGGGCCAGTGACTCGTACGCCCTGAGGGCGGTCGACTTGCCGCCGCCGCTCGGCCCGGCGAGCAGCGTGAGCCGCCCGAGCGGGAATCTGGCGCGGCGGTGCCCCGCGTAGGCGGACAGCCTGAGTTCGGTGACGGTCGGCCGGTCGGGACGCACCGCCCATCGCGCTTCGGCGGCCGAGGCGGGCGGTAAGTCCAGTGACCGGGTCATAACCGGACCGTAGGCCTCCGCCCGCGAGGCGAACCGTTCCGTCCGCCGCACCTTCCTACGAACGGGGGACGGATCGCACGGCAGCGGCGTGTCTCAGTGCTCCGGGAGTCCCGCTCCCCCCATGAGTCCGCCGACCTCGGTGCCGGGCGGGGTGAGCAGGAACACGTTCCGGTCCACCCGGTGCATCCCGCTGGCCAGCCCGAAGACGACGCCTGTGCTGAAATCGAGGACCCGCTTGGCGGTGTCCGCCTCGGCGCCCGTCAGGTCGAGGAGGACCGGTATGCCCGCCATCAGCGTCTCGGCGACCTCGCGCGCGTCCGCGAAGACGTTGACCCGCAGGACGACGAAACGGCGTCTGGCCTCGGTCGGCGCCTCGGGTATCGACCGGTGGCCCACCGCGGACGGCCAGGCGTCGCGGCCTCTCAGTGGTACGACCTGGGCGAGCCCCTCCCATTGTTCGTCGGTGACATCGTGGCTTCTCATCGACGCACTCCGCCCTGACTGGCACTGACTGTCTGCATCGGCCAATTCTTACTCATGGTCACCCGATCGGCCCAATACGACACGCTCAGCGACCCCCTGTGTGAGAAAAATCCGAACACCTATACGTACCTCACAGCACTGACAGTGCGACTGTGCAGTGGGCGTAACCGCTCATGATCCGATCACGTGACATCGACGTAACGGGCAATTCGTACGCTCATCGGTACCGGATCCGGCAAGGAGAGACAGAAAGACACAACCGGAAGACGCAGGACACGCAGAACACGCAAGACGGAGAGACGGCGAAAGGCAGCGCGTGACCACGACCCCCACGACCACGCAGGTGCGGACCGTGTGCTCCTACTGCGGGGTGGGCTGCGGAATCGTGCTGGACGTCGGGCTCGGACCCGATGGACGGCGTACGGTCTTCAAGGCGTCCGGCGACAAGGCGCACCCCGCGAACGCCGGGCGGCTGTGCACCAAGGGCGCGACCACCGCCGACATGCTCGGCGCGCCCGGCCGGCTGACCACCGCGCTGGTCCGGCACGGCCACGACGACCGGGGCGAGGAACTGGTGCCCGCGCCCGTCGCCGACGCCATCGCGGAGACCGCGCGCCGGCTTCGGGGAATCGTCGACGAGCACGGGCCGGACGCCGTCGCCTTCTATGTCTCCGGGCAGATGGGCCTTGAGGCCCAGTATCTGGCGAACAAGCTGGCCAAGGGGTTCGTGGGCACGAACCAGATCGAGTCCAACTCCCGGCTGTGCATGGCGAGCGCGGGCACCGGATACAAGCTCTCGCTGGGCGCCGACGGCCCGCCCGGCTCGTACGACGACTTCGACCACGCCGACGCCTTCCTGGTCATCGGGTCGAACATGGCCGACTGCCATCCGATCCTGTACCTGCGGATGATGGACCGGGTGAAGGCCGGGGCCAAGCTGATCGTGGTCGACCCCCGGCGCACCGCCACCGCCGCCAAGGCCGATCTGTTCCTGCAGATCAGGCCCGGGACGGACCTGGCGTTCCTCAACGGTCTGCTCCACCTTCTGCACGCCGGCGGGTACACGGACCCGGAGTTCATCGCCGCCCACACCGAGGGCTGGGAGGAGATGCCCGACTTCCTCGCCGACTACCCGCCGGACACCGTCTCGGCGATCACCGGCATTTCCGAGGACGACATCAGGGAAGCGGCGCGCGTTCTCGGGGCGGCCGACGACTGGATGAGCTGCTGGACCATGGGGCTCAACCAGTCCACGCACGGCACCTGGAACACGAACGCCCTGGTCAACCTGCATCTCGCCACCGGCGCGATCTGCCGCACCGGCAGCGGCCCGTTCTCCCTCACCGGGCAGCCCAACGCCATGGGCGGCCGGGAGATGGGGTACATGGGGCCGGGGCTCCCCGGGCAGCGGTCAGTGCTCGTGGACGAGGAACGGGCGTTCGTCGAGGAGCTGTGGGAGCTGCCGACCGGCACACTGCGCAAGGACGGCGCCGGGCACGGCACGATCGAGATGTTCCGGCGGATGGCCGAGGGGCACATCAAGGCCTGCTGGATCATCTGCACCAACCCGGTCGCCTCGGTCGCCAACCGCCGTACGGTCATCGAGGGCCTGGAGGCCGCCGAGTTCGTCGTCACCCAGGACGTCTTCGCCGAGACCGAGACCAACGCGTACGCCGATGTCGTCCTGCCCGGCGCGATGTGGACCGAGGCGGAGGGTGTCCTCGTCAACAGCGAGCGCGGCCTCACCCTCGCCCGGCCGGCCGTCGACCCGCCCGGCGACGCCATGGCCGACTGGCGGATCATCGCGGCCGTCGCCCGCGCGATGGGGTTCAAGGGTTTCGCGTACGAGAGCGCGGAGGACGTCTTCGAGGAACTCAAGCGGGCGTGGAACCCGAAGACCGGCTGGGATCTGCGCGGGGTCACTTACGAGCGGCTGCGGGAGACTCCGGTGCAGTGGCCGGCCGCGTCGGTGGACGGGCCCGCCCGCAATCCCATTCGCTACAAGGGAGTTGGGGATGGGGTCGGCGAAGGGGACGGTGAACTGCGGTTCCCCACCGCCAGTGGGCGCGGGATCTTCTACGCCCGTCCGCATCTGCCCGCCGCCGAACTGCCCGACGACGACTTCCCGTTCGTCCTCAACACCGGGCGTGTGCAGCACCAGTGGCACACGCTGACGAAGACGGGGAAGGTCGCCAAGCTCAACAAGCTGAACTCCGGGCCGTTCGTGGAGGTGCATCCGGAGGACGCCCTGGAGTTGGGGGTCGTGGACGGCGACTCGGTCGAGGTCGCCTCGCGGCGCGGGCGGGCCGTGCTGCCGGCCGTTGTCACGGACCGGGTGCGGAGGGGGTGCGTCTTCGCGCCCTTCCACTGGAACGACCTCTTCGGGGAGTACCTCAGCGTCAACGCGGTGACGAACGACGCGGTCGATCCGCTGTCCCTTCAGCCTGAGTTCAAGATGTGCGCGGTGTCCCTGGTGAAGGTGCACCGGCCCGAGGCACAGGTGCGGCAACCTGAGGCACCCAAGAAGGCTGCCCCTCAACTGCCGGTCTCCGCACCCGAGTTCTCCGCACCTGAGTTCTCCGTTCCGGAGTTCGCGTTCACGCCCGCTCCCCCGCCCGTTCTCAGCGCCCAGGAACGCCAGTACCTCTCGGGATTCCTCGCCGGGCTGCCCGCCGGTGCCGCCGGGATTCCCGTACTGCCCGCCTCCGCGCCCTTCAGCGCCGAACACGCGGACTGGGTGAACGGGATGCTCGCCGGCATGTACTCCAGGGCCGCCGACGCCCCGCCACGGGAACGGGTCGGTGTCGAGGTCGAGGTCGGCGGGCGGGAAGTCGTCGTGCTGTGGGCCTCGCAGACCGGCAACGCCGAGGAACTGGCCGGCGCGACCGCCGAGCGGCTGAACGCCGGCGGGCACCGGGCAAGGCTCGTCGGCATGGACGAGGCCGATGTGCCCGCCCTCGCGCGCAGCGCCGATCTCCTCTTCATCACCAGTACGTTCGGCGACGGCGACGCCCCCGACAACGGCTCCGGCTTCTGGGACTCGCTCTCCGGTGAGCAGGCGCCACGGCTGGACGGCGTGCGCTACGCCGTACTCGCGCTGGGCGACTCCTCGTACGACGACTTCTGCGGGCACGGGCGCCGACTGGACGCGCGGCTCGACGAGTTGGGGGCGGTGCGGATCGCGCCGCGCACCGACTGCGAGCCCGACTTCGAACCGTCGGCGGACGCGTGGCTCGACCAGGTGCTCGACGTGCTGGGCACGAAGGAGACGACGGAAGCGACGGAAGCGACGGAAAGGCCGGGCAGGACGGACAGGACGGAAAGCAAAGGCACCCGGACAGCGCGGGCGCCGCAGGACACCGTCCGTTCCGCCAAGCCCGCCCCCTCGCCCGCCCGGCTCGTCGGCAACCGGCTGCTCAGCCTGCCCGGCGCGACCAAGGAAGTACGCCGGTTCACCTTCGACACGAGCGGTACGGAGCTGACGTACGAAGCGGGTGACGCGCTCGGGGTGCGGCCCGTCAACTCCTCCTCCCTGGTGGCGGAATGGCTTGCCGTGACCGGGCTGGACGCGTCAACCGGCGTAGAGGTGGCGGGAGTCGGTGAGTTCGCGCTCTCCGAGGCGCTGCACCGGCAGCTCGACATCACCCGGATCACCCCCGACCTGCTGCGCTTCGTCTCCGAACGGGCCCGGGACAACCGCGAGTTGAAGAAGCTGATGCGGTCCGACAACAAGGACGGGCTGGCCCGCTGGTCGTGGGGTCGGCAGGCCGTCGACGTGGTCGCCGAGTACGGCGTACGGGCGTCCGCACAGGAGTGGGCGACGGTACTGCGACGGCTCCAGCCCCGGCTGTACTCCATATCGTCGAGCCCGCTCGTCGACCCGGCGCGGGTCTCGCTGACGGTGTCCGTGGTGCGGTACGAGAACCTGCACGGCCGGGCCCGCGGCGGAGTCTGCTCGCCGTTCCTGGCCGACGCCGGGCCGGACACGGCGGTGCCCGTCTTCGTACAGCGTTCGCCGCACTTCAGGCCCCCCGCCGACGCGTCGACACCGATGGTGATGGTCGGGCCGGGCACCGGGGTGGCGCCGTTCGTGGGGTTCCTGGAGGAGCGGCGGGCGCTCGGGCACGCGGCGCCGAACTGGCTGTTCTTCGGCGAGCAGCACCGCGCCACCGACTTCTACTACGAGGACGAGCTGGCCGGCCTGGTCGCCGAGGGCACCCTGACCCGCCTGGACACGGCGTTCTCCCGCGACCAGCGCAACAAGGTGTACGTCCAGGACCGGATGCGCGAGCACGGACCCGAGCTGTGGCACTGGCTCCGGGAGGGCGCCCACTTCTATGTCTGCGGAGACGCCTCCCGCATGGCCAAGGACGTGGACCGGGCACTGCGGGACATCGCGGTGGCGCACGGCGGCCTCAGCGAGGACGAGGCGGGCGTGTACGTGAAGCAACTCACGGCGGCGAAGCGCTATGTGCGAGATGTGTACTGACAAATAGCCCATTCCGGTCATTCTTACCATTTTCCTACCGGACTTTGCCCGTCCTTCCATCGGCCGCACACCGGGCGCGATTACGTTCCGATGTCGTGCACTTGGCAGAAACAGCGGCGGACGTCGAAGCGAAGACCGGCACCGCGCGATCCCGGAGCCCGGAGGCGGACGCCCCCGCGCAGTGGCATCGCGTCCTGACGCTGCTCGCGACCGTCAGCCTGTTCATCGGCACGCGGGCGGTGTGGACCCAGGCCGCCGGTCACCGGCTCGTCATCGCCGCCGTCATCTCGCTCTGCTATCTGTCGATCCTGGTCAGCGGGGTACTGGCGCTGACCGTGCGCCGGACGCGGTCACTCGCCCGGCTCGACCTGTGTGTCCTCGTCACAGCCGTGACCCTGACCCTGTGCACGTTCGTCATGAACCACGCCGCCGGCGACGAGGGCGTCCTCACCGCGCAGGCCGCCCGCGAACTGGCCGCCGGACATCCCGTGTACGGGCAGCCGTGGCCGTGGCTCTTCCGGCACAACCCCCACGTCGCTCTGACCCCGACGGCCAACGGCGGCTACGACCTCACGTACGGCTACCCGCCCCTGGCCATACTGCTGACCGCGCCGCTGCTGTGGCTCGGGCACGGCGCGCTCGCGGCGACGACGGTGACCACCGGGGCGCTGCTCGTCGGAACGGTGACGCTGTGGTGGCTGCTGCCGGTGCCGTGGCGGTCGGCGGTGACCATGGCGTGCCTGGGCTTCGGCTTCCTGCCGAGTTACGCCCGGCTCGGCTACCCGGCGATCCTCGGGCTGGCCCTGCTCATCCCGGTGGTGGTCCGCTGGACGCGGATCGGTGAGCGCGGGCGCCTGGGGTGGGGCGGCCTCGCCCAGGCCGCCTGTCTGGGCGCGGCCTGCGCGGCGCAGCAACTGCCCTGGTTCCTCGCGCCGTTCCTGCTGGCCGGGATCTACGCCGTGCGCCGTGGCGAACTGGGTGCCCGGCCCGCCGCCGGGGTGGTGCTGCGGATCGCCGCCGTGGCGGCCACCGTATGGCTGCTGATCAACACGTACTTCATCGTGACCGAGCCGCGCACCTGGGTGGAAGGGGTCGCGCTGCCACTGACGCAGAACGCGACGATCCACGGGCAGGGCCTGGTGGGAATCGCGCTGTACTACACCGACGGCAGCGACCGGCTGGCCTGGTACGGCCACGCGAGCATGCTGCTGTCGGTGGCTCTGCTGGCGCTGCTGATCCTGTTCATGCGGCGGCTCGGTCCGGCGGCGATGGTGCTGCCGTGGTGCGCCTTCTACCTGGCGACGCGTTCGCAGGACGGCTACTACCTGCTGATGACCCCGCTGTGGCTGGCGGCCGCGGTGACCACCCCGGCCGCGTCCTTCGCGGGCGCGTGGCAGCCCCGGCCGCGCTTCCTGGCGGGTCCGCGCAGGCGTCCGGCGCTGGTCGCGACGGCCGTGCTGCTCCTCGTACCGGCACTGGCGAGTGCGGCGGTGGCGGTGACGGGTTCGCCGCCGCTGCGGATGCGGGTGACGAAGGTGCTCGCCGTGCGGCCGCGCGCCGTGTCGGAACTGGCCCTCCGGATCACGAACCTGGACGACAGCGCCCTCACTCCCCACTTCACGCTCACCCTCGCCCAGGGCATGACCCGGTGGTGGAAGGTGGTCGAGGGGCCGGCCACCCTGCCCGCCCGCGGGAGCGCCGTCTACCGTCTCCGGCCGCCCGGACCGGTGTTCCCCGTACCCAACCGCCCTGGGACACGAATCCGGCTGCGGGTCTTCACGGAGTCGCCGGACACCTTGACGAGCATGGACGTCAGGGTGCCGGGCCAGCGGTAGCCCCTCCGGCGGGCGCGCGGGGGAGCGGAGGGTGGCCGTGACCGTCGCCGCCTCCTCGGGACCGGTCCGGGCGGCCCCGAGGGGTGCGGGACGATCCCCGTCAGGCCGCCAGACCCGCCAGACCGGCCAGAGCTCCCGACGAGGGCTCGTTCGCGGCCTCGGACCTCGCGGCCTCGGACGCGGAGTCCGGCGCCGCCTGGCTCTCGGCCTCCGCGAGCAGGCCGACGAGGGTCGCGCGGGCCCGGGCGACGCGTGACCGGACGGTCCCCACCGGGCAGTCGCTGACCTCGGCCGCCTCCGCGTAGGGCAGCCCCATCAGTTGCGTGAGGACGAACGCCTCGCGCCGCTCGTCGGGCAGCACGGCCAGCAGGTCGAGGAGCGCGATCCCCTCGTCGAAGCCGGGCAGCCCGCGCGGCTGGGCCAGTTCGACGGTCAGCAGCCAGTCCTCGGCGTCGTACAGCCGGGGCCGTGCGGCGGCGTGCCGGAAACTGTCGATCACCGCGCGCCGCGCGATGGCCATCAGCCAGGAGCGGGCCGAGGACCGCCCCTCGAACCGGTGCAGACTGCCGAGCGCCCGCAGGAACGTGTCCTGGGCGAGGTCGTCGGCGGCCTGCGGATCGGCACTCAGATGGGCGACGTACCGCACGACATCACGGTGCAGGGCGCCGACGAAACGTTCGACGGCGACCGGATCGCCGCCCCGGGCGGCGAGCGCCCAGGCGGTTATCGACTCGTCGACCGAGACGGCCGGGGAAGCCGAGGCAGTCGGGCGGGTCGGGAAAGCCGGGAGAGCCGGGAGAGCCGGGGCAGGGAGTACGGGCATTACAGGAGCGATCACTGGTGTCCTTCTCGGATCATCCGGATCCGGCAGGGCGGCCCGCCCGACACGACACGGCACGAAGCCATTCGATGGGGGGGCAGGCGGCGGGAGCCATGCGCGGGGATGTGGGCGCACGCCGCTGCCGGGAGAGGGAGGACGGCCGTCCGCGCAGGCGGGTACGGCCGAGGCCCGGAGCGCTCGCGGAGGCCGACGGAGAGTGTGTCGGCATGGCGTGGAGCGGCCCGGGGAACCGGCTGTCTCAGACGACAGCGATCCCCGTCGGCGGGCCCCGGGAAGTGATCGCGTGGACGAGCAGGAAACGCCGCGGCGCCCGGTCCGAGCCGCCCCGCCTCGGGCGCAGCCGGGGACGGTCCGGGGTCGCGGGCAGTGTGAGGGCCAGCCGCAGCGGAGCGATGAGCCGGCCGGCCACGGCCCGCAGGATGCGGAACGCGGCCCGCTCACCGTGCGCCAGCCACAGGCCGCACAGCAGGGCGGCGAGCGTGTGGGCGGCGAGCATGCCGTACGAGGACGACAGGACGTCCATGCCGTGGGCACCGTGGGCCATGTGGACGCCGTGGGCCATGTGGGCCATGCCCATGGAGTCCATGGAATTCATGGAGTCCATCGCCATACCGGCGGAACCCGTACCCCTGCCCGTGCCCGTACCGGCGCTCCGGGTGAGCGAGAACACTGAGTGGAGCGCGCCCTGGGCGACGACCACCACGCCGACGACCAGCGGGAGTCCGCGCTCGCGGCCGGTCAGACACCAGCCCACGCCGCCGGTGACCAGGGCCCCGGCCGCAAGCGTCCACCAGGCGACGGCGGAGCCGGACATGAGCACGTGACCAAGGGCGGCGAGCAGCACGCAGACGGCCGCGAACACCGCGGCCCGTAGCGTGCGCGCACCCCACCCGGCAGTCATGACGGCCCCCATCCTCCCATCCAGGGCTCGAACGTCACTGGTAGGTACGCAAATTACCGATCAGCCGTTCGGCCCTGCATCCACCGCCCTCACTATTTTGAACGCGTTCAAATATCTGCGCTACTCTCGCACCGACACGTTCCGAACCCCAGGGGGAGTCGTGAAGATAGTCATACCCGGAGGAACCGGTCAGGTGGGTGGCATCCTGAACCGGGCGCTCACCGCCGCCGGCCACGACGTCACCGTCCTGACCCGACGGCCCACGCGCGCCGGTGAGACCGGCTGGGACGGCGAGACCCTGGGCGCCTGGGCCGGGGCGGTCGACGGCAGCGACGTCGTGATCAACCTGGCGGGCCGCAGCGTGAGCTGCCGCTACACGCCCGCCAACCTGCGGGCCATGATGGACTCGCGGGTGCACTCCGCCCGGGTCGTCGGCGAGGCGATCGCGGGCGCCGCACGGCCTCCCCGGCTCTGGCTCCAGATGAGCACGGCCACGGTCTACGCCCACCGCTTCGACGCCCCGAACGACGAGACGACCGGCGTCATCGGCGGCACCGAACGAGGCGTACCGGACTACTGGGGGTACAGCGTCGAGATCGCCAAGGCCTGGGAGGCGGCCCAGGAGCAGGCGGCGACACCCGCCACGCGCAAGGTCGCCCTGCGCACGTCCATGGTGATGAGCCCGGACCGCGGCGGCGTCCTCGACGTCCTGCTGAGGCTGGCCCGGCTCGGCCTCGGCGGCCCGGTCGCCGGCGGCGCGCAGTACGTGTCCTGGATCCACGACCACGACTTCGTACGCGCGATCGAGTTCCTGACCGACCGGGACGACCTCACCGGACCGGTGAACCTGGCCGCTCCCCACCCCGTCCCGCAGCGCGAGTTCATGCGCGCGCTGCGCACCGCGTGGGGCGTGCCGGTGGGCCTGCCCGCGACACGGTGGATGGCGGAGCTGGGCGCGTTCGCACTCCGCTCGGACACCGAACTCCTGCTGAAGAGCCGCCGCGTCGTCCCCGGCCGCCTGCTCGACGCGGGCTTCACCTTCGAACACGCCGAGTGGCCGGGGGCGGCCACCGACCTCGTACGCCGGGTGCGGGGAAGGGCGCGGGCGGGGACTGGCGCCTGAGCACGACCGGGGTGGCCGCGCGAGTACCCCCTGGTGAGCGTCCCTTCAAGGGCGAGAGGGAAGCTGGTCTTGATCAACTCTCTCTGGAGGTACGTGAGATGACGAGCCGTCTGCCCCGCCGTACGGTGCTCTGCGGAATGATCGGCGGCCTGGCACCGGCCGCGGCCGGCACGGGCGCCGGATCCGCCATGGCCGCGGAACGCGCACCGGGCACCATCGGAAAAGCCACCGCACAAGCCACCGTACGAGGCAAAGGACAAGCCACCGCACGAGGAAAGGGACAAGCCGCCGGACCGGAGCCGTATGTGCCGGTGGCCGTGGGTGCCGGAGGCGGGCCCGCCGGGACGGACCGGGTGCATGTGCTCAAGGTCGGCCCCGATTCGGCGGCCACCGTTCTCGTGCTGGTGCCCGGTATGTTCGGGGCCGCGAACGACTTCCGGCTGCTGGCCCGTGACCTGGTCGCGGCCGTGCCCGGTCTCCAGGTGTGGGCCCTCGACCGGCGGCAGGAGAACCTCGTCGACCGGACGGGATTCACCGGCCCCGACCCCCTCACCTACTACCTGGACGGCCACTACCGCGCCCAGGACCCGGCCGCCTCCCCCTTCGCCGCGCACTGGGGCCTGCCCCTGGCCCTCGCCGATCTCCGGACCGTGGTCCGGTCGGCGGCGCGCGGTGGCCGGCGGGTGATGCTCGGCGGGCACTCCTGGGGAGCGACGACCGCGATGGCGTACGCGGCCTGGGACTTCGACGGCTGCCCCGGCTACCGGGACCTCGCGGGGCTCGTCGCCGTCGACGGCGGTGTGCTCGGGGCGTTCCACGGCACGGGCGAACCGCCGGTCCAAGACTCGCCGGACGAGATACGGGACCGGCTGGCGGCCATCGACGCCGGGGCGGTCTTCGACCTGACGCTGAGCGGCGTGGGCCTGGGCAGCCGCGCGGAGAGCACCCAGATCTGGTACCAGCTCGCCGGCCACTACGCCCTCCACGACCCCGACGGCCCCTCGGTGCTCCAGCCCCGCCTGCCCGAAGCCCGGCGCCTGCCGTACCGGGTGACCAACGCGGGCCTGCTGGGCTTCTTCGTGGACACGGGCTTCGGCTGGCCGAACTCCATCACCGTGCACTCCGGACACCTCGCCGACAGCGGTGACCTGCGCGGCTGGGTCGACACCGGCATCACGCCGATGAGCCGGGTCGCGGCGTCGTACGCCGGTCCGGTGCCGACCGTGTGGGAGTGGTACTGGCCCGCCCGGCTCTCCGTCGACCTCGACGTCACGGACGCCTACACCGACTCCCCGCTCGCCCGCTCCCTGGGCCTGCGACTGCACCACGCCGACCGTCTCGACGTACCGCTGTACGCCTTCGGGACGAGCTACGCCAAGGGCACCATCGAGGAGGCGGCGCGCACGGTGGTGGCCGACTCCCGTATCCCGTACGCCGTTTACGAGACCGACACCGGAATGAACCACCTCGACCCGCTCTTCGCGGCCCCGGCCCGGAACACGCTGACGCGGACGCTCTCGGAGTTCCTGAGGCGGCCGACGGCACACTGACGAACCGGCGGAGCGCCGTGACGGGTGTGCGGTCCCGACACCACCGGACAGGCAACCGGAAAGGCCCCTTCACGGCGGCCCGCATGCGACACGCCGCGGAGCAGGGACTGACCCGGTTCCGCCCCGACACCGAGCCCGAGCCGCTGGACAAGGCGGAGCTGCTGGAGATCGAGGGCGAGTGCCGCGGGGAGCGGCGCGCGCTGCTCGCCGCCACCGACGAGGCGTACCGGGCCGGCGCGCGGGGGCAGGCCTTCGCCGCGTGCGTACTGGACCGGGTGAAGACGCTGGGCGGCGGAGAACGGGACGCGCGATGGCTCGACCACGCCTACCAGGAAACGCTGTTCAGCGCGCGGAACCAGTTCCACGAGAAGTGGTCCACCGCCGACCCCGGCATGGCACCACCGGACCACCTCGACGCCATCCAGGCGTACGTCCGCGAGCCGGACCCGCTGCGCGCGAGCATCGTGCGGACGCATGAACGCCGCCCTGTCCGGCGTCGTGGACGACGTCCTCAGGGGGTGCCGACTCAGTCGTCGTTCCCGGAGTTCTCGCTCGGCAGGAACGTCTGGCGTGCCCAGAGGCTCAGCAGTGCCGTTCCACCGACAAGCAGCGGCACGGGGTCCCGGGCAGGGGGAGCCAGCACGTATCCCAGCACCGTGGCCGTGCAGACCGTCAGGGGGATGAACGCCGCCGTGCCCTCCATCCCCCGTCGCAGCGCGCGCTGAGCGGTGCCCAGGGCGCTCGCCCCGCCGGGCACCCAGGGGCCGACAGCGACCACCAACAGGCCTGCGGCGGCACAGGCGTCGGCGACCTGGCAGGACATCACCCCGGGGCTGGGCGGGCCGACCGCCCACAGTCGCAGGGTGTCACCGATCAGCATGAGGGACAGCCCGACGATCCCCACCCACAGGGTGACTCTCCGGTCGCTCCGTACGAGACGGCGCAGGGCGAACAGAAAACTGAGGAAGACGACCTCAGCGGCCCACAGGACGCCGATCATCCCCGTCCCCAGCCGCCAGCCGTCACCGGCCGACCGCAGCAGTACCCATACCGTCATGAACACGGCCCCGCCCGTGACGATCCCGTCGAGCACGCGCCGCAGCAGCACACGCCGACCCGTACCGGCGTCGGCCGCGACCACCAGACCGGCCATCGCCAGGCCGACCGTCAGCGTCACCCCGGTGACCACCACCGAACCCAGCCACGACGGGGCGTCCCGTCCCGAGCCCGGAGGCCGAGCCGACAACGCGGTGACCGCTCCCCGGTACACACCTCCGGCTACCGCGGAACCCCCCAGCAGCAGCAGACGCGTCCGCACCCGTCCGCTCGTGCCCCTCGCGCGGAGCATCAGGGAGGCAGCCAGCCCCCAGCAACCGGTGGACGGCCCGAAGACCACCGCCCGCGCCGCCCCGCTGCCGGCGGCCCACGCCCCGCCGAACGTCAGCACTGTTCCCACGAGACATGCCACGCCGACCGCGCCCCAGGTCCGTACCCAGGTCCGATGGCAGCGGCCCGCCCGGAGCCCGAGCACGTCCGGCGAATCCCCCAACCCCGACATCAGGTGCGCCTTTCCACCGGTCCCCCGCCCGCGGGGCCTCCCCGCAGCCCCCCGGATCCATTCAGGCACCGTAGAAGACCCGGCACCTGCCCCGAACGAAACCATCGGCTCATTCACCCGTGCTGAGTAAGGGTGCTGAGTAAGGGAGGGCCGAGTAAGGGGTGCCGGGTGAGGGATGCCGGGTGAGGGAGAAGACCCCGTTGCGCGCCGCCGCGGGCACCGGACGTCCGGTGGTCCGGTGGTGTGGCCCCGTGCTTCTCCTCGACGGCCACCGCCCGTATCAGCAGATCCGCGGCAGCTGCTCCCCGATCGGCAGATCGACCACCCGCGTTCCCCCGAGGCCCGTCCGGGCCACGACCATGCCGGGATGCGCCTCGACGGTCTCACCGATGATCACTGCGTCCGCGCCCAGCGGGTGGGCCCGCATCGCCGCCAGGACTGCGTCGGCGTGCTCGCGGGGGACGAAGGCCACCAGCTTGCCCTCGTTGGCGATGTACATGGGGTCCAGTCCGAGAATGGCGCAGGCGTTGGCCACGGCCGGCGGGACCGGGACGTCGCGTTCCCGGATGACCACCCCCGTGCCGGAGGCCGCCGCGATCTCGTTGAGCGTGGCCGCCAGGCCGCCCCGGGTGGGATCACGCAGTACGTGCAGATCGGGGGTGACGGCGAGCATGGTCTCGACCAGCCCGCCGAGCGCCGCGCAGTCGCTCTTGATCTCCACGCCGAATTCCAGGCCCTCGCGAACGCTCATGACCGCGACCCCGTGGACACCGATCGCGCCGCTGACGATCACGACGTCGCCGGGGACGACCCGCTGGGGGCGCAGATCGACGCCCGCCGGTACGAGACCGATGCCCGCGGTGTTGATGTAGATCCCGTCGCCGTGGCCGGCCTCCACCACCTTGGTGTCGCCGGTGGCCACCTCCACACCGGCGGCGCGCGCCGCCGCGCCCAGCGCCCGGGACACCCGGGTGACCGTGTCCAGCTCGACGCCCTCCTCCAGGATGAATCCGCAGGAGAGGTAGGCGGCACGGGCGCCGCTCATGGCGAGGTCGTTGACGGTGCCGTTGACCGCCAGGTCACCGATGCTGCCGCCGGGGAAGAACAGGGGCCGCACCACGTAGGAGTCGGTGGAGAACGCCAGCCGGGCCCCGCCCAGGGAGAGGACGGCGGCATCACCCATCTGGGCGAGCGCCTCTCCCCCGTAGGCGGGCGCGAAGATCTGCTGGACCAGCTCGGCGGAGAGGACGCCACCGCCCCCGTGGCCCATGACGACCCGGGGCCGGTCACGCAGCGGCGCCGGACACACCAACGCCTCGATGTCCAGGGTGGCGGTGACAGGGAGTTCGGTGGTGTCAGACAACGGGGCTCGCCTCCCGAACAGTCGTGGTGGTGGGCACGTCCAGCCGCCGGTAGAGGTAGTACGCCGCGCAGGCTCCCTCGCTGGAGACCATGGTGGCTCCCAGGGGGGTGCGTGGGGTGCACAGGGTGCCGAAGGCCTCGCACTCGTGCGGCTTGAGCAGCCCCTGAAGGACCTCTCCGCTGCGGCACTCGGCGGGTTCCTCCGTGCGGATCCCAGTGACCGAGAAGCGGTGCTCGGCGTCGTGGTCGCGGTACTTCGGCGACAGCCGCCAGCCGCTGCCGGGGATCACCCCGATGCCGCGCCAGGCGCGGTCGGTGACCTCGAAGACGTCCTCCAGCATGGTCCGTGCGGCCGCGTTGCCCTCCGGGCGGACGGCACGGGCGTAGGCGTTGTCGACGGTGTGCTCACCGCGTTCCAGCTGATGGACCGCCCGGCGTACGCCTTCGAGGATGTCCAGTGGTTCGAAGCCGGTCACGACGATCGGCACCCGGAAGCGTTCCGCCAGTTCCGGGTACTCTCCCACGCCCATCACGCTGCACACGTGCCCGGCCGCGAGGAAGGCCTGCACCCGGCAGCTCGGCGACGACATGATCGCCTCGATGGCGGGGGGTACGCGGACATGGGACACCAGCATGCTGAAGTTCCGGATGCCCAGTTTCCGGGCCTGATGGACCGTCATGGCGTTGGGCGGTGCCGTCGTCTCGAAGCCGATGCCGAAGAACACCACCTCGCGGTCCGGGTTCTGCTGCGCGATCCGCAGCGCGTCGAGCGGCGAGTAGACGACGCGCACGTCGCCGCCCTCCGCGCGGACCTGGAACAGGTCCCGTCCCGTGCCCGGCACCCGCAGCATGTCGCCGAAGGAGCAGAAGATCACCTCCGGCCGGGAGGCGATCTCCAGAGCCTTGTCGATGACCTCCAGCGGGGTCACGCACACGGGGCAGCCCGGACCGTGGATCAACTCGACCTCGTCCGGCAGGAGTTGGTCGATGCCGTGCCGGATGATGCTGTGCGTCTGCCCTCCGCACACCTCCATCAGGGCCCAGGGCCTGGTCACCGTGGCGTGGATGTCGTCGAGGAGCCTGCGTGCCAGCTCCGGGTCCTGGAACTCGTCGATGTACTTCACTGGTTGCGCACCTCTTCCACCGGGTCCATGCCCGCCTCCGCCGCCGCCGTTTCCCAGGGGTCGCCGAACTCCTCCTGCAACAGGCCGAGTTCGGCGAAGAGTTCGAGCGTCTGGCGGGCCGACTCCTCGTCCAGCCGTTGCAGGGCGAAGCCGACGTGGACGATGGCGTACTCGCCGACCCGAAGGTCGGGCAGGTACTCCAGGCACACCTCCTTGACCACGCCGCCGAAGTCGACGTTGGCCATCCGGGTGCCGTCCCGTTCCTCGATGTCCAGCACTCTGCCGGGTACCGCCAGGCACATGAGCCTCTCCTCGCTGTGGGGTCGCGCGTCGCTCAGTCGGTGGAAGTGGGGGTGGGAGTCCGAGTGGTCCGGGCGGCCACCATCAGCTGGCCGAGCGCCAGGCCGCCGTCGTTCGGCGGCACCGTGTGGTGCCGCAGAACCGTGAATCCGTCCGCGCGCAGGGCGGCGGCACAGGCCGAGGAGAGCAGCGTGTTGGCGAACACGCCTCCCGTCAGGGCGACCGTGTCCAGCCCGTGCCGGTCCCGGGCCCGCGCGCAGATCCGGTGCACCAGGCGGGTCACGCCCCGGTGGAAGCGGGCCGCGATCAGGGTGGGCCCGGCGCCCGCGCGCAGATCGCCGACGATCGCCGCGAGCACGGGCGCCGGATCGGCCCGTACGACGCCGCCGCCCCCGTCCTCCTCCGACTCGTGCAGGGCGAAGGCGTACGCGGTGGTGTCCTCGGCGGGAGCACGCAGAGCCGCGCCCTCCAGCTCGACGGCGGCCTGTGCCTCGTATCCGGCGTGGTGGCACACCCCGGCGAGCGAGGACACGGCGTCGAAGAGCCGGCCCATGCTGGACGTGGGGACACAGTTCAGGTCGCGCTCCAACTGCCGTTCCAGGACGCGGAGTTCGTCGGGCGGGCAGGCGGCCGTGCACGCGAGGTCGTCGGACCAGGCGATCCCGGCCGCCCACAGATGGGCCAGCGCCATGCGGTACGGCCGGCGCACAGCGGCGTCGCCACCGGGCAGCGGGACATACGCGAGGTGCCCGAACCGGGTGAAGCCGTCGTAGTCCGCGAGCAGGAACTCCCCGCCCCACACAGCGCCGTCGTCGCCGTGGCCCGTACCGTCGAAGGCGACGCCGATCACCTGCCGGGTGCCGTCCTGCCCGTGCTCGGCCATCGCGGAGGCGACATGCGCGTGATGGTGCTGGACGCGCGCGACGGGCCGACGCACCGCGTTCCGGTCGGCCCACCGGGCGGAGCGGTAGCCGGGATGCCGGTCGGAGACCAGGGTCTCGGGGCGCACCCCCGTGATGGACTCCAACTGCCCCACCGCGTGCTCGAAGGCCCGCTGCGTACCGATGTCGTCCATGTCACCGATGTGCGCCGACAGCCAGGCCTGCCGGTCCGCCCCCAGACAGAAGGCGTTCTTCAGGTCTCCGCCGACGGCGAGGGCGGGCCGCACGGGCAGCGGGAGGGAGACGGGCAGTGGGGCGTAGCCACGGGAGCGGCGGATCACCAGTTGCTCCCCGTCGCAGACGCGGACCACGGAGTCGTCGCACGGCACGTGGATCGGCCGGTCGTGGGTGAGCCAGGCGTCGGCCAGGTGCGCCAGCCGCTCCAGGGCCTCGATGTCGTCGGTGACGATCGGCTCACCGGACACGTTGCCGCTGGTCATCACGAGCAGCCGGGGACCGTCCGGGTCGCCGGGCAGGCCGAGCAGGAGATGGTGCAGGGGGGTGTACGGCAGCATCACACCGAGGTCGGGACCGCGCGGCGCGACGGCCTCGGCGGGCCGCGGATCCCCGAGGGCGTCCGTACGGCGTCTGAGCAGGACGACCGGCCTGGCCCGGCCTTCGAGCAGGCTCCGCTCCTCGGGGCTCAGCCTCACCAGGTGCTCGACGTCGGCCGCGCTCCTGGCCATGACCGCGAACGGCTTGTCCCCGCGTGCCTTGCGCCGGCGCAGACGGGCGACCGCTTCCTCGTTCGTGGCGTCGCAGGCCAGGTGGTAGCCGCCCAGGCCCTTCACGGCGAGGATCGCGCCGTCCGACAGCAGTGCGCGGGCCCCGTCGACCGGGTCCGCCCCCGTGACCTCCTCGCGCCCCTGGACCAGCAGTCGCAGCCGTGGTCCGCAGGCCGGGCAGGCGACCGGCTGCGCGTGGAAACGGCGGTCGGCCGGATCCGCGTACTCCCGGGCGCAGTCGGGGCACATCGCGAAGCCGGCCATGGTGGTGTGGGCCCGGTCGTACGGCACACCCGTGACGATCGTGAAGCGCGGGCCGCAGTGGGTGCAGTTGACGAAGGGGTGGCGGTAGCGCCGGTCCGCCGGGTCGGCCAGCTCGGCGAGGCAGTCGGCGCAGGTGGCGGAGTCCGGGGCGACCAGGGTGCGGGCCGGACCGGCGGTGCGGGAGGCAAGGATGGTGAACGCGGTGCCGCCGGCCGGACCGGCGGGCGGCAGCTCCCGGTGGTCGACGGACTCGACGCGGGCCAGCGGCGGTGCCTGGGTGGCGATCCGGTCGCAGAACCGGGCCACGTCCGAGGCGGGGCCCTCGACCTCCACGACGACGCCCTCCGACGTGTTGGTCACGTGTCCGGCCAGGGCGAGTTCGGTGGCGAGGCCGTACAGGTAGGGCCGGAAGCCCACGCCCTGCACCACTCCTCGGACGATGACTTGGCGGCGTAGCGGAGTGTCCTCGGCGACGGCGGCGGGCGCCTGTGGACCGCTCACGAGTGGGTGTGGGCCATCGCGCCGGTGGCCTCCGGGTGCGCGTGCGTGTGACCGTCGTCCGCGTGCGTGTGCGTGTGCGTGTGACCGTGGTGGTGGGGTTGCCGGGCCATGACCGGCGAGTGGACCGGTGCGCCGTCTGCGGCGGCCATCGCCCGGTCGAGCAGCACGCCGACTCCCTGCCCCCGGCGCGCCGAGGTCAGGACCACCTCGACTCCCGGATTGACCTGCTCCACGTTCGCGCGGAACGCGGCCTCGTCGAACTCGACGGCGTCCGCGATGTCGGTCTTGGTGACCACGACCAGGTGGGCGAGACCGAAGGCGGTGGGGTACTTGAGCGGCTTGTCCTCGCCCTCCGTCACGGAGGCGAGGGTGACCCTCAGCGTCTCCCCCAGGTCGTAGGAGGCCGGGCAGACCAGGTTGCCGACGTTCTCCACGAACAGCAGCCGGGTGTCGTCGGGCAGCCACCCTTCCAGGTGCCCGGCGAGCATCCCCGATTCCAGATGGCACAGTCCGTCGGTGAGCACCTGCTTGACCGGGACACCCGAACGCGCCAGGCGTGCCGCGTCGTTCTCGGTGGCGAGGTCGGCGGTCAGCGCGGCGACGGGAACGGACCGCTCCCGCGCGCACAGCAGTTCGCGCTCCAGCAGCGCGGTCTTGCCGCTGCCCGGACTGGACAGCAGGTTGACGACGACGGTGCCTCGCGCCGCCAGGTGTGCGCGCAGTTCGTGGGCGCCCGCGTCGTTCTTCGCGAGTACGGCCTGGCGCAGGTCGACGACACGGCACATGGTTCAGCGCTCCTCGGGGATCGGTTCGCGGGCGGTCGCGTGCGTGGGGCTGGGGCTTTGCCGGCGGCCGTCGTCCCAGTGCACGTCGAGGATCTGCAGTTCCCGGCCCGCGAGCAGTTCGGTGCGCGTGCCGTCGCACACGGGGCAGGTCAGCCGGGGTGGCATGCCGGTGGCCCATTCGTGTGCGCAGGGCGCGCAGCGGGCCCGCCCCGGCACCGCCTCGGTGACCAGCTCGGCGCCTTCCAGCAGGGTTCCGGCACAGGCCAACTCGAAGGAGAAGGCGAGCGCGTCGGGTACGACACCGGCGAGTTCGCCCACCTGGAGCCGTACCGATCGCACCGCCGTGACGCTTCCCGCCCGCGCGGCGGCCTCTGCCACCTGGTCCACGACGGCCAGCGCGACGGACATCTCGTGCATGGGTCTCCGTCCTGTGCGGCCTGCCTCCGGTCGGCCTTCATTAGAGGTGCGCGCACCCGGGTCGCGCGGCCCGGCACGCCGTCACCGGCCGGCGGGTACGCCGTTCGACGCAACCGCGCGGGACACCGGGTGGCGCCCGGGGTTCACATCTGCCGGATCCGCAGATAGCGCCTGACGTCGGGAAGCACCCCGGCGACGAGGGCTCCCAGAGCGGCCAGGGCCGCTCCGCCGATGACGATGACGATCTTCTTCATCCATCTCTCCTCACGTCGAAGCCTCAGCGGTTGAGGCCCGCGCCACGGACGGCACGCCGTCCCGCAGCAGCTCTTCGATCAGCCGGACGGCCCGCGGCAGCGCGTCGGACACCGGCTGACTGAGACCGATGCCCTCCTCGACACAGGCCGGTTCGCAACCGACGACCAGGACGCGGCGCGGCGGTTGTCCGCCGGTGCCTGCGCAGAGGGTGCCCAGCAGCGCCAGGACGGCGTCCGGGGTCATCCGGTGGCCGTCGATCGCGGGGACGGCGCCGGTGTCGCATCCGGCGCCGTCGGGCTCGATCACGTACAGCGTGCCGGGGGCTTCGCCGCGTGCCGTGGCGTCCACCAGGACGAGGGTGTCGTAGCCGTCGAGGACCTGGTAGGCGAGGTGGACGCCACGTACGCCGATGTCCACCACCTCGACGTGCTGCGGCAGTTGCCGTTCGGCCAGGCGGCGAGCGGTCTCCACGCCGAAGCCGTCGTCGCCGAGGAAGATGTTCCCGATGCCCGCGACGAGAGTTCTCGGACCTGCCGGTGCGGGAAGGCCCTCCGGTGGGGAAAGGTTCATACGTCGTCCTCCAGCGGGGTGATCTCGTCGGGCTGGAAGTACAGGAACCGTCCCTGCTCGCGGCGGATGTCGGCGCCCGGGTCGCCCTCGACGGTGACCGCCAGGTGCACCCCGCCGTCGACGTCGTGCAGCACCGCCTCGACCTTCGCGGCGCGGCCCCGCAGGAAGATGTCCTGCGCGTCGGTGCGCCGCAGGCCCGGGTGGAGCTCGACGCGGCTGCCCTTGCCCACCGACCGGCCGTCCACGACCACCCGGTCCTCGGTCGGGTCGAAGCCCGCGTCGCTCGCGGGGTCCCACCAGGGGGTGTCCGGGCGCGGCACCCCGTACTCGTCGGGAAAGCCGTCGGCCGGGGCGGTGGGACCATGGTCGGCGGGGCCGGGACCGGTGACCTCGCGCAGGCTCCGCACCGCCCCGTGCAGGCGTTCCAGGACCTCGGCAGGCATCGTGTCCGCCAGCTCGATCACGGCGGCGGCCCGCTCGTCGGTGCCCCTGGCCTCGCGTTTCTCCTCGTCGGTGAGGGCCGCGGTGCGCAGCGCGAGGATCTCGTCGATCTCGGTGGCGTCGTAGAGCGCGCCGATGCTCTCCGGCGCGATGGCCGGATGGTCCTCCAGGATGATCGGCGAGGACAGCACGAGGTCGGCGCTGCCGGGTTCGCCGGCGAGTACGGGCCAGGTGTGCAGGTTGCGGCAGGCGGCGACCGCGCCCTTCGCCCACTCGGGGGGATCGGTCATGGACAGGAACGATCCGGCGCTGAGGGCCATGAGGAGGTGGGTTGCCACCAGGGAGTGCGGCAGCGCGGCCTCCCGGTCGGCGGTGTGCCCCTCGGTCGGTGTCCAGTCGCTGGTGTTCTCGACGACGGCGGTCAGCCGCACGGCCCGGTAGGGACCGTCGAGTTCGTGGGCGGACAGCCGGACCGTCCCGCTGACCTCCGCGCACCGCCGGACCAGTCGGCCGACGGTCCGGCCCGCCGCGTCCAGGACCGGTTCGGTGTCCTCCCGGGCGGGGAGCCGGAAGGGGTGGACGATGCCGTCGCCGAGGAGTTCGTCCACCGGCGCGACCATCTCGACACGCTCCTCGCCGCCCTCGTCCCAGGGCACCAGCACCCGGTCGTCGAGGTGGAGTTCGGGGACCGTGTCCCAGCCGCCGTCGGGGCGGGCCCGCTGCACCGTGCGCCGCCGGGCGCGCAGGAAGCGCACCTCGACCGAGAGGGTCGCGTCCCCCTTCGGTTCCATCAGGCACTCGGTGTGCTGGAAGTCGTGCTCCTCGCACTCGGCGCCCCAGCCGGGCGGCACCAGCACCCCGAACTGCCAGCGCAGCCGGTTCTTGGCGGCGGAGGCGCGGTACGGGTAGAGCACGTAGCCCTCGAAGAGGACGGCGTCGGCCACCTGCCGGGCGAGGGCGAACCGCTCCTCCGTGTCGGAGGCGAACGCGGTCACGGTCACGGATCCGTCCTTCCGATGGTGGCGGTGAGCGCGCGGAACGGGTCGCTCCGGGGCGGGGCCACAGGGCTGTCGGCGTCAGTTCTGTCGGCGTCGAGCAGGGCCTTGAGGGTCGCCTCCCAGGAGGGCAGGGCGTGCCGGGAGCGGTAGGCGAGGAGGGCGTCCATGGTGTCGCGGGGCAGCCGGATCCAGCCGCAGCCGGGGAAGTGCTGCTCGACCATCTCCCGCCAGGTGGTGACCGGCATCCGGAAGGCCGCCTCCCGGTCCCAGGGCACCGGCTCCACCTGGAAACCGCCGGCTCCGGTGAACGCCGTACCGGAGAAGAGCATCAGCAGGGGGACCTCGCCGTCGGTAAGGGCGTTGAGGTAGCGGGTGGCGGCGATCTCCATGTCGTAGGTGCAGGGCACGACGAGGTCGGTCTCGATCTCTCCGGTGAAGCTCGGGACCATGACCGCGACCTGGGCGAACTGCACCGGCTGGAGGGTGCTGCCCCAGCGTGAGCGCTCGCCGAAGAGGTCCGCGAGGCCGTCTGCCTCGGCGGGCTCGTAGCCGCGGCGGGCGGGTTCGATACGGATCTGGCAGCGCAGCGCGAGGGCGTGCACACGCGCGTTGTCGCCGGCGGTGACGCGCAGCCGGAAGACGAGGGTCGGTCCGGCGGCGTACCGGTCGGCGCGGACGCCGACGCAGGCGAAGGAGAACTCCGTCATGACCGCGCCTCCCCCGACGGCTGCCCCGCCTCGCCCACGGGCCGGGCGCGTCGCGCCACCTCCGCGAAGAACGCGTCCAGCGCGGCGCGGGCCTCGGCCCCGCCGTCGAAGCCCTGCCACAACAGGCGCATACGGCCGACGAGTTCGTAGCAGATGTCGATCGGTACGAGGTGGCACTCGAAGCGGCCCTCGGTGCGGCGCAGCAGCAGCGCCTCCACGTCGGGCTGGAGCAGTCCGGCGAGGGGGCTGCCGCCGAGGACGGACGTCCAGGTGGCCGGGTCGAGTTCGCTCTCGGTGGCTCCGGCCGGGCTGGGGTAGAGGGCGACCAGCCGGTCGAGCGCCGCGTTGCGGAAGAGGAAGGCGACGCCGACCGGGATCTGCAACGCGTCCCACGTGCTCTCGTCGAGGCGGTGTCCGGGGTCGGTGAGGTATCGGTCCGGGACCGTGCGGAAGCGGCCCGCGGCGGCACCCGGCTGTGCCATCAGCAGGGCGCAGGGGGTGCAGGCGCAGGCGAGGGCGCGTTTCTCGGTGTCGACGAGATGGCGGTGTCCCGCCTCCACCGTGGCGGCGCACAGCTCGCACCGTTCGGGCTGCGGAGGTCTCTCGGTGAGGAACCTCCGCAGTCCGGTCGTGCGCGTCGCCGGGGACGCCGTCATCGGGCCCCCGCCGGTGCCGTGCTGATCTGGAGGAGCGTGGGCCCGGCGGGCGCGGTCCGTACGTCGACGGCTCTGACCTCGGGTGCGAAGCAGGCGAGCGCCGTCTCGGCGGCCTCGCGGGCGCCCGCGCCGGAGCCGGAGCCGCAACCGCAGCCACCGCCACCGCTCTCCCGGGCCCGCAGGGTCAGCGTGCCGCTCTCCTCGTCGAAGTCCACGACGTCCAGGGCGTGTTCCCGTACGGCGTCGAGGGCGCGGGCGATGCGGGTGTCGCGGTCCTCGGGGTGCAGTTCGTGCAGGACGAGCAGGCTCGCGACGAGTTCGTCACCGAGCAGCCCCGCCGACGCCTCGCCGGGAGCGGAGGACAGCAGATGGAGGATGCGGGCCAGGCCGGCGCCGTAGAAGTCCATGAGGGAGCGGACGAGTTCCTCCGCCGCCGCGGCGGCGGCCGGGTCGCCGCTCGCGGTCAGCCGCTCCAGCACCTCCTCGACCCGGCGTCCGGTCTGCTCCGCGTTCACCGGCGCCGTCACCGTCGGCGCGCTCATCCGCCCAGTCCGCTCAGACCGGTGGGCACGTGCATCGACTTCACGGTCTTGCCGCCGACGTACATGTGGACGCCGCAGGGCAGGCAGGGGTCGAAGCTGCGGACGGCGCGCATGATGTCGATGCCCTTGAAGTTCTCCGGGGTGTTCTCCTCGAAGATGGGCGTGTTCTGCACGGCGTCCTCGTACGGGCCCGGTGTGCCGAAGGTGTCCCTGGTGCTGGCGTTCCAGGGGGTGGGCGGGTACGGGTGGTAGTTGGCGATCTTGCCGTCGCGGATCACCATGTGGTGGGAGAGGACGCCTCGTACCGCCTCGGTGAAGCCGACTCCGATGCCCTCGTCCGGGACCTCGAACTTCTCCCAGGTCTGGGTGCGTCCGGCGCGGACCTCCGCGAGGCCCTTCTCGGCGCAGTGCAGGGCGACGGCGGCGGCGTACGCCTGGAAGTAGGTGCGGGCGCGGTTGCGCTCCAGCGCGTTGGACCACTTCGGGATCTTCCACTCGAAGGTGGTCTCCGGCTTGGTCATGGTGCGGGGCAGGTTGATGACCACGCTGTGGCCGGTGGCCTTGATGTACCCGATGTCGACGAGCCCGGACAGGGCGGTGGACCACAGGCGGGCGAGGGGGCCGCCGCCGGTGTCCAGGGCGAGGTGGTCCTTGCCGTCGAACCAGCGCGGGGACATGACCCAGCTGTACTTGTCGTCGAAGTTCCGCTTCTGCGGGGCGGGGATGGTGTGCTGGTTCCACGGGTGGCGCGGGTCCACCGGGTTGCCGAGCGGGTCGTGGGTGACGAACTGCTCCTGACCCTGCCAGTCCTCGTAGTAGGAGCTGCCGAGGAGGATGCGGATGCCGAGGTTGATCTCGGTGAGGTCGTTGGTGACGAGTTTGCCGTCCACGACCACACCGGGGGTGACGAACATCTTCCGTCCCCAGTCGGTCATGTTGGCGTAGGTGAAGTCGCAGTACTCGGGGTCGTTGAGCGCGCCCCAGCAGCCGAGCATGACCCGGCGGCGGCCGACCTCCTCGTACCCGGGCAGGGCCTCGTAGAAGAAGTCGAACAGGTCGTCGTGCAGGGGTACGACGCGCTTCATGAACTCCACGTAGCGCATCAGGCGGCTCATGTAGTCCGTGAAGAGCTGCACGGAGGCGATGGTGCCGACGCCGCCCGGGTAGAGCGTGGAGGGGTGCACATGGCGGCCCTCCATCAGGCAGAACATCTCGCGGGTGTAGCGGCTGACCTGGAGGGCCTCGCGGTAGAACTCCCCTTCGAGGGGGTTCAGCGAGCGCATGATGTCGGCGATGGTGCGGAAGCCGTGCTCGGCGGCGTGCGGGGCCTCGGTGCGCTCGGCGAGTTCGAGGACGCCGGGGTTGGTCTCCTTGACCATCTTCTCGCAGTAGTCGACCCCCACCAGGTTCTCCTGGAAGATGTTGTGGTCGAACATGTACTCCGCCGACTCGCCGAGGTTGATGATCCACTCGGCGAGATGCGGGGGCTTCACGCCGTACGCCATGTTCTGCGCGTACACCGAGCAGGTGGCGTGGTTGTCGCCGCAGATGCCGCAGATGCGGCTGGTGATGAAGTGGGCGTCGCGGGGGTCCTTGCCGCGCATGAAGACGCTGTAGCCGCGGAAGACCGACGACGTGCTGTAGCACTCCGCGACCCGCTTCTGCTTGAAGTCGATCTTCGTGTGGATGCCCAGGGAGCCCACGATCCGGGTGATCGGGTCCCAGGCCATCTCCACCAGGCCGCTGCCGTCGCCGGCCGCCTTCGTCTTCGGTGCCATCGTGTGTGCCGTGCCCTTCGTTGCGGGAGGGTTCGTGTGGGGGGGTGCACGAAGCGGGGAGCGGATTACTCGTGCTGTCCGCGTTACTCGGGTCGCTCGCGGTGGACGCTCACCACGGGGGCCGGTAGCCGGTGGCGATCTTCTCGCCGGTACGGCGCCACTTGGGCTCCTTGTCCACCGTCCTGGCCGTGATCGACCGCAGCTTGCGGACGACGGCGCCGTACGCCCCGCTGGCGTTGCTCGACAGCTTGGCGCCGGGAGGCTCGTCCATGAACGGCATGAACTTGTCGGGGAACCCGGGCATGGTGCAGGCGATGCAGATGCCGCCGACGTTGGGGCAGCCGCCGATGCCGTTCATCCAGCCGCGCTTGGGCACATTGCACTTGACGACCGGACCCCAGCAGCCGAGCTTGACCAGGCAGGTCGGCGAGTCGTACGTCGTCGCGAACTGGCCCTGCTCGTAGTAGCCGGCGCGGTCGCAGCCCTCGTGCACGGTTGCCCCGAACAGCCAGGTGGGACGCAGCTTGTCGTCCAGCGGGATCATCGGGGCGGAGCCGGCCGCCTGGTAGAGCAGATAGGTGAGCGTCTCGGAGAAGTTGTCGGGCTGGATCGGACAGCCCGGGACGCACACGATGGGGATGCCCGCGTGGGACTTCCAGTCCCAGCCGAGGTAGTCCGGCACGCCCATGGCGCCGGTCGGGTTGCCCGCCATGGCGTGGATGCCGCCGTAGGTGGCGCAGGTGCCGATGGCGACGACCGCCAGTGCCTTCGGGGCGAGCCGGTCGATCCACTCGCTGGTGGTGATCGGCTGGCCGGTCTCCGGGTTGTCGCCGAAGCCGCACCAGTAGCCCTCGGGCTTGATCGCCTCGTTGGGGATGGAGCCCTCGACGACCAGCACGAACGGGTCGATCTCGCCCCGCTCCCCCTTGAAGAACCACTCGATGAACGTGTCCGCGCCGCCGACCGGGCCGCACTCGAAGTCGATCAGCGGCCAGTGGACGGCGATCTTCGGGAGCCCCGGCAGCACGCCGAGCACGATCTCCTCGATGCTGGGCTGCATGGCCGCCGTCAAAGCGACCGAGTCGCCGTCGCAGCTCAGCCCCGCGTTGATCCAGAGAATGTGGATCGTGGGTGTCTCGTCGGCGGGCGCAGCGCCGACTGTCTTCGTCGTCGCCTCAGTCATGGGACCGCCTCCTGGGGAGGTAAGGGATGAAGGCCTGCATTTCGACCGTCGCTCTTCTTCGTAGCAGCCGTTCGGCCGTGACGAGACGCCTTAGAGGGCCATTCCAGTGACATCCGCGGCACAGGGGGTCGGGCCGGATCGCGCAACCGGGGCCGGACCGAGGTGCGGCGGGGTGCACACGGGCCGCTCCTTGTGGACGAAGGAACGCCGCAGGGCGTGGTACGGGGCGTCCGGGTCGTCGAAGGTCCGGCGCATCCGGTCCAGCTCCCGCTCACGGAAGCCGGCCAGCGGGGTCGCGCTCTCCAGCCGGTCCAGCTCCGACTTCTTGGCCGTGATCCGTGCCGCCGTCGCCGGAAGTGACGCCAGGCGCGCCGCCAGGCCGCCGACCTCCCGCGCGAACTCGTCGGGGTCGCGGTCGACCACCCGGTCGACGAGTCCGAGGCGCAGTGCGCTCGCCGAGCTCACCGGGAGGGCCTCACTCATGAGCCGTTCGGCGGTCGCGGGCCCCACCCTGCGCGGCAGGGTGTGGGTCCAGTACTCGGAGCCGTACAGGCCCATCAGCCGGTAGTGCGGGTTCAGCACGGCGCCCGAACGGCACCAGACCTCGTCGGCCGCCAGGGCGAGCATCACTCCGCCCGCCGCGGCGTTGCCCGCGACCGCCGAGACCACCAGCCGGTCCGTCGTCGTCAGGACGGCCTCGACCAGGTCGTCGATGGCGTTGATGTTCGCCCAGGACTCGGCGCCGGGGTCCTCGGCGGCCTCGATGACGTTGAGGTGGATCCCGTTGGAGAAGAAGTCCCGTTCGCCGCCCAGCACCAGCACCGACGTGGGCCGCGCACACGCCTCCCGGTAGGCGTCCAGCAGACGTCGGCACTGCTCCGTGCTCATGGCGCCACCGGGGAAGGAGAACGACAGGAAGCCCACGTTCCCGTCCTCCCGGTAGCGGATGTCCGTCCAGGTGCTGTGCCGCGCCTCGGGCGACAGGGGCGGGGCATGCTCGGGCAGCGGCGGCAGCAGGTCGCCCAGGGCCAGGACGGCGGGCAGTTTGAACGTGGGCGGCTGTCCGGGTCCGCGCCGGGGCCGCAGTTCGGGGATCCACACGGCGCCGTCCCTGGTGGCCCGGCAGACCGCCCCCGCGCGGGTGGCCAGCAGTTCGCCCGGCCGGCCCCGCAGCACGCTCTCGGGATGACCGCCGTGCAGATACCACTCACCGCCGAGCAGCGTGTCCAGCACTCCGGGCTGCGAGTCCGCCGCCCTCAGTTTGCGCAGCACGGTCCGCGTGGAGTCCTCGGCCCAGTCGATCCGGCGGACACTCTGGTCGAGGTACGGCCGGGAGCGCGGGCGGGCGCCGCCCGTTCCTGCCGCGTCCTGCTCGCACGGTACGTGGGTTCCTCCGGCGAATCGGTCCACCGCGAGCATGAGCGCCTCGATCGCGGCGTCGGCGATCTCACCCCGGTACAGCTCGCTCTTGGGCACCTCGGGGATCCGACAGGGCACGCAGGCCCACACGTCACCGGCGTCCATCTCGCCGTCGGCCTGAAGGACGGTGACGCCCCACTGGTCGGCGCCCTCGTGGATCGCCCAGTCCAGGGAGGACGGTCCCCGGTCACCCACGGGCCCCGGATGGACGACGAGGCAGGTGTACGCCGACCACACCTCCTCGGGAATCGCCGTCTTCAGCATCGGCGCCACGACGAGCTGCGGCGCGTGCCGCCGTACGGCGTCCGGCAACGGGCTGCCGGGGAGGGCGAGTTCCACCGCCACGGTGTGGCCTCGGTCGCGCAGTTCGGCGTGGGCGCGCTGGGTGAGGCTGTTGAACGCGCTGGCCAGGATCAGGATGTGCACGGCTGCCTCCGGGCGGACGGAACGGCAGGCAGGGATGGCCGCCGACCGAGATCCTCGGCCAGGGCGGCCCGCCGTTCCCGGCGGCAGACGGTGAGGTCATCCGAAAGCGGGCACCGATCCGCCGTCCGGCCTCACCGGGTCAGCGGCTGTGGACGATCACTGTCGTCGCAGGCCGCTGGTGACGCGCTCCCACGGGGAGCGGGTGGCACCGAAATGGGTCTCGTGCGTCCAGATGTGGGTGCAGGACCGGCACTGCAGGTGGAGCAGGCTGCCGACGTTGGAGAGCAGGTAGCGCCAGTGCTCGGAGCAGGTGCGCCCCTGCTCGCAGGTGCCGCATCCGCGACGGTCGTCACAGTTCGGGCAGGCCACCCAGGCGCGACGCCCGATGTCGGCCTGCGGGTCAAGCGGCAGCATGGCCGTCCCCTCTCCGTGGAAGCACACCGGCGAGGACCAGCTCGTCGTACACCCGCTGCTGCTCCGCGCTGAGGCCGGAGTACAGCAGTTCGTACGCCGCTTCCTCGCCGCGGAGTACGGCGACGGGGTCCCAGTCGGAGCCGAGGGCGTCCAGGACATGGGCGCGCCGAAGCAGCTCGTGCGAGCTCAGGTCCACGGCGAAGTCGACCGTGGGGAGGGCGCCGGGCCGGTCCGCCGCGGGGATGCTCGCCGCGGCGGGTTCGTCCGGTTCGCCAGGAAGGGCACGGTCTTGGGAGGACATGTGCCCGAACGTAGGTAAGCGATCCCCGCTCCGGCAAGAGCAGGTGGGAGAAGTCACACGCGGTCCGCGCCCCGGGGCGTCCGGAGGCGGACCGCGACGCACTCCGCCTGACGCGTCGGAGGAACCGGGAATCAGGCCGCGAGGAGCTCCGGCTCGCGGTCCGGCGTCTCGACCTTGGACTTCTTGTTCGGCAGCGAGAGGCGGAAGACCTTGTGCCACGCGGAGAACACCTGCTTGGGCAGCGGCCCGCTGACGTACTCCAGCTCGTACTTCTCGAACAGCGCGCGCACCTTCACCGCGACCTCGGCGTACCGGTTGCTCGGCAGGTCCGGGAAGAGGTGGTGCTCGATCTGGTGCGACAGGTTGCCAGTCATGAAGTGCATGGCCTTGCTGCCGCTGATGTTCGCGGAGCCCATCATCTGGCGCAGGTACCACTGGCCGCGCGTCTCGCCCTTGATCGACCGGCGCTCGAAGACCTGCACGCCCTCGGGGAAGTGCCCGCACATGATCACCGAGTGGGACCAGATGTTGCGGACCAGGTTCGCGGTGAACGTGGCGGCGAGCGTGGGGAGGAACGACGGGCCCGACAGCAGCGGGTGGATCACGTAGTCCTTGAGCACCTGCTTGCGGATCTTGCGGCCCACGGCCCTGACCCGCGCGCGGAACTCAGGGTTGTTGCGGCGGCGCTTGTGCAGGTTCTTGCCGAGCTCCAGGTCGTACGCCGCGATGCCGTACTCGAAGAAGCAGGCGTTGATGAAGTTCCACAGCGGCTGGGCGAGGTAGAACGGGTGCCACTTCTGGTCCTCGTCGACGCGCATGATGCCGTAGCCGAGGTCGTTGTCCTTGCCGATCACGTTGGTGTACGTGTGGTGCAGCTCGTTGTGCGAGTGCTTCCACTGATCGGACGGCGAGACGTGATCCCACTCCCAGGTGGTGGAGTGGATCTTCGGGTCCCGCATCCAGTCCCACTGGCCGTGCAGGACGTTGTGGCCGATCTCCATGTTGTCCATGATCTTCGCCACGGACAGACCGGCGGTGCCGATCAGCCACGCGGGCGGGAAGATCGAGAACAGCAGTACGCCCCTGCTGACCAGCTCCAGCTTGCGCTGTGCCGAGATGACCCTGCGGATGTAGGCGGCGTCCTTCTCGCCGCGGTCGGCGATGACCTCGTCGCGGATCGCGTCCAGCTCGCGGCCGAGTTCCTCGATCTGCGCCGTGGTCAGGTGGGCGGTGGGGTCGATGGCGGTCACGGTGCTCCTACCGTTCGATGTCGCAGGGGCCCGCCGCGGCGGACACGCAGGTCTGGATGAGGACGCCCGGCTCGGCCTCGGTGATCTCGCCGGTGCGCAGGTCGCGGACGGCGCCCGCCTTGAGCGGTGTGACGCAGCCGAAGCAGATGCCCATACGGCACCCGGAGGGCATGAGCACGCCGGCTTCCTCGCCGATGTCCAGCAACGGCGTGGCGCCGTCCGCCTCGACGGTCTTGCCGGTGGTGCTGAATGTGACCTCGCCGCCGCCGTCACCGGCGACGACGATGCTGGGGCGGAAGCGTTCGATGTGCAGGCGCTCTTGTACGCCGTGCTCGGTCCAGTGCTCTTCGGCGGCGTCGAGCAGGCCCGCGGGCCCGCAGGCCCAGGTCTCGCGCTCGGCCCAGTCGGGCACCAGTTCGTCGAGACGGGCGATGTCGAGCTTGCCGTCCGTGTCGGTGTGCACCTCGGTGAGCCGCAGCTTGTTGTCCGCGACCAGGTCGTGGAGTTCGTCGCGGAAGATCACGTCCTGCGGCTGTGGCGCGCAGTGGACCATGACGGCGTCGTCGAACTCGGTGTCGCGCAGCATGCCCATCACGGGCGTGATGCCGCTGCCGGCCGTCAGGTAGAGCACCTTGGCGGGCTTGGCCCGCGGCAGCACGAAGTCACCGGTCGCCTGGTCGAGGTGGATCAGCGTGCCCGGTTGCGCTCTGCGGACCAGGTGGTTGCTGACCTTGCCGTCCGGGATCGCCTTCACGGTGATCGTGACGCGGCCGTCCTGGCTGTTTGTCGGCGAGGTGACGGAGTAGGCACGCCACAGGCGCACCCCGTCGACGTCGACCCCGATCCGCACGTACTGACCGGCCGTGTGGCCGCGCCAGCCCCGCCCCGGTCTGATCACGATGGTCGCGGCGTCGCCCGTCTCGGGGTGCACGGCCTCGATGCGCCCACGCAGGTCGGCGCCCGCACGCAGTGGGCTGACCAGGTCGAGGTAGTCGGACGGCAGCAGCGGCGTCGTGACCATCTCCAGCAGTTTCCACGCCCTGCTGCGGAGGGCTGTACTCGTCATGACTCCAGCCTGCTGTGCCGCGAGGCGTAAAGTCCTGACCACAGGACGTAAATCTGGTCGGCCGAATTGTTCACAGGGAACAAAAACATGAGCCATGCAATCCGGAGGGTCAGTGAACTGGCCATGGATGAGACGACGGTCACCGCGCTTCGGGCCGCACTGAAGACCACCGCCGACGAGGTCGTCCAGGCGATCATCGACGAGGTCCCCTCCTACGCCAACGCCCTTTCGGGCCCCATGGGCGGCACCATCCGCCGAGCCGTCCGCACCGCCCTGGGGCACTACCTGGACCTCGCGAGCGGGAACGCCACAGGCGGCGACGCCGGTGACGCGGCCTACGAGCTGGGCCGCGGCGAGGTGCGCGACGGCCGTTCGATGGACGCCCTGCTCAGCGCCTACCGCGTCGGCGCCCGCGTGGCCTGGCGATGCCTGGCGGCGGGTGCCGTACCCGCGGGTCTGCCCGCCGCGGAGGTCGCCAAGTTCGCCGAACTGACCTTCGCCTACATCGACGAGCTCTCCGCCGCGAGCGCCGCGGGCCACGCCGACGAACTGGCCGCCCTGGGCAGGGCCCACGAGCGCCACCTGGAGCACCTGGCCCGCGACCTCCTCGCCGACGCGAGCCCGGACGTGCTGCTGGCCTCCGCTCAACGGGCCGGGTGGCAGCCTCCGGTTTCACTGACCGCGGTCCTGCTGCCCGCCGCCCAGGCCAGGCCCGCCTACCGCGTGCTCGACCCGAGCACCCTCGTCCTCGACGATCTGCCGGACGCCACCGGTGTGCTGCTCGTCCCCGATGCCGACCGGTCACATCTCCTGCGGCAGCTCACCGACCGCACCGCCGTGGTCGGCCCGGCCCGCCCATGGACCCGCGCGTCCGCCTCGTACGCACGAGCCGTACGCGCGCGCTCCCTCTCCTCCGACATCCGCGACACCGAGGACCACCTGCCCGAGCTGGTGCTGAGCGCCGACGCGGACGCGTTCGCGGACCTGCGCGCCCGAGCCCTCGCACCGTTGCGGATCCTGCCTGTCGCGACCGCACAGCGGCTGGAGGAGACGCTGCGGGAGTGGCTGCTGCACCAGGGCAGACGGGACGAGGTGGCGGCGGCGCTGTTCGTCCATCCTCAGACGGTCCGGTACCGGATGTCGCAGCTACGGGAGCTGTTCCCGGATCTCGCATCGCCACAGCGGGTCCTTGAACTGACGCTGGCGGTCGGCCTTCGGACGGCCGGCTGACGCGTACGCCGGCCGTCCACGACCGCGTCGGCCCTCATGTCCTCGTGGACGGCGCCGCCCTGGCACGAGCCGGTCCACGGGCGCGCGGCGGGGCGGACGGGCCGGGTCGCCAGGGGCAGAGGCGAGGACAGGGGCGGGGGATGATGGGGAGGAAATGACGGAACGTGAGGTCAGGAGCTTCCATGGCGAACCGGGTTCACCGGCCACGTGAGGACGCGGAGTTCGATTTCATCCTCGGGATGAGCGGAGTTCCGGTCCTCGCGTACTTCACCGGGACATGGCCCAAGGCAGTCGAGCCCTGCCGGGTGATGGACCTCGTCGTGGGTGGCGTCGCCGACGACTACACGGGCCGTCTGACAGCCGTCCGCGCCGACATCACGCGCTGTCCGGCCGCGACCGAGCGCTACGGGATCACCGGAGCCCCGTCCTACGTCCTGCTGAAGGAGGGAGCGGCGGTGGCACACGGCACCGGTCCCATGACCACCACGCAGGTACGGGCCTTCCTGGACGGCCACCTCTGAACGCCCGCTGCGGGCGCCGTCCGCCGAGAACGGCTCTCAGGGAATGCGCGGGGGGAGGTCGAGGGCGCCCTCGACGCCGGCTCACGCCGTCACCGTTCGGAGGTCCCGAGCCGCGCGGTCTCCGCGAGATCCACGCTCACGGTCTCGTCCGCTCCGCGGTGGCTGCGAGCGAGCAGCAGGAGCGCTTCGATCGGATGTTCGGCTTCGCGATCGGCGGTGAACAGGTCCTCACGGACACCGCCGAGGCTCTCGAAGTGAGTTCTTGGGAGGCGTTGGCGACGAAGCGGCGTCGGCTTTGAAGGCTTCTCCAGCCGATCCGGTCCTGTACGGCCTGCACCGTCTCGCACGCGTGCGACTCCGGTCGCTCGCATCGCGTACGGACGGTGCCCGGCCGTTGGTGAGCAAGGTGCCCCCTCGTCCCACAAGATGTCACCAAACCGCTGGTCAGGATGCCTTGCTCACCGGCTCCAGGATCGCGACAAGATAAACCGTGCGGGCGCACCACCTCGTGAACCGCGCCAGCCGACCTCGATGTCGCCACCGACATCGCGGCGCTTCGTAACGGCCTGGAAGCACGGCGCTGGCAGGTTCAGGCACTGGAGACCGCCCCGCTGTCCGTCCGTTCCACCGTGTCCGACCCGGCTGCGGGCCCGGACTCCCCTGGCCTGGTAGTCCGGTTCGCACCATTCAGCGACTCATCGCCCGGACCAGGGCCGACGTGCTCACCGAATTCGGGCTCAGATGCGCTGCACCGGGCACCGGCCCATCGGCGACGACCACGAAGCGGACGTGCGGGACCAGCCCCGCTGCGAGGCGGGAGGCCACGACGCAGCGTGCCGCGGCGCCGGTGGTGACAAGCTTACGTCCGGCGCATTGTCATGTGAGCCCGGCCAACAGGGACAAGGTGAGAGCGTCATCAGCACCGGTTGGCGACGCAGATCGGAAGCACGGTGCCCTGAAGGGAACCGTCGTCGCCCGGACGTGTAGGAGGGCTCGGGTCGCCCGGCATCGCCGGTGGATCGCCCGGCGCCGGACTGCCCGCCGCCGTGTTGTTGAACCAGGCCCGGACCCCGCCCTGTTGGTCAAGGACGACATAGTCGGCGCGGCGGTCACCGTTGATCTCGGCCAGTTCGACCTCGTCGCGTGAGTAGCCGACACCCGAGGCGATTGTGCCGCGGGACAACCACGCGCTGCCCGCACCGCCGAGATTGTTGACCCAGGCACGGATCTGGCCGTACTCGCCGAGCACCAGGTAGTCGTCCTTGCGGTCGCCGTTGAGGTCGGCGAAGACAACCGTGTTCCCTGCTGCGCCGACGCCTGCCGTGATTTCGCCCTGGGCGGCCCAGGCGACGGCGTCACCGGTGCCGCTGTTGAACCAGGCTTTGACCTGACCCTGGTCACCGACAACAAGGTAATCGTCGCGACCGTCACCGTTGAGATCGGCAAACCGCACCTGATCACGAGAACCCGCCCCCGCAGCGACCCCACCCTGGGCAGCCCAGGCGACGGCATCACCGGTACCGGTGTTCAACCAGGCCTTGACCTGACCCTCGTCACCGACAACAAGATAATCGTCGCGACCGTCACCGTTCAGGTCGGCGAACCGCACCTGATCACGAGAACCCGCCCCCGCAGCGACCTGCCCGATCCACTTCCAGCCGACACCGCCGCCGTCCGGGATGTTCAGCCACGCGCGGACCTCACCGTGATCCCCTACGACGAGGTAGTCGTCGCGGCCGTCGCCATTGAGATCGGCGAACCGCACCTGCTGACGCGGGGCGCCGGCGGTGGCGATCAGGCCCTGCCAGGCCCACGGGTCGGAGCGGCCGTAGCGGTAGTTGAGCCACATGGAGACCTGTCCCTCGGCGCCGACCTTGAGGTAGTCGGCGCGGCCGTCGCCGTTGAGATCGGCCAGGGCCAACTCGGTACTGCTGGCACCGACCCCGCCGGCGACGGCACCCTGGTAGTCCCACGACCGGCCACCGTCGCCGACGGCGTTGAGCCATCCTCGGATCCCGGCCTGGTCGTCCACCACGAGGTAGTCGTCGCGGCCGTCACCGTTCAGATCGGCAAACCGCACCTGATCGCGAGTGGCGCCTACCCCCGAGGCGATTTCGCCGCCCCCCGCCCACGGACGCCCGGCGCTGCCAAGGTTGTTCGTCCAGGCCCTGACCTGGCCCTGGTCGCCGACGACGAGGTAATCGGCGCGGCCGTCGAGGTCGATGTCGGCGAACCGCACCTGATCCCGGCTGGCGCCGATGCCTGCGGCGACTTCGCCTTGGGCGCTCCAGGCGACGGCGTCGCCCGTGCCGGTGTTGAACCAGGCTTTGACCTGACCCTGGTCGCCGACAACGAGGTAGTCGTCGCGGCCGTCACCGTTGAGGTCGGCGAACCGCACCTGATCACGAGGACCCGCCCCCGCGGCGACTTCGCCCTGGGCGGCCCAGGCGACGGCGTCGCCCGTGCCGGTGTTGAACCAGGCTTTGACCTGACCCTGGTCGCCGACAACGAGGTAGTCGTCGCGGCCGTCACCGTTGAGGTCGGCGAACCGCACCTGATCACGAGGACCCGCCCCCGCGGCGACCTGCCCGGCCCACTTCCAGCCGGGCGGGGAAGGCGTGTCCGCCGGGGGAGGGGTGGCGGAGCTGTCCCCGCAGGTCCCGGAGTCACCCGGCTCCGGCGACTGGACCAGGCCTTCCGCCACCGCACTGTCGAGCGCGCGGGAGAATGCGTCAGCCATCTTCCGGTAGCCATTGTTGTTCGGGTGCAACGAGTCGTTCAGGTCGGCGGTGGTCACCGCGCTCATGTCGACCAGCCGTACCGGCCCCCCGGCGGCCTGTAGCCCCTGGACCAGGCTCACCACCCGCGCGTTGTACTGCTGGATCCGGGCGTTCACGTCCGGTGACAGTGACGGCACCAGCGTGGCCACCAGCACGGTGGTCTCCGGCGCGAGCCGGAGAATCGTGTTGATCAGCGTGCGCAGGCGCTCTGCGGTGGCAGCAATGTCGACGTCGTTCCGTAGATCGTTCGTCCCGATGTGCAGGGTCACTGCATTGGGCCGGTAGCGGCGGATGGTGCAGTCCCGGACCAGATTGTTGATCTGACTGATCTTCCAGCCCGGATGTCCCTCGTGGTCGGTGTCCGGCAGCTCTCCGGTTTTCACCGAACCCACGAAGTCCAGCGCACCGGGGTTGTCCGACAGCAGGTCCCACAACCGGGCCCGGTAGCCCGTCCCGCCCGGGCTTCCGCCGACGCCCTGCGTGATCGAGTCACCCAGTGGCAGCAACCGTATGTCCGAGGTCCCGAGGGACCGGGGGCGGATCGGGAAGGACGGGCCGAACGGCTCGAACCGCCAGGGGAAGTTCCACCGGAGCACGTACAGCTCGCGGTCCCCGGCGGACTGCGCGGACTGCAACGACCCGGCGGTACCGGCCGAGACGATCTGCCCCTCGGAGAAGAACCAGGTCTGGTCCTCCGATGCGGGATCGCACGGCGCAGTGTGTACCGGTCGGCCGACGCCACCGCGCTCGATGCACCAGTTGTCGTCGAAAGCCAACAGATATTGTCCGGGCGTCGAGCTGAACAGCACCCGCAGCGCCTCGGCATCGTTGCCGGTCGGCGCCCGGAGGGCCGGCGCCGGGTCCTCGTGGCCGACAGCGTTGGAGAGCACCTGGTTGTCGACGTTCCGTACGTAGAAGCGGTACCGCTCGCCCGGAACCGGCCTGTCACACTTGTCGGCGGCGTCTCGGGGGGCGACCGCGCCGGGCCGACAGGCGTTGTTGATCCGGTAGCGGACGGCATAATGGTCCGACCCCACGCCCGGGCGGTCGGCCTGGACGGTGTTGTTGTTGCCGGTGTTCAGATACGCGTAATCGAGGACGCGGCCGTTCTGATGTGTGGGGTCGTCCGTCGCGATGATGTGGTTGTGAAGCGCGGCGGGCATCTGGCCGGGCTCCTCGTTGAAGTCGGCCAGCACCATGTAGTCCTCGTCCAGACCTCGCTGGGCAATGAACTGCTCCGCCACGGCGATGATGTCCGGGGCGTCATTGCGTGCGTTGGGACCGTTCGACTGCGCATGAGCGGTGAAGTACCAGTCATTTCCCAGCTGCACGCCGAGCACAGGCCGGATGGACCCGGGCACCGTCAGCGTCACGGCATTCTGCACCTGGTTTTCCGGCAGGTCGCGGATCACGAAGGCCAGCCCGTTGCGCTGCTGGCCGGTGAGGCCCCAGAAGATGTTGTAGTCCTCCCGCCGGGTTTCGCGGCTGCCCAAGTTCCACGTGTACATCTGCACCCTGCCGCCCGGGAAAACCCGCGGCACGTACGAGGCCCCCGTGGGCGCGTTGCTCCCCGCCTCCTGCAGGGCCAGGACCTGGATCCCCCCGTGAAGAAGGTTGGTGACCTCGGCGGTCCACCGGGACTGGGGAACTCCGGTGATGCCGTCGTTCCGGCCCTGCATGTTCCACTGCCCGGTCAGCCGGTCCGTGGGTGCCGCCGCCGCCGGGGTGACACCCGGGCCGACGGCGAAGTCGACCGCCACGATCAACGTCGCGGTGACGACCACGGTGCACACAGCGGCGACCCAGCGGCGCAAGCCCCATCGATGTCTGGCCAAAGGTCTTCCTCCACTGCCGGAAACCGAACGAGGCGGAACTGCCGTCCATGCGGTACCAGTCAGCCACAGTGGACTGAAGCGCGTACATCTCTTACGGAGAGGTGAGGAAGGTCTCAGAGGGCGTTCGGAGCAGGCGAAATGCCCTTGAGGCCCTAGCCTCGCGCTTTCATGAGCGTGCTCGTCCACGTCTTGATCAAATAAACGGAGAGTGCTCCTGACCTGCAACGATGGGACTTGTCTAGGGTTCTGTCGGCTGCACGGGAAGAAGTACTCTCCAGGTGAGGAAGCGAATCGGGTCCTACCCGCGTGTCCGCGTCGAAGGCGGCGGTCGCGGAGTCGTTTCGCAGGCCGGGGCGGTGCTGCTGGTCGAGACGATCGGCAAGTCCGGTCTCGATGCGGCGATATCGGCGGCACTCGTGCCCTGGCGCAAGCCGCGGACGGTGCATGATCCGGGCAAGATCCTGCTGGATGTCGGGCTCGCGGTGGCGCTGGGCGGGGACTGCCTGGCCGATGTGGGCATGTTGCGGGCCGAGCCGGCCGTGTTCGGGCCGGTGGCCTCCGACCCGACGGTCTCCCAGCTGATCAGCACGCTGGCGGCGGGTGGACAGCGGGTCCTGGCCGCGCTGCGCACCGCCCCCAGGCAGTCAGCCTCCTGCGTGAGGGGGGAACTCCAACTTTGAGGGTATGGCACTGACCAATCTTGGCGCGGCCCTGAAGCATGTAGGCCGTTTGGGCAAGGCGATCGCTCCACTCAGCCACCCGTTCCCCAGCCGCTACAGGCCGCCTGGCCAGCACCCCAACGTGCCTGACGCCTCATCAGAACGAGCGTCGTCTCAGCGTCAAGACATCGCCCGTAACGCCCACACCGCACATAGCGCACATAGCGCACATACTCAAAATCGCAGGTCAGGAGCCCTTCGTGACCGGCTCCAGGATCGCCACACACTCCACATGATGCGTCATCGGAAACAGATCGAAAGCCCGCAACGTCCGCACCCGATACCTCCCGTCCCGGAAGTACCCCAGATCCCGGGCCAGCGCCGCCGGATCGCACGCCACGTACGCGATCTTGCGTGCGCCCAGCTTCACGAGCTGCTCGACCGTCTTCCGGCCGGCCCCAGCCCGCGGCGGGTCCAGGACGATGAGGTCGACCTCGGTGATGCCCGTGCGCGGCAGGACCGCCTCGACCTTGCCCTGTTCGATGCGGACGCGTTCGAAGGCGGCGAGGTTGTGCCGGGCGTCCTCGACCGCGCGCTTGCCCGACTCGATGCCGAGCACCGCGCCCTTGTCGCCGATCCGGTCGGCCAGGGCGCCCGCGAAGAGGCCGACGCCGCAGTAGAGGTCGAGGGCCATGTCGCCCTTGCGCGGGAGCAGGCCCTGCATGACCGCCTTCGTCAGCGTGTCCGCGGCCATCGGGTGGACCTGCCAGAAGCCGCCGCTGCCGACACGGTGCGTACGGCCGTCGGCACGCTCGCGGACGAACGCGCGGCCGTGGACCCGGTGGATGCCGCCGTCGTGCTCCTCGACCCGCATGACGGAGACAGGCTTGTCGAGCTCGACGAGGGGAAGGCGGGCGCCCGGCTTCGGCTCCAGGATGACCATGCGGTCCTGGGATCCGGTCGCGGCGATCACATCGACGGACTCCATGCCGGCCCAGTCGCGCTGCTCGATGCCCAGCTCGCTGACACCCGGCGCCGCGATCATGCAGTGCTCGATCGGCTCGACCTCGTGCGAGCGGTGGCGGCGCAGCCCGGCGTTGCCGTCCGCGTCCACCGCGTACTGGACCCTCGTACGCCACTGGGGCACCTCGCCCGGCGGCAGCTTGTCGCCCTCGGCCGGCATCACCGTGCCGTCCCAGCCGGCCTCCTCCGGGGTCAGGCCGGCGAGCCGCTGCAACTGTTCGGCGATGACCTCGCCCTTGAGGCGGCGCTGGGCACCGGGCTTGGCGTGCTGCCAGTCGCAGCCGCCGCAGCGGCCGGGGCCGGCGTACGGGCAGGGGGCCTCGACCCGGTCCTTGGACGCCGTGAGGACCTCCACCGCGTCGGCGCGCAGGAACCGCGCGCCCTCCTCGCCCTCCGTCACCCGGGCCACGACCCGCTCACCGGGCAGCGCGTGCCGGACGAAGAGCACCTGGCCGTCGTCCGTACGGGCGACGCAGTGGCCGCCGTGGGCGACGGGACCGACCTCGACCTCGTACTCCTGGCCCGCCAGCGATTTCTTCGGTTCTGCCTGCATGGCGGGGTGACTCCAGAGAAGAGGGAAAAGGGAACGGCCGGACAACAGCCCACCAGTCTACGTGGGTGCCGCCCGACCGCTCACCACAAGCCCGCACGAGACGTACAAGACGTACGGGACTGGCCCGGGACCGTCAGTTCTTCGCGCTCGGTTCCTGGGTGTCTTCCGTCCGTTGCTGCGTCCGCTCCTCGGCGGGTCCGCGGCGGACGGATCCGGGCGCGTTCCACTCCTGCCGCTTGCGGGCCCGGATCTTGGCCGCCTCGGAGGACTGGAGCTGGTACGGCACCGACGTCACCATGACGCCCGGGGTGAACAGCAGGCGGCCCTTGAGCCGCAGCGCGCTCTGGTTGTGCAGCAGCTGCTCGTACCAGTGGCCGACCACGTACTCCGGGATGATCACGGACACGGCGTCGCGCGGCGACTCCCGGCGCAGCCCCTTCACGTACTCGATCACGGGCCGGGTGATCTCCCGGTACGGCGAGTCGAGCACCTTCAGCGGGACGGTGATCCCCCGCCGCTCCCACTCCTCCTGCAGCGCCTTCGTCTCCGCCGGGTCGACGTTGACGCTGACGGCCTCCAGGGTGTCGGAGCGCATCAGTTTGGCGTACGCGAGCGCGCGCAGGGTGGGCCGGTGGATCTTCGAGATCAGGACGACCGAGTGCACCCGCGACGGCCGTACGCTGTCGTCGCTCGGGCCCTCCGGCGCGGCGATCTCCTCGGAGACCCGGTCGTAGTGCTTGCGGATCGCGGTCATCACCGCGTAGAAGATCACCATGCCGAGCAGCGCCACCCAGGCGCCGTGCGTGAACTTCGTACCGAGTACGACGACCAGCACCAGCCCGGTGAAGAACGCGCCGAAGGTGTTGATGGCGCGGGAGCGGACCATGTGCCGGCGCTTCGCCGGGTCCTTCTCGGTGGCCAGGTGGCGGTTCCAGTGCCGGACCATGCCGGTCTGGCTGAGCGTGAAGGACACGAACACGCCGACGATGTAGAGCTGGATGAGGCGGGTCGAGTCCGCCCCGTAGATCCACACCAGCAGGACTGCCGCGCCGGCGAGCAGCACGATGCCGTTGGAGAAGGCGAGCCGGTCACCGCGCGTGTGCAGCTGGCGCGGGAGGTAACGGTCCTGCGCGAGGATCGAGCCGAGCAGCGGGAAGCCGTTGTACGCGGTGTTGGCGGCCAGGAAGAGCACCAGCGCGGTGGCGGCGGCCAGCAGGACGAAGAAGAAGCTGCCGTCACCGAAGACGGCCTCCGCGACCTGCGAGATCACCGGGTTCTGGACGTAGCCGGGGCCGAGCGGGACGCCCTTGTCCAGCAGGTCGTGGGCGGGGTTCTCGGCCATCCGCACCTTGGTGGTCATGGCCAGCACGATGATTCCGCAGAACATGGTGACGGCGAGGAGACCCATCGCCGCGAGCGTGGTCGCCGCGTTCTTGGACTTGGGCTTGCGGAAGGCCGGCACACCGTTGGAGATGGCCTCGACGCCGGTGAGCGCGGCACAGCCGGAGGAGAAGGCGCGGAGGAGAAGGAACACCAGCGCGAATCCCGCCAGTCCCTGGTGTTCGGCCTTGATCTCGTAGCCGGCCGTCGGTGCGCGCATCTCGTCGCCCAGCACCAGACCACGGAACGCGCCCCACGCGATCATGATGAAGACGCCCGCGACGAACACGTACGTCGGGATCGCGAACAGCTTGCCGGACTCCTTGACGCCCCGCAGGTTCATCAGCGTGAGCAGCACGATGACGGCGACCGCGCAGAACACCTTGTGCTCGACGACGAAGGGGACGGCGGAGCCGAGGTTCTCGATGCCGGAGGCGATCGACACGGCGACGGTCAGCACGTAGTCGACGAGCAGCGCGCTGGCGACCGTGAGGCCGGCCTTGGGGCCGAGGTTGGTGGTCGCGACCTCGTAGTCGCCGCCGCCGCTCGGGTACGCGTGCACGTTCTGCCGGTAGGAAGCGACCACGGTGAACATCAGTACGACGACAGCGACCGCGATCCACGGGCTGAAGTGGTATGCCGACACGCCCGCGATCGACAGGACCAGCAGCACTTCCCCGGGAGCGTAGGCCACGGAGGACAGCGGGTCGGAGGCGAAGACGGGGAGAGCGATGCGCTTCGGCAGTAGCGTTTCGCCGAGCCGATCACTGCGCAGTGCGCGCCCGATCAGGATCCGTTTGGGCACGTCGGTCAGTTTGGACACGGACAGGATCGTAAGCTGCCCGCCTTGTTCTGGGCACATCCGGGTGAAAACCCGATGGTCCACCGAGTGAAATTCCCGCACCCGAGACAGGCGGACACCCCCGGATCCGCGTCCTCATGGCTATATGACCAAACCACAACACTCCTTATGCCCTATTTGCCCATACTCACGGCTTTCCCGTATCCCCCTCTCGTCCGGGAGACCTCATGCCGCATCTCGCCGCGGAGCTGATCGGCGCCGCCGTCGCACTCGTGGTCCTCGCCCTGCTGACCGTGGCCAGCGTGCGCAGCATCAGCCGCAGGTAGGCGGCGACGGGTGCGTACGGAGTCCACGCGGGGGTGCCCTCCGCCCACCGTGCGTGTGTAGCTTGGGCCAGGGTCTGAGACCCTGTTCAGGCCAAGTCGACAACGGCGGGGCCATGACATCGGATCGGAAGGACGGTCGTGCACATCGTCATCATGGGCTGCGGCAGAGTGGGTTCCGCTCTCGCGCAGACCCTGGAGCAACAGGGGCACACGGTCGCCGTGATCGACCAGGACCCCACCGCCTTCCGACGACTGGGCTCCGGGTTCGGCGGCCGTCGTGTCACCGGGGTCGGCTTCGACCAGGACACCCTGCGTGAGGCGGGCATCGAGGAGGCGGGCGCCTTCGCCGCCGTCTCCAGCGGTGACAACTCGAACATCATCGCCGCCCGGGTGGCCCGCGAGATGTTCGGCATCGAGAACGTCGCGGCCCGCATCTACGACCCGCGCCGCGCCGAGGTCTACCAGCGCCTGGGCATCCCGACCGTCGCCACGGTCCGCTGGACGGCCGACCAGATGCTGCGCCGGCTGCTGCCGTCCGGCGCGGAGCCGCTCTGGCGGGATCCCACCGGTGGCGTCCAGCTCGCCGAGGTGCACGCGTCGTCGGCCTGGGTCGGCCACAAGATCAGCAAGATGCAGGAGGAGACCGGCGTGCGCGTCGCCTTCCTCACCCGTCTGGGCGAGGCGGTTCTGCCCACCTCGCAGACGGTGCTGCAGGAGGGCGACCTGGTGCACGTGATGATGCGTACGGACGACGTCGAGAAGGTCGAGGCGTCCTTCGCCGAGGGCCCTGAAGAGGAGGCCGGTCACTGATGAGGGTCGCCATTGCCGGTGCCGGTGCCGTCGGCCGCTCGATCGCGGGCGAGCTGCTGGAGAACGGCCACGAGATCCTGCTGATCGACAAGGCCCCCACGGCCATCTCGGTCGAACGAGTCCCCCGGGCGGAGTGGCTGCTGGCCGACGCCTGCGAGATCACGTCGCTGGACGAGGCCGCGTTGCAGCGCTGCAACGTCGTGATCGCCGCGACGGGCGACGACAAGGTGAACCTGGTCGTCTCCCTGCTCGCCAAGACGGAGTACGGCGTTCCGCGCGTCGTCGCCCGCGTCAACAACCCCAAGAACGAGTGGCTCTTCAACGAGGCCTGGGGTGTGGACGTGGCGGTGTCCACACCGCGTCTGATGTCGGCCCTGGTCGAGGAGGCGGTGAGCGTCGGTGACCTGGTACGCCTGCTGCGCTTCAGCCACGGCGACGCCAACCTGGTCGAACTGACCCTCCCCCCGGAGTCGGCCCTGGCCGGCACCCAGGTCGGCGATGTGGAGTGGCCGGAGGACACGTCCCTCGTGACGATCATCCGCGGCACCCGGGTCCTGACCCCGACCCGCGAGGACTCCCTGGAAGCAGGCGACGAACTCCTGTTCGTAGCCGCCCAGGCCAGGGAGGAACAACTGGAGGACCTCCTGTCGGTACGCAAGGAGGACTCCCCCAAATAACGGGCTCAGGCCCGGTTATTTGAGCCCGTCCGCCGCTGGAGGACAAGGCCACCCCAGGCCCGCCCATTTTCAGCCCGTCCGGCGCTTGAGGACGAGGCCGCCCCAGGCCCCCCAGCCCGTCCGGCGCTTGAGGACGAGGCCCCTTAAGGGCCGATGGGGGGTCTGGGGGCACAGCCCCCAGGAACGGCATGGGAACGGGAAAGGGCGGCGG